>NZ_JBIWOW010000040.1:0-53944 GCF_044767945.1 Kitasatospora sp. NPDC101183 | reverse complement strand
AGGCCGACGGTGTCGACGACGCGGTCGAGCCAGGCCTTGTCGGCCTTGCGGCCGGCGATGTCCATGGGGAGGGTGATGTTCTCCAGGGCGGTCAGCGTCGGGAGGAGGTTGAAGGCCTGGAAGATGAACCCGATGTGGTCGCGGCGCAGTTGGGTGAGCTGCTTGTCCTTGAGGCCGACGAGTTCGGTCTCGCCGATGGTGGTGGAGCCGGAGGAGACGGTGTCGAGGCCGGCCATGCAGTGCATGAGGGTGGACTTGCCGGAGCCGGAGGGGCCCATGATGGCGGTGTACTCGCCCTGGGGGAAGGTGACGCTGACGTCGTCGAGCGCGACCACGCGGGTCTCCCCCTCCCCGTAGACCTTGTTCAGGCCGGTCGCGCGGGCGGCCGCCCGACCGGTACGGACGGCGGTTGCGGTCGACGTGGTCACGGGGTGCTCCTCGAGGGGTCGCGGGTTCGTATCTCCATGCTCGGTCCGCGATCATGGAACTTCGTCGCTCCGCCGAAGGGTTGGGGCGACCACCGCTGGGCGTACACCGGCTCGGGCCCCTCCTCCTGCGGTATGACGTCAGCCCTGAGAGGAGGTCGGTGGCCGGAATGTTCGCTCCCGGTGGCCGAATCGCGGACAGTTCGTCAGATGGCAAGGAAACATGACAACTTCCCTGGCCGGGAACATGCGAAAGGGCGATCCGGGCGACTAGGCTTCGGGGTGGTTCGCAGGACGCCCGGATGGTGGAACGCAGACACGGGCAGCTTAAAACTGCTTGGCCGCGAGGCCGTGCCGGTTCGAGTCCGGCTCCGGGCACCGCTCGACTGGCGGGGGCGCCGTCGGCGTCCCCGCCGAAAGTCGTTCACCGTCTCATCCTTGCGGCGTCTCCCGAAATTTTTGCCAAGCCATTACCCTGGTGTACGGGCGGTGCAGTGCCGCCACGGAGGGAATGAGCAATGAGAAGCAGCAACCCGGTCTTCTCGCGGGAGGGGTCCTTCACCCGCGACTCCGGCTACGCGGGGTTCGGCCCGAACCAGCAGGCCGGGGCACCGTACGGCCACAACCCCTACGCGGGCACGCAGTACGCCCAGCCGGCACCGGGGCAGGCCCCGATGACGGACGAGCAGCTGTACCAGATGTACAACGGCCCGTCGGCGGGCCCGGCGGCCACCGGGCGGATGACGCTCGACGACGTGGTGGCCCGTACGGCCATGACGCTGCTGACGATGGTTGTCGCCGGTGCGGTGGCCTGGTTCGCCCTGCCGTTCGAGAACTTCGGCTTCGCGATCGCCGCCAGCCTGATCGCCATGGTGGTCGGCCTGGTGGTGTCCTTCAAGCGCAGCGTCAGCCCGCCGCTGATCCTGACGTACGCGGCCCTCCAGGGCTTCGCGCTCGGCGCCGTCTCGCACGCCTTCAACACCATGCTGAACGGCATCGTGGTCCAGGCGGTCCTGGGCACGGCGGCGGTCTTCGCGGCGATCCTGTTCGCCTACAAGAGCGGCCGGATCCGGGTCACCCCGCGCTACCAGCGGATCGGCATCTCGATCGCGATCGGCTTCGTGCTGCTGATGCTGGTCAACGTCGTGGCGTCGGCCGTCTTCGGCGCCGACATGGGCCTGCGCTCGGGCCCGCTGGGCATCGTGGTCGGCCTGGTCGGCATCTGCCTCGGCGCCTTCTTCCTGTCGCTCGACTTCGCGGAGATCGAGACGGCCATCGCCCAGGGCGCCCCGCAGCGGGAGTCCTGGCGGGCGGCCTTCGGGCTGACCCTGTCGCTGGTCTGGATCTACGTCGAGATGCTGCGGCTGATCGCGATCCTGCGCGGCGACGACTAGTCGTACGGTCGCACCCCGCACTGCCGCCGGGCCCCGGAGCACACCAGCTCCGGGGCCCGGCGGCGTCTAGGCTCCTCCCCATGGACGTACAGCCGTTGGTCGAAGCCGTCGAGTCGCTCGCGGACAGGTTCCGCTCGATGCCGCAGAGCTGGCTGCTGGGCGCGGTGCCCGGGCACGCCTCGCGGGCGGGGGCAGGGCTGGCGCTGGCGCGGGAGCTGGCGGGGGCGGCGCTGGCGGCGGAGGGGGAGCCGGCCCGGGAGGTGCCGGACGTCGGGGTGTTCGCGGTGGGGGACCAACTGGCCGTCGCCGGGCACGACCTGGCGGCCGCGCTGGCGGCCCTGCCGGAAGGCCCCGGGGCCGCCGGGGAGTTGGAGCGGGCCCTGGCCTCGGTGCGCGCCACGGCGGCGCTCTGCGGCTGACGGGCCCCGCGTACGCGAAAGGCCGCCCAGGTCGGTAACCCCGATGACCTGGGCGGCCTTTGGCGTACGTCGTCCGTCAGATGCTGGCGACCACCCGGTCCGCCAGGACGTAGACGGCCTCCTCGTCGGTGGAGAAGGTCAGCGAGTACGAGCCGGAGAAGCGCGAGCCGCCGAGCAGCCGGACGTGCTCGCCGGCGCGGACGGCGTCGATCAGCCGGTACGCGGCCTCGCGGTCGCCGGGGGCGACGCACAGCGTGGTGCCGTCCGCGAAGGCGTAGACGTCCAGGGTGCCGAGCGGGCCCGGGCGGACGTCGATCAGGGCGACGGCCTCCTCGGCGAGGGCGGCGAGGCGGGTGTCGGTCCACTCGCGGGAGGGCGCCTGGCTCGGGACGAAGTCGGGGTGCGAGGGGTGGCGGCGCGGGTCGGGCGCGGCGACCGGGGCCTCCTCGACGATCGGGTCGGTGTCCAGCAGCCCGGCCTCCAGGCCGGTGGCCAGCAGGTCGGCCTCGCGGCGGGCGCGGGCGTCCGTGGTGCTCTCCGCGGCCGGGTGGCCGGGGCGCAGCGGAGCGCCGCCCTCGGGGCCGGGCTCGACGGGGCCGGTGCCGTCGTCGCTGATCAGGTCCTCCAGCGCGGAGCGCAGGGCCTCGCCGAACTCCGGGTCCATCGTCCCGGCGTTGTCGGCGGCCTCCTGCGGGCCGGTGGGGCGGGGGAAGAAGAGGGGCCACTCGTCGGTGCCGGTGAAGGCGCCGGTGTAGGGGGAGTCGAAGAGCGGTGCGTCCTCGGCGGCGCGCGCCTCCTGCTCGGCCCAGAACGCCCGGGCCTCGGTGATCTCCCGCTCGCGGTCGGCGGCGAGCGCCTCGGCGACGGCCCGGCGTATCGCGGCCTCGTCGACGGGCGCGGGCGCGGCCGGTGCCGCGGCCCGTGCGTCCAACCGGCGGGAGAGGCCCCGGAGGTGGAGCAGGACGGCGGTCGACACGGTGATCAGGATCAGTAGCAGGATGGTGTAGACGGCGCTCACGGAACGTACTCCTAGCGAGGAGTGGAACGGGGTTACGTCTCCACAGTGCCGCATGTGGGGGTGTTACCGCAGTGGCGAATGTCTAATTTGTCCCGTACTTCCGCCCTTGTCCCCAAATTGTTAGGTACTGCCGTTCTACGCAGTGGAGTTGATCCGCTCCGCAGTGTCGATTTTCGGGCCGGAAACGAACGGAATGAGGGCCGGATCGACCTCGCGGTGTGATCCGGCCCTCAATTACGCTACGTCACTCCAAACGGGTGGTCCAGACCTCCTGCAGAGTCGGATCGCCCGGGGAGGGTGTCAGCTCAGGCGCTCGATGACCATCGCCATGCCCTGGCCCCCGCCGACGCACATGGTCTCCAGGCCGAACTGCTTGTCGTGCCACTGCAGGGAGTTGATCAGCGTGGTGGTGATCCGGGCGCCGGTCATGCCGAAGGGGTGGCCGACGGCGATGGCGCCGCCGTTGACGTTCAGCCGGTCCAGGTCGACGCCGAGGTCGCGGTAGGAGGGGATCACCTGGGCGGCGAACGCCTCGTTGATCTCGGCCAGGTCGATGTCGCCGATGGTGAGGCCGGCGCGCCGGAGGGCCTGCTTGGAGGCCTCGACCGGGCCGTAGCCCATGATCTCGGGGGACAGGGCGCTCACGCCGGTGGAGACCACCCGGGCGAGCGGGGTGATGCCCAGCTCGCGGGCCTTGACGTCCGACATGATCACCAGTGCGGCGGCGCCGTCGTTCAGCGGGCAGCAGTTACCGGCGGTCACGGTGCCGTCGGGGCGGAAGACCGGCTTGAGGCCCGAGACGCCCTCCAGGGTGACACCGGCGCGCGGGCCGTCGTCCGTGCTGACCACGGTGCCGTCGGGGGTGGTGACCGGGGTGATCTCGCGCTCCCAGAAGCCGGCCTTGATCGCGGCCTCGGCGAGGTTCTGCGAGCGCACGCCGAACTCGTCCTGCTCGGCGCGGGTGATGCCCTTGAGGGCGGCCAGGTTCTCGGCGGTCTGGCCCATCGCGATGTACGCGTCCGGCACCAGCCCGTCCTCGCGCGGGTCGTGCCACTCGCCGCCGCCCTGCTCCGCGCGGTTCTCGGTACGGGCCCGGGCCTCGTCGAACAGCGGGTTCATGGTGCCCGGCATGCCGTCCGAGGTGCCGTTGACGCTGCGCGAGACGGTCTCGACGCCGGCCGAGACGAAGACGTCGCCCTCGCCCGCCTTGATCGCGTGCAGCGCCATCCGCGTGGTCTGCAGCGAGGAGGAGCAGTAGCGGGTGATGGTGGCGCCCGGCAGGTAGTCCATGCCCATCTGGACGGCCACGATGCGGGCCAGGTTGTGGCCCTGCTCGCCGCCGGGCAGGCCGCAGCCGAGCATCAGGTCGTCGATCTCGCGCGGGTCCAGCTGCGGGACCTTGGCGAGGGCGGCCTGGATGATGTGGGCGGTCAGGTCGTCCGGGCGGACGTCCTTGAGGGAGCCCTTGAAGGCCCGGCCGATCGGCGAACGGGCGGCGCTGACGATGACGGCTTCGGGCATGGCGGGCTCCTCGCTGGGTGACGGCGGACCTGACGTCCGGGAGGAAAGTTACCGCCTGGTAGGTCAGGCGTCACCCGTACCGGCGTGTGAGCTGGCCGACGTGTTCCCGGGCAGCTCAACGGCCTCCGCGGCGTGCGCGGCCCGTACGGCCTCCGGTGCGAAGGCGGCGCCGATGCGCAGCCGGTGGCGCAGCAGGGCCCAGCGGCGGCCCGCGCCCTCCGCGTCCACGGCGGCCACCTCGGTGCCCGAGCGCCCCGCGGCCGCGGCGGCGGCCACCGCGACGGGCAGCACCGCCTCGCCCGCCAGCGGCTCGGCCGGGCGCTCCTCCTCCGGCCACAGGCCGAGGGCCGCGCAGACGGAGGGCAGCACCGCCATCGCGGCCGTGGCGTAGCCCTGGGCGGAGGGGTGGTAGCGGTCGGCGGCGAACATCTCGGGGCGGGCGGCGAACTCCGGGCCGAGCAGCGAGCCCAGCGAGACCGTCCGCCCGCCCGCCTCGATCACGGCGATGGTCTGGGCGGCGGCCAGCTGCCGGCTCAGCCGCCGGGCGACCCAGCGCAGCGGCGGGCGTACGGGCTTGATCGTCCCGAGGTCCGGGCAGGTGCCGACCACCACCTGGCAGCCGTTGGCGCGAAGCGCCGCCACGGCCTCGCCGAGGTGGCGCACGGCCAGCTGGGCGGGGCTGTGCCGGGTGACGTCGTTGGCGCCGATCATGATCACCGCGACGTCCGGGTGGTGCGGAAGCGCCTGCTCCAGCTGGCCGGAGAGGTCGGCGGAGCGGCCGCCGGAGCGGGCCACGTTGACCAGCCGTACGGGCCGTTCGGCCACCGAGGCCAGGCCCGCGGCCAGCAGCGCCCCCGGGGTCTCGCGGCCGCGCAGCACGCCGAGGCCGGCGCCGGTGGAGTCGCCGAGGACGGCCAGCACGAGCGGGGGCCGGTCGGCGACCGGGTCGTCGGCGAACGCCTCGCCGTAGACGCCGTCCGCCTTGGGCGGGTTGGTCTCCAGGACCCCGATGGCCTGGACGGCGAGCCTGCTCTCGGTCAGCAGCACGCCGACCAGGCCCACGCCCAGCAGGCCGAGCCCGCCGCCGCCGTACGCGGCCGCGGTGGCGATCCGGCGGGCCACCCGGGCCCGCGAGTCCTGTGCGCCTGGCATCCGCTGCCCCCTTCGCGTCCTCGCGTTCGCGTCGTCGTGTTCGCGTCCTCGTGGAGCCCCGCAGGGGAGCCACGGAAAATGCCTGTAACAGCGCTCTTACCCGCGCGGAGGACAGGAGTACCGGTGGGCGTCGGCCATTGGGTGGAGCGAGAGTGGAGGGGGAGGTGCGCCCGGGGCACGCCCTAGGCTTGCCGTACCGGATGCACTCGCATGCCCACACAACGGGAGGACCCTCCGTGCGGTACCACAACTCGATCATCGACCTGGTCGGCAACACGCCGCTGGTCAAGCTGAACAAGGTCACCGAGGGCATCAGCGCCACCGTGCTGGCGAAGGTCGAGTACTTCAACCCCGGCGGCTCGGTGAAGGACCGCATCGCGATGCGCATGATCGAGGCCGCCGAGGCCTCGGGCGCCCTCAAGCCGGGCGGCACGATCGTGGAGCCGACCTCCGGCAACACCGGCGTCGGCCTGGCGATCGTGGCCCAGCAGAAGGGCTACAAGTGCATCTTCGTCTGTCCGGACAAGGTGTCCACCGACAAGATCAACACGCTGCGCGCGTACGGCGCCGAGGTGGTCGTCTGTCCGACCGCCGTCGCCCCGGAGCACCCGGACTCGTACTACAACGTCTCCGACCGCCTCGTCCGGGAGACCCCGAACGCCTGGAAGCCGGACCAGTACTCCAACCCGGACAACCCGGCCTCGCACTACCACTCCACCGGCCCGGAGCTGTGGGAGCAGACGGACGGGCGGATCACCCACTTCGTCGCGGGCGTCGGCACCGGCGGCACCATCTCGGGCACCGGCAACTACCTGAAGGAGGCCTCCGGCGGCAAGGTCCAGGTCATCGGCGCGGACCCGGAGGGCTCGGTGTACTCGGGCGGCACCGGCCGCCCGTACCTGGTCGAGGGCGTCGGTGAGGACTTCTGGCCGACCGCGTACGACCGCCAGGTCGCGGACGAGATCGTCGCCGTCTCCGACAAGGACTCGTTCCAGATGACCCGCCGCCTGGCCAAGGAGGAGGGCCTGCTGGTCGGCGGCTCCTGCGGCATGGCCGTGGTGGCGGCGCTGGAGGTCGCGAAGCGGCTCGGGCCGGACGACGTCGTCGTGGTGCTGCTGCCGGACGGCGGCCGCGGCTACCTGTCGAAGATCTTCAACGACGACTGGATGGCGGACTACGGCTTCCTGCCCTCCTCCACCGACGAGGCGCACATCGGCGAGGTGCTGGCCCGCAAGGAGAGCATCGAGCAGGGCGGCGTCCCGCAGTTCGTCCACATGCACCCGGGCGAGACGGTCGCCGAGGCCGTCCGCGTGCTGCGCGAGTACGGCGTCTCGCAGATGCCCGTGGTCTCGCCGGGCGCCGGGCACCCGGACATCATGGCGGGCGAGGTGGTCGGCTCGGTGGTGGAGAAGCTGCTGCTGGAGGGCATCTTCGCCAAGGAGATCGAGCTCACCGACACGCTGGACAAGGTGATGTCCAAGCCGCTGCCGGTGGTCGGCTCGGGCGAGACCGTCACCAACCTGATGACGGTGCTGGAGAAGGCCGACGCGGCCGTCGTCCTGGTGGAGGGCAAGCCGCAGGGCATCGTCACCCGCCAGGACCTCCTGGGCTTCCTGACGGGCCGCTCCGCGCACTGAGGCGCGGTCACACCGGAAGCGGTACACCGGCGTCACGTGTCCGCATCACCGGGTTAACAACGCTCCGGCATGGTGGTGGTCGTCGGTGAGAACGCCGAACGAGGCGGCGGCGATCGTCCGGGAGCGGCTCCCCGGCGGACGCGCGCCGGCTCCGGACACCGGCGAGCGGTCCTGACCCGCTCGCCGTGTCCGACGCTGCGGGAGGCGCCGATGTCCCGCCCCTGTCCGGCCCGGCCGGATCGACAGGGTGCGGTGGCTCCCGCGGCCACCACCGCGCCGCTCGGCGCGTCTCCGCGGCTCCCGGGTGGGGGAGCACAGGCGGAGAGACGGCAGGGCCGGTCCTTCTCCGAGGGACCGGCCCTTCCCGTACGCTCGCACGCATGACCAGCACTGAAACGACCGACCAGGACGCCCCGCGCTACGTCCGGGTCAAGATCGAACTCATCGCGGAGATCACCGACGAGGGCGCGCTCAAGGCGGCGGCCCTCCAGCAGGTGGCCGGGGACGAGTACCTCGACGACGAGGAGCGGGAGCAGTCCGTCGAGGCCATCGAGGTGGACCCGTCCGGCTCGCTCGCCCACTTCATCGACCCCGTCGCCCTGCTCGGCGACGTCCCCGGCGTGGAACTCGCCTCGGCGACCTGGGAGTCGGCCCGGACCGAGTTCGACCCGGACGACGAGCAGTGGGACGAGTACCAGGTGGACGAGTCCGCCGAGTAGCGGCGGCCCGCCGTCACCGCCCGTGAACGCCCGGTCTGTTCGTCGCAGGCCGGGCGTTTTGTCCGCATTCGGTGGGAAGTTGGGTCATCTCATACGATCGCTTACCCTTCGGTGATGGAACCGTGAACGGTCGGATCGCGTTTCTTTCATCCGTAAGGCCCGATGATCGACAGGGAGACGCGACGTGACGGCACAGGACGGCCAGCGGCGGACGGCCAGCGGCAACTGGAGCCGGCGCGGCGTGCTCGGAGGGCTCCTCGCGGCCCCCGTCCTGCTCCTCGCGGCCTGCAACGACAACAGCGACTCCGGCAGCTCCGGCTCGGGCGGCGGCAACGGCACCGGCACCCCCGGGACGGGCGGCGGCAGCGCGAGCGGCGCCCCCAGGACCTCGACCGCCGTGATCACCGTCACCCCCGCGGACGGCGCCGCCTCGGCGAGCTTCAGCGAGCCCGTCAAGGTCGCCGTCGCGAACGGCACCCTGGGCACCGTCAAGGTCGTGGACACCACCGGCAAGGAGCTGGCGGGCCAGCTCTCCTCCGACAACACCTCCTGGACCTCGGCCGCCGCCCCGGCCAGCGGCACCAAGTACACCGTCACGGCGACGGCCTTCGACAAGGACAAGCTGGAGGCGGACGCCAACGCCGTCTTCACCACGGCCACCCCGGCCAACACCTTCGTCGGCTACTTCACGCCCGAGGACGGCTCCGTGGTCGGCGTCGGCATGCCGGTCTCGATCAACTTCAGCAAGCCGGTCACCGACAAGAAGGCCGTCCAGGCGGCGATCACCGTGACCGCCGAACCGGGCGTCGAGATCGTCGGGCACTGGTTCTCCAGCACCCGGCTCGACTTCCGCCCGCAGCAGTACTGGGCCAAGGGCACCAAGGTCACGCTCAAGCTGCGGCTCAAGGACGTCGAGGGGGCGAAGGGCGTCTTCGGCACCCAGTCCAAGGACGTCCGCTTCACCATCGGCCGCGCCCAGACGAGCGTCGCCGACCTCGCCACCAAGAAGCTCACCGTCACCACGGACGGGGCGGTCAGCGCCGTCTACAAGATCTCCGGCGGGTCGCCCGAGCACACCACCTGGGGCGGCAAGATGGTGATCTCCGAGCAGTACACCCAGACCCGGATGAACTCGCAGACCGTCAACCTCGGCAGCGAGTACGACATCGCGGACGTGCCGCACGCCCAGAGGCTCACCACCTCGGGGACGTTCATCCACGGCAACTACTGGTCATCGTCGTCGATCTTCGGCGGCCAGAACACCAGCCACGGCTGCGTGGGCCTGCAGGACGCCAAGGGCGCGCAGGACAGCAGCACGGACGGCTACAAGTTCTACAAGTCCTCGATGGTCGGCGACGTGGTCGAGGTCGTGAACTCCGGGGACAAGACCGTCGCCCCCGACAACGGCCTCAACGGCTGGAACCTCGGATGGGCCGCCTGGCAGGCCGGGAGCGCGGTCTAGCGTCCGCTGCCGGTCACCGCTTCGCGTAGTCGGCGTAGCCCTGCCAGTCGAGGACCACGCAGGGCTCGTCGCCCAGGACCCAGCCGTCGTGCCCGGGCTCGATGACGATGAAGTCGCCGGGCCCGATCTCGCCCTGCTCGCCGTCGTCCATGGCGATCATCATCCGGCCGGAGACCACGTAGCCGACGTGGGCGGACTCGCAGCTGTCGGTCTTGGCGATCGGCTTCACGTGCTTGGACCACTGCCACCCGGGCTGGAACACGGCCCGGCCCACCGGCCCGCCGTCCAGGTTGACGAGGTGCAGTTCCCCCGTGCCCGCCTCGAAGGGGCGGACCTCCTCGGGATCGTCGAAGTTCCTGCGGACGAGACCGGACATGGCGCGACTCCTCTCCACGCGGTCGGCCCGGCCGCCGGGCGGGGCGGCCGGGTCGACCTGCTGGCCCTTCCAGTCTGCGCCCGCGGCCGGGAAGCGTCACGTTGAGTGGTGGCCTCCGGCCCTGCGGCTCGGCCCCCGGCTCAGCCCTCCGTGCGGGCCACGCCGATCGGGCAGGAGGCGCCCGTACCGCCCAGACCGCAGTAGCCGCCCGGGTTCTTGGCGTCCGAGAGGTACTGCTGGTGGTACGGCTCCGCCGGGTAGAACGGGCCGGCCGGGGCGATCTCGGTGGTGATCGCACCGTGACCGAACGTGGTCAGCGCGGGCTGGAACGCGTCCCGGGTGGCCTGCGCGGCGACGGCCTGGGCGGGGGAGTGGGTGTAGACCGCCGAGCGGTACTGGGTGCCGACGTCGTTGCCCTGGCGGTTGCCCTGCGTCGGGTCGTGGGCCTCCCAGAACGTCTTCAGCAGCCGCTCGTACGAGATCACGGCCGGGTCGAACACCACCCGGACCGCCTCGGTGTGCCCGGTCAGCCCGCTGCACACCTCCTCGTACGTCGGGTTGGGGGTGTGCCCGCCCTGGTAGCCGACCAGCGTCGTCCAGACGCCGGGCAGGCGCCAGAACGCGCGCTCGGCGCCCCAGAAGCAGCCGAGCCCGAAGTCGGCGACCTCCAGCCCCTGCGGGTACGGGCCGGTCAGCGGGTGGCCGAGGACGGTGTGCGGCTCGGTGAGCGCGAACGCGGGCGCCTCCCGGCCGGGCAGCGCCTGGTCGGCGGGGACGAGCGAGGTCTTGTGGCGGTTGAACAGCACGGCCTGCTCCAGCGGGGTCGGAAACGTGGCTCACGGTGAAACGCCCACGGCCGCCCCCGGATTCCGGGCGCGGCCGGTCACCCCGGTCACCCCGGTCACCGGTTCGTGCGGGCTTGGCGGGATTCGCACACTAGGCTCGGACCCATGACCGAGCACCAGCTTCCTCAGGGCTTCGAGACCCTCGCCATCCACGCGGGTCAGGAAGCGGACCCCCAGACCGGGGCCGTCGTCACGCCGATCTACCAGGTGTCCACCTACAAGCAGGACGGGGTGGGCGGACTGCGGGGCGGCTACGAGTACAGCCGCAGCGCCAACCCGACCCGGACCGCGCTGGAGGAGTGCCTCGCGGCACTGGAGGGCGGGGCGCGCGGCCTCGCCTTCGCCTCCGGCCTCGCGGCCGAGGACACCCTGCTGCGGACCATCCTCAAGCCGGGCGACCACATCGTGATCCCCAACGACGCCTACGGCGGCACCTTCCGGCTGTTCGCCAAGGTGCTGACCCGGTGGGGCGTCGAGTTCTCCGTGGCCAACACCCAGGACCTGGACGACGTCCGCGCCGCGCTGCGCCCCAACACCCGCGCGGTGTGGGTCGAGACGCCGTCCAACCCGCTCCTGGGCATCACCGACCTGACCGCCCTCGCCGAGGTCGCGCACGGCGCCGGCGCGCTGCTGGTCGTCGACAACACCTTCGCCAGCCCGTACCTGCAGCAGCCGATCGCCCTCGGCGCGGACGCCGTCGTCCACTCCACCACCAAGTACATGGGCGGCCACTCGGACGTGGTCGGCGGTGCGCTGGTGCTGGCCGAGGCCGGACTGGGCGAGGAGGTGGCGTACCACCAGAACGCGATGGGCGCCGTCTCCGGGCCGTTCGACGCCTGGCTGGTGCTGCGCGGCATCAAGACGCTGGGCGTGCGCATGGACCGGCACAGCTCCAACGCCGAGAAGGTCGCCGAGCTGCTCGCCGCCCACCCCAAGGTGAGCCAGGTGCTCTACCCGGGCCTGCCCTCGCACCCGGGCCACGACATCGCCGCCAAGCAGATGAAGGCGTTCGGCGGCATGGTGTCCTTCCGCGTCGCCGGCGGCGAGGAGGCGGCCGTCGAGGTCTGCAACCGCGCGCAGCTGTTCACCCTGGGCGAGTCGCTGGGCGGCGTCGAGTCGCTGATCGAGCACCCGGGCCGCATGACCCACGCCTCGGCGGCCGGCTCCCCGCTGGAGGTCCCGGCGGACCTGGTCCGCGTCTCGGTCGGCATCGAGTCGATCGACGACCTGCTCGCGGACCTCAAGCAGGCGCTGGGCTAGGGATGTTGGCCGTGCTGGTCCGCCGAGTACGACTCCATCGCGAGGTTGAAGCGGGCCAGCAGGTCGCAGAACGCCTGCTGCTCCTCCGGCGGCCAGTCCGCCACCAGGCGGCGGGCCAACTCGGCCCGGCCGTCGCGGACTTCGGCCAGCCGGCCGCAGCCGCCGGGGGTCAGCGCGAGCCGTACGGCGCGGCGGTCGGCCGGGTCCTGCACCCGGCCGACCAGCCCGGCGGCCACCAGCGGGGCCACCTGGCGGGTCACCGTGGAGGAGTCCACCCCGAGGGCGTCGGCCAGCGCCTTGACGTTCGCCGGGCCGTGCCGGTCGAGGCGGTCGAGCAGCAGGTAGGCGGCCCGGTCCAACGCGGCCGCACCGCCGCCCGAGGTGCGGACCTGTTCCATCCGGCGGGCGAACAGCGCCAGTTGGTACTGGAGTCGGCTGTGCACGGGTTGGGTGCGGTCGGTGGCCTGGGGCGAGGTCGTCGTCATCGCGGCTCACGATCGTCGTGCGGTGAGGGAGGCTCAGGACCAGCAGCGTACGCGGGCCGGGCGGGCCCGGGAACAGGCCCGACAGCACCGACTGCGCTCCAGGGCCGCTCCGCGTCCGCGGCCTAGGCTTGCGCCATGCACACCTGGCCGATCACCCTCGACGACGTCCGCGGCGCACAGAAGATGCTCGCCGGGGTCGCCCGGCAGACCCCCATGGAGGGCAGCCGGCACCTGTCGCGGCTGGTGGGGGCGCCCGTCCACCTCAAGTGCGAGAACCTTCAGCGCACCGGTTCGTTCAAGCTGCGCGGCGCGTACGTGCGGATCGCGGGCCTCTCCCCGGTGCAGCGGGCCGGCGGGGTGGTGGCGGCGAGCGCGGGCAACCACGCGCAGGGCGTGGCGCTGGCGGCCTCGCTGCTGGGGGTGCGCTCGACGGTGTTCATGCCCGTCGCGGCCCCGCTGCCCAAGGTCGCGGCGACCCGGGACTACGGCGCCGAGGTGCGGCTGCACGGCGCGAACGTGGACGAGGCGCTGCAGGCCGCCCGGCGGTACGCGGACGCGACGGGCGCGGTGTTCATCCACCCCTTCGACCACTGGGACATCGTCACCGGCCAGGCCACGGTGGGCCTGGAGATCCTGGAGCAGTGCCCCGAGGTGCGCACGATCCTGGTCGGCGTGGGCGGCGGCGGGCTGCTCGCCGGGATCGCGGCGGCCGTCAAGCCGCTGCGCCCGGACGTGCGGGTGATCGGGGTGCAGGCGGCGGGCGCGGCCGCGTACCCGCCCTCGCTGGCGGCCGGGCGGCCGGTGTCGCTGGAGTCCTTCGCCACGATGGCGGACGGGATCATGGTCGGGCGCCCCGGGGACATCCCGTTCGAGGTGGTCAACACGCTCGCGGACGGCGTCCGCACCGTCTCCGAGGACTCGCTGTCGCGGGCGCTGCTGCTGGGCCTGGAGCGGCTCAAGCTGGTCGTCGAACCGGCCGGGGCGGCGCCGGTCGCGGCGCTGCTGGAGCAGCCGGACTCCTTCGAGGGCCCGGTGGTGGCGGTGCTGTCCGGCGGCAACATCGACCCGCAGCTGATGCAGCGGGTGCTGCGGCACGGGCTGGCGGCGGCCGGGCGCTACCTGTCGCTGCGGGTGCGCCTGGCGGACAGGCCGGGCGCGCTGGCGGACCTGCTGGGGGTGCTCACCAGGGTGGACGCCAACGTGCTGGACGTGGCGCACGTGCGGATCGACCCCCGGCTGGGGCTGACCGAGGTCGAGGTGGACCTGCACCTGGAGACGAAGGGGCCGGAGCACTGCGCGCTGGTGGTCGGCGAGCTGAGGGAGGCGGGGTACGTCGTCTCCGGCTGAGCTGCGCCGAGCCGAGCCGAGGCCCGCTGAGCCGCGCCGAGGCCCGCCGAGGTCCGCGCTCATTTCCCCTTGACGCGATGTATCGCGAGTTGCCAGACTCGCGATACATCGCGTTCTGTGTCCGGCGGGTGAGAACCGAGTCGCCCGCATGCCCGAAAACGGGGCAGAGTGGGACAGATCGCTCCATACGTCCGATGAGATGAGGCAGGTCATGGCGCCAGCCATCCAAGCCGAGAATCTGGTGAAGACCTTCGGCGACGTGCGAGCCCTGGACGGCGTCAGCCTGGACGTCCCCGAGGGCACCGTGCTCGGGCTGCTCGGCCCGAACGGCGCCGGGAAGACCACCACCGTACGGGTCCTGACCACCCTGCTGCGCCCGGACTCCGGGCGCGCCGTGGTCGCCGGTGTCGACGTCCTCAAGCACCCCAACCAGGTCCGCAGCCTGATCGGCCTCTCCGGCCAGTACGCGGCGGTCGACGAGTACCTGACGGGCTTCGAGAACCTCACCATGGTCGGCGAGCTGTACCAGATGAGCACCCGGGCGGCGAAGGCCCGCGCGCTGGAGCTGCTGGAGTGGTTCAACCTCACCGAGGCCAAGAACCGCACGGCGAAGACGTACTCCGGCGGCATGCGCCGGCGCCTCGACCTCGCCGCCGCGCTGGTCGTCCGCCCGCCCGTGATGTTCCTGGACGAGCCGACCACCGGCCTCGACCCGCGCAACCGGCTGGCGCTGTGGGAGGTCATCGAGACCCTCGTCGAGCAGGGCACCACGCTGCTGCTCACCACGCAGTACCTGGAGGAGGCCGACCGGCTCGCCCACGACATCGCCGTGGTCGACCACGGCCGGGTGATCGCCCGGGGCACCGCCGACCGGCTCAAGGCGCAGATCGGCGGCGAGCGGATCGAGGTCGTGGTGCACGAGAACGGCATGATCCCCGACGCGGTCGCGGCCCTCGGCGGCTTCGCGCTGGGCGAGCCCGCCGTGGAGAAGAACACCCGCCGGATCACCGTGCCGGTCAGCGGCGGCGCCCGGGTGCTGGCGGCCGCCATCCGCGAACTCGACGCGCGCGGCGTCGAGATCGACGACATCGGGCTGCGCCGCCCGACGCTGGACGACGTCTTCCTCACCCTCACCGGGCACCTGGCGGAGACGGCCGCGGAGGAGAACGGCGGCGGGCCGCGCGGCCCGCGCGAGAGCGGCGGACCGGACGAGCAGCAGGCCGTCACGGCCGGGAAGGAGCGCTGAGATGAGCGCGAGCACCTCCACCGCGCACGCCATCGGCGAGGCGATGCCCACCCCGCGCCGGGGCGCGGCCGCGATGCTGCACGACTCCTGGGTCGTCGCCAAGCGTAATTTGCGACGAATGACCCGAATTCCCGAAATCGTTATTTTCGGGCTCATGCAGCCGGTCATGTTCGTGCTGCTGTTCTCGTACGTGATGGGCGGGGCGATCCAGATCCCCGGGACGAGCGCCAGCTCCCACACGTACATCCAGTTCCTGATGGCGGGCATCTTCGCCCAGACCGTCACCTTCGCCGTCGCCGGCGCCTCGGCCGGCATCGCGGAGGACATGAACCGGGGCCTGGTCGACCGCTTCCGCTCGCTGCCGATGGCGCGTTCGGCGGTGCTGGCCGGGCGCACCCTGGCGGACCTGTGCCAGACGGCGTTCACGTTGGTGGTGCTGGCGCTGGTCGCGCTGCTGGTCGGCTGGCGCGTCCACGACGGGCTGCTCAAGGCGCTCGGCGCCTTCGGGCTGCTGCTCCTGCTCGGCTACGCCTTCTCCTGGATCGGCGCGCTGATCGGGCTGTCGGTGCGCAGCCCGGAGGCGGCGACCTCGGCGGGGCTGATCTGGCTGTTCCCGCTGACCTTCGTGTCCAACGCGTTCGTGCCGGTCAGCTCGATGCCGGGCTGGCTGCAGGCCGTCGCGTACTGGAACCCGTTCAGCGCGACCGTCCAGGCCTGCCGGGAGCTGTTCGGCAACCAGGTCGGGCCGGTGGACTCCGCCTGGCCGATGCAGCACGCGGCGCTGGTGTCGGTGCTGTGGTCGGTGGTGATCACGGCGGTGTTCTCCTGGCTGTCGGTGCGCAAGTACCGCTCGGCCGCGGGCTGAATCGTTTCCGCCCCGACGACGGACGAGGGCGGCCGCCGAGCCCCTGGGACTCGGCGGCCGCCCTCGGGCGTGCGCGGGCCGGATCAGCCGGCGTGCGGCACGACCTTGACGATCTTCACCATGGCCGGCTTGCCGTTCGGCAGCTCGTAGGTGGCCTCGTCGCCGATCTTCTTGCCGTCGATCGCGCGGCCCAGCGGGGACTGCGGCGAGTAGACGTCGAGGGAGTCGGAGCCGGCGACCTCGCGAGAGGCGAGCAGGAACTCCATCAGGTCGTCCTCGTCGCCGTCGAAGGCGATGGTGACGACCATGCCCGGGGCCACCACACCGGAGTCGGCCGGGGCCTCGCCCACCTTGGCGCGCTCCAGGAGCTGGGTCAGCTGGCGGATGCGCAGCTCGGTCTTGCCCTGCTCCTCCTTCGCGGCGTGGTAGCCGGCGTTCTCCTTGAGGTCGCCCTCCTCGCGCGCCGCCTCGATCTTCGCGGCGATCTCGATGCGCCAGGGCCCGGTCAGATGATCCAGCTCGGACTTGAGCTGGTCGTAGCCGGCCTGAGTGAGCCAGGTCACGTTCTCACTGGTCTGGGTCACAGGTGCTCCTCGTAGGTGCTCGGGCTGTGCTGAGGGTGTGAGTCGTCAGCAGGGTCGACGATGATTTCGGTCGTAACTACAAAGCAACGCCCGCTCCCGTACCATCCGGTGCGGAAGGGGCGAAACCACGAGCCTAACAAGTCCTGCCGACAATCGGGAGGGTCGCCGGTCCCGCATTGGCGCGGCGTTGACGGGGCCGTGACGCGGCGGTGTACGGGAGCCGGACGGGGGACGCCGTACCGATGCCCGTTTCCGGGTCGGACATGCGCGCTACTTGGCGGGCGTGCAGTCCAGCAGCTCGGCGGTGGTGCCCCGGGCGGTGGTCCGCAGGGTCACGGTCGCCTCGTACGTCGACCCGGCCGCCGGGACGGGGAAGTCGGCCACTCCGACCACCGCGTGGTCGTCGCCCTGGGAGCGGACGGTGCAGGTGCCGGCCTGTCCGTCGCTCTTGCGCACGCTCAGGTGCAGCTGGACCTCGGAGTCGGAGACGACCTGGAACGTGGGCACCGAGCCGTTGATCTTCGACTCGCGCAGCAGGTAGGAGCCGCCCATCCACGTGATCAGGCCCAGGCCCAGCACGCCGCAGACCACGCCGACCACCTTGAGCCGGCGGTCCGACTCGCCGTTGCCGCTGCGGCCGTAGCGGCCCTCGGGCGGTCGCGGGGTCGTGGTGTCGGTGCTCATCGGGCGCCGTCCTCTCCTGGGTGAGGAGCCGCGTGGGTGGTGCGGGGGAATGCGACGCTCCTCCAGTCCGTCACTATAGGAGGGGCTCGCCCGCTGCCGGTCCGGCGGGGGCGGGGTCAGGCCGCGTCGGCGACGTCCGCACGGCCCGGTCCCGCGGTGGCGCGGCCCCGGACCGAGCGGTTCGTACGGTGGGCAGTCCGGTCTTCGCGGAACGCCCGACGATGTGGAAGGAACGCAAGGCGTTGACTGAGCAGTTGCGACTGATGGCGGTGCACGCCCACCCGGACGACGAGTCCAGCAAGGGCGCGGCCACCATGGCCATGTACGTCGAGCAGGGTGTGGACGTGCTGGTGGCCACCTGCACGGGGGGCGAGCGCGGGTCGGTTCTCAACCCCAAGCTCCAGGGGGACCCGTACGTCGAGGAGAACATCCACGAGGTCCGGCGCAAGGAGATGGACGAGGCGCGCGCGATCCTCGGCGTCAAGCAGGCCTGGCTCGGATTCGTCGACTCCGGCCTGCCCGAGGGCGACCCGCTGCCCCCGCTCCCGGAGGGCTGCTTCGCGCTCCAGGACGTCAAGGAGGCGGCCGAGCCGCTCGTCCGGTTGATCCGCGAGTTCAAGCCGCAGGTCATCACGACCTACGACGAGAACGGCGGCTACCCGCACCCGGACCACATCATGACCCACAAGATCACCATGCTGGCCTTCGACGCCGCGGGCGACCCGGACGCCTACCCGGAGGCCGGCGAGCCCTGGCAGCCGCTGAAGGTGTACTACAACCACGGCTTCCCGATGGGCCGCATCCGGGCCATGCACCAGTACCTCACCGAGCACGGGCACGACTCCCCGTACGGCGAGTGGATCGCGGGCTGGGAGAAGAGCGGCCGCAAGGAGCGCGAGATCACCACCCGCGTCCGCTGCGACGACTGGTTCGAGACCCGCGACCGCGCGCTCATCGCCCACGCCACCCAGATCGACCCCGACGGCCCGTGGTTCCGCGTGCCGCTGGACGTCCAGCGCGAGGTCTGGCCCACCGAGGACTACGAGCTCGCCCGTACCCTGATCGACGTGGACCTGCCGGAGGACGACCTGTTCGCCGGCCTGCGCACCCCCACCCTCGCGGCCGAGGCCGCCGCCGACACGCGCGACTGACCCACCCCCGATGGCCCGGCTCCCCGTGAGCCGGGCCACCATAGAGATATGAGCGCCCCCGTGAACCTCGTCCACCTCGCCGCCGACCTCGCCGTCGACGACGCCAAGGTCACCCCCGGTCTCCTCGGCTTCGTCGTCTTCGCCGCCCTCGGCGTGGCGACCTGGTTCCTGGCCAAGTCCATGAACCGCCAGTTCAAGAAGGTCGACTTCACCGAGGAGCCCGAGGCCCCCAAGGAGTGAGTCACCGCCCCCCACCCGGCCCCGACGGGCCAGGGCGGGGGCATGCCCGGGCCGTCTCACCGACGCGGCCCCGCCCTACGTGCCGCGGCTCGCCGACAGCGCCGCCGTCCCGGGCGCCCCGGGGGCGCGGAACGCCGCCCCGTCACGCCGCCCCGTCACGCCGCTGCGGGTCGCGGTCGCCATCAGCGGTTCATGAACGCCCACCGGGCAGTCACCCAACCCCGAACCCGAAGGCCAGGACCCCGAGCAGAGGGGACCCGGCCGCACCTCGCTCAGTACGGGCTCCCGTGTTCAAGCCGGGCCGGTCCGCAGGGCGTCATGGTCGCCGGGCGTTTCGGGGGCCTTTTCAGCCGGCACATGGCGTGAATTCGCCGATATCGCCTGCCGCGACGGCCGGAAACGGCCTCATGATCGCTCGATTGGCGAGTAATGCCCGTTTCGAATTCCCGGTCCGGCTGGACGAAAGGTGCATAGCTGGCATTTCCATTTCCGCAAACAAACGTGAGTCATGTCACATTGCACCTGTAAAATTTCACATCGTAGAGTTGCACTAATTCGGAAGCGAAGGGGGTGACAGCAATGCAGTACACCGCGAAGTGGAAGGCCGCCCGTGCGGCCCGTGAGAACCGCCCGGTTCTCGCCCTCGGCAACAAGTGGTAACAAAGAAATGAGCGTTGGGCGCGCGGAGAGAATCTGCGCGCCCAACGCGCCGCCAAGGAGCTCGCCAACGTTCGGGAGATCAGATTGAGTGCGTGGACCTCTGCCCTTTCTGAATTGGCTCCGGCCGGTGCCCAGGGGAATGCCGCACGAATCAGGGGCGGCTTGGCGAAGCTTGTTTCGGCCGTCAGCGAGGCGCCCGGAGCGGAGATTTCCGGCATCGCGGCAGCCGCCGCGATGCACGAGATGCCGTGGGTGCGGCAGGCTCTCATGGGTGCACTGGTCCAGCGCGCGCCGCAGAATGCCGACGTGCGGGACGCCGTCACGTGGCTGACGCACGACTACGAGGACTTCGTGGCCTTCGACGCGCTGGCCCTGGCCGGGCGCCTGCGGCTCACCGAGGCGCTTCCGGAGCTGTTCCTGATCGTCGGTCGCGCGAGCAGGCGGCTGAGCCACGAGGCGGGCAAGCCCGTCGGCATCGGCCACGCGGTGGCGCTGCGTGCGATCTCGGCGATCGTCGGCAGTTCGGACCCGAGCACCCTCGTCACGGTCGAGGGCGAGCTGTTCCCGGACGGGTACGACGCCAGTACCTACCCGGCGCTCGAACCCCGGGAAGCGCGGACCGCCGGAACCCATGGCCATCACGACATGGTCAGGATTCCCGGCGGATCGGTGGTCGGCGGCCCACCGTCCTCCTTCGACGCCCGGGAGCTGGTCTTCGACTGGGACGACCCGGTCGGCCCGCGAAGCTGCGAGGGCTTCATGATCGATGTGCTGCCGGTGAGCAATGCCGAGTACGACGCCTTCGCCGCGAGCCCTGAGGCCGATCGCCACGTCTACTGCCACCCGGCCGAGCAGCCGAACAAGATCCATCTGCGCAACACGCTGCTGGACACCCGCACCGGTCCTGACCACCCCGTCACCGGGGTGGACTGGTTCGACGCCTACGCGTACGCGCGGTCCCGGGGCAAGCGACTGCCGAACGAGACCGAGTGGCAGTTCGCGGCGCAGGGCGGTGACGGACGCGCCTACCCGTGGGGTGACACCTTCGAGTCCGACCGCACCCACGGCGCCCTCTTCCGGCCGGGCCCGGGCTGGTCCGGGGTGGAGGCGTGGCGACGCCACCTGCTGGAGCTGGTCGACACCCAGGTGCCGGTCACCACCGTCGCACGCGGGATCCCCGGTGGGGACAGCCCGTTCGGTGTGCGGGACATGTCCGGAAACGTCTGGGAGTGGACTGCCAGCTCGTCCGACGGGCCGGCCTTCAGCCCCGTCGACGGTGGACGCGACGCGATTGACGTCATCTACGACCAGCGCTCCTACGCCGTCATCAAGGGCGGCACCTGGACATCCCTGCCCGAACAGCTGTCGGTCGCGTTCCGCGGTCGTGACCTGGCTCTCGACCGGCATTTCGAGATCGGCTTCAGGTGCGCGTGCGACTGCTTCTGATTCCTTGAGTCAATGCCAAGCCATGGAGTTCACATGATTGGGCGATATCGCTTTTCGGGTTCGGTGAGGGCGGAGGAGAGTGCCTTCTTCGAAGAGAACGGGTTCGTGATCTACGAGGGGTTCATCGACCCGGACGAGGTCGCCCGGATCACCGCCGACGCCGATCGCTACCAGGACCTTCTGCGCAACGGGGAGATTCCGGAGGCGATGGTCGACAAGGCTATTCCCGGAGCTCGTGACGCGCGTGGGAGAATTGCCTACCAGCACCGTCTCAACTACTTCACGAAGCAGTCCGAAACCGCGGCGAGGATAGCGGAATCACCGGCCATGGAGGCGATCCGGACCGGGATCGGCGGTGTCGGCCACCGGATTCTGCAGAACTCGCTGAACGGTGTGGTGTGGCAGCTCAAGAGCGGCGGGTCGCGCAGCGGGTACTCCCGCATCCGGTGGCACGCCGACTTCCCGCTGGGCCACGCCCTGTCCCCGGCATTCACCGCCGGCATCTACCTCGACGACTCGAACCGCTTCAACGGCTGCCTCGCCGTCATCCCGGGCTCGCACCGCAAGCCCGTCGGCCCGGTCACGAAGGAACCCTTCTACGTCGAGGTCAGAGCGGGTGACCTGGTCTGCCATCACGAGTGGATCTACCACGGGTCCGAGGCGATGCCACGTCAGGACGACAGGCGGGCGACGTTGTACTTCTACCACTGCGCCGGCTTGGAGTCGGACGAGCCGTCCGACGCGGCGGAGTACGAGCAGATCGCTGCGGCAGGAACGCTGTTCGTCAGCGCAGAAACCGAGGAGAAGGCATGAGTGAGACGATGCCGCTCGCCGACGCGCTCGGCCTGCTGAATTCCACCGATCCCGCTCCGGCGGCTGTGCCGCGCATCGAGGCGGCCGTGGACAGCGTCGCCCGCGCCGTCACGCTGGGCCAGGTCGACGCCGTGGACCTGTGGGCGGTCGGCGCGCTGCACCCGAGCCCGACGGCACGCCTCGCGGTGGTGCTCGAGGCAGCGCGACGACCTGCGGACGACGAGGCGACGGAACTCCTGGCCTGGGCGGCGAACGACCCGGACGATCGCGTCGCGGTCGCCGCGTTGACCGCGATCCGTAGCGGCGGGCACCTGACGGCGATGGACGAGGTCTTCGTCGCGGCCGGCCGCTCGGCGGCAGCGTTCGACGGAGTGTCGTCCGGCCCCCTGGACACCCGTGGCGGAACCGCCGTCAGCGTCCTCGCCGAACTGATCGACGCTCACGGCACGCCCGCCGCGGAGCGGGAGCGGATCGTGCTGGGCAGCGGAAGCCGCCGGCCGAGTCGGCGGGACCTGGTCTTCGACACGTCCGGAATGGTCGAGGTCGAGGCCGGTACCGGGCCTGCCTCGCGAGCGTTCTACATCGACGCGAATCCGGTGACCTGGCGCGAGTACCGCGACTTTCTCGACGCGGTGCGGGAGCACGGGCCGGTGTGGAGCCATCCGGGAGAGGAGGCGAACCACGACCACGACGTCCTGCGGCACCTGCCCCCGCACGAACTCGAAGCCCTGATGGACCACCCCGTCACCCAGGTCTCGTGGTTCGACGCCTGGGCGTACGCCACCTGGCGCGGCAAGCGGCTCCCCAGCGCCGGCCAGTGGGAGCGGGCCGCCGGTGTCCTCGCCGGTCGGCGCTTCCCCTGGGGGGACGAGCAGCCGACCGAGGACCGGACCCGCTGCCGGCAGCCGGGCAGCGGCGACCTCGCGCACGCGTACAGCCAGGGGAGCCTGACCGGGCTCACCTCCGCCATCGGGGGCCGCCCGACCGGAGAGACGGCCGACGGGGTGGCCGATCTCCTTGGCAACGTCTGGGAGTGGACCCGGACCCGGTACCTCGACGGTGACGACCTGACACCGTTCGTCGGCTCCTCCTCCTACCCCGACACCATCGGCGACTGGACCCTGAGCGCCTGTGTCAAGGGCGGCAGTTGGGCCACGCCGGCCGCGGAACTGAGCGCACGCTCGCGGGTGGCCAAGCACGTGCTCCAGCACGGCCCGGAGACGGGCTTCCGATGCGTCATCGAGCCCGACGGGGAATAGCCGAGAATGAATGCCGAAATACCCGATCTGGTCATCGGGGTGTTCGACGAGCCCGCCACGCTCGACCCCCACAGGGCGTTCGACACCGGGTCGAGGCATCCGCTGGTCAACGTCTATGACGGCCTGTACAGGCTCTCGGCGGACCGGGTGATCGAGCCGGCGCTCGCCGAGGCGTTGCCGGTCCTGGAGCAGCGGGGGGCCGAGCTGTGGGCGACGATCCCGGTGCGGCAGGGCGTGCGCTTCCACGACGGGTCCCCGCTGAGCCTCCAGGACGTCGTCTACTCGCTGCGGCGGATGGCGATCACCGCGGTGGGGCCGGCGTCACTGTGGAGCGACGCCCTGCTGGGAGAGCCGCTGAGCGTCCTCGATCCGGACTCGGCGAGGGCCATGATCGAACGGATCCAAGCCACCGGTGACGGCCTGCTGTTGAAGCTGCGTCGACGCTTCGACCCACTGGCCGCGTTCCTCGTTGAGTGGTCCCTGGTGATGAGCCGGTCGTGGGCGGTCGCGGCGGGCGGTTGGGACGGTGAGCGGGCTTCGGCCGCGCGGTTCCTCGACGCGGGCCCGTGCGCGATCGACCACCGGACCAACGGGACCGGTCCCTATGCGCTCGCCGAATGGGACCACGCCGGTCGGACCATGCGCTTCGAGCGCAACGAGTCGTACTGGCTGGACCTCGCGCGCACGCCGAAGTCGGTCGTGCTGCGTTCGGAGGACGACCGCTTCACGCGCGAGAACGACCTGACGGCCGGGCGGAACGACTTCTCGGTCTGCCAGCCCGAGTCCCGTGACCGCCTCGGCGAGCTGGACGGGATCGTCCTGGAGAAGCAGCCCGGCGAATGGAGCATCACGCCGCTGGGATTCGTGAACCAGAAGGTCGCGAAGGACTCCTCCGCCCTGGGCACAGGGCGGTTCGGACCCGACGGCATGCCGCCGGACGCGTTCGCGGACCTCCATCTGCGACGCATGCTCGGGCACGCCTTCGACCACGACCGCTACCTGCGGGAGGTGCTCGACGGCGAGGGCCTGCAGCACCCCGTCCCGTTCCCCCTGCCGGCCATCCCGGACGGCGCGCCGGCTCTCGTCGCCTTCGATCTCGACCGTGCACGGGAGGAGTTCGAGCAGGCGTGGGAGGGGGAGGCCGCCCGCCGGGGAATCCGAGTGGTGATGCACACTCATGCCGCGAACGTGTCCCGGGTACGGGCCGCGGAGATCATGGCCGACGGTCTGCGCCGGGTCCACCCGAAGATCGTCGTGGAGACCGAGGCGCTCGACTTCAACGAGCTGATGCACTCGCTCTACGCCGGGTCGAGCCCCCTCACCTGGCTCGGCTGGTCAGCGGACTACCCTCATCCCTACGCCTTCGCCGCCACCATGATCGACGGTCGGGCACTCCTCCCCGAGGTCCTGGGAATTTGTGACCCGGAGCTCTCCGAGCTCCTCGAACGGGCGCGGGAGGCCACCGGCGAGAACGCCGCGGCGGGCTACCGCGCGATCGCCGGGTACTGCCGTGAACGGGCTCTGTTCGTGGCGGTCCCGGGGAAGGTCAGCTACCTGACCTACAGCGACCGGTGGTGCGGCGTGCGACTCAAGAACGAGATGGGGAACGTCCTCGACTTCACCAGTTTCAGGCTGTGTGACGACGTCAGTGGACCGGTGGAGTGAAGACGCGAGGGACCTACCGGACCCAGTTGCGGCACAAGGGCTTCAGGCGGTACTTCGTCGGCGAGAGCGTGTCGAGCGTCGGGGACTCGATGACCGACATCACGGTCGTCATGCTCGCGATCAGTCTGCTCACCCCCGGGAACCAGCCGATCGGCATCGCGCTGGCGACCGGTGCCTACCTGGTACCGAGCATGGTGAGCGGGCTGATCCTGGCACGCTGGATCGGCCGACTGGGCGGCCGGACCATGCTCCTGGTCGACAGCGTCTGGCGTGGCTGCCTGCTCGGCGTCGTGGCGGTGCTGGCCATGACGTCGAGCCTGGACTTCGGCCTGTGCGTGGGCCTCCTCGCGTTGGCGTCGGTCTCGCGGCCGCTCTACAGCGCCGGCGCGAGGGCCATCGTGGTGGAGCTGGTACCGACCGACGGGTTGTTCGCGGCCAACTCCCTGGTGGGAGTGGCTCTGCAGGCGGCCTCGCTGATCGGGCCGGTCGCGGCCGGGTCGGCCATCGCCGTGCTGGGACCGGCGTCCGCCATGGGTCTGGACGCACTCAGCTTCCTCTTCTTCGCCGGCGCGCTCCTCCTGGTGCCCCGCCCGACGGTCAGGGCGCCGTTCGCCGGTCAGGAGGCCGGGCACCCGACGGTCCGGTCCTGGGGAATCGTGCGGCTCGTGCGCATCCGTAGCGTGGGAACCCTGTTCGGGCTCACCGCGGTCTTCTACCTGCTCTACGGGCCGTTCGTGGTCTGCCTGCCACTGATGATGGCGGAGCGCGTCCACGACTGGAGTCCGGCCCTGACACTGGGCCTGCTCTGGGCCGCCTTCGGGGTGGGTGCGCTGGTCGGTGGCGGCTTCGCCGGCCGGTTCTCCGAACTGGCCCACGTGCGGATCGCCGCGCTCAGCGCCGCTGGTTGGGGCGTCGCGATGCTCGTCGTCGCACTTCCGCTGAACCTCGGGATCGCCCTGGCCGCCATGTTCGCCGGTGGACTGTCCTACGCGCCGTACGGCGCCATCGCCACCACCGTGCTGCAGCGGGAGCTCCCGCCGGAGCAACTGAACGCGGCCAGTTCCTACTACGGCTCGATGACCAACGTCGCGGCCCCGGCGGGAACCTTCGTCGGCGGCGCGGCCGCCGGTCTGTTCAGCCCGGCCACCAGCGTGCTGGCCGCGGGCGCGGTTCTGGCGGCGGTCGGCACCGTGGTCTTCCTGCTCGGCCGCCCGCACGGGGGCCGGCCGACGCGCTACTCAGTGGCGGAGGGTGTGGAGTGAACCGAACCAGTCCCGATGGCCTGTCCTGGTTCAGCGCCGTGGTCGACGAGGACCGGGTCTTCGTACCGGAGAGCGGCGGGGAAGGCGTGCCGCTGTTCGAGGCGCGGGACCTGCCCCAGGACGAGGAGAGCCTGCTGGATGAGCGTTTCCACGACGCGGAAGCGCCGATCTACCAGTCCTACTGCGACATCCCGCGCACCAGGATCTCGGAGCGGTGGCTGCTCGACTGGATCCTGGACCGTACTCCACGGGGCGTCGTCCTCGACCTCGGCAGCGGTACCGGCAGGGTGGCAGCCCACCTCGCCTCCCCCGCACGCCGCGTCATCGCGGTGGACCGCTCGCACGGCATGCTGGAGTTCGCGCGCGGGAGCCTGCCGGACCGCCACGCGGTGGCTCTGCGGGCCGATGTTCGACACCTTCCGATCCGTGACGCGTCGGTCGACGCGGTGATCTGCTCCGGGGTCCTCCATCACCTGCCCGACTGGCGCGGTGCCCTGGCCGAAGCGGCGCGTGTCCTCGCTCCCGGCGGCACGCTCATCGTGCGGGAGCCGAACGCCTCGTACGCGGCCGGGCTCTTCGAGCCGCTCGAAAAGCTCATGGGCCTGGTGGCGCAGCCGCGTTGCCCGGGCACCGAGGCGTCGGACCCGGACGACCGGGAGGGCCGGGAGGGCCTGTCACCCGTCGAGCAGCCCATGGATCCGACCGAGCTGCTGGAAGCGGCCCGGTCCAGCGGATTCAGTACGCGCTTCGTCGGGTCCGCGATGTTCTTCGGGTCGCTGGGCATTCCCGGCGAATCTCCCACGCAGGAGCTGTACTTCCGTCCCGCGAACCTCCTGGACCGCCTCGTCCTGAACGTCCGTCCCCATCTGAGGGGGGCACTCCTGCTCACTGTCCTCGCACGGCAGGAGCGCTGAAGCGGAGCGCGGCCCGGCGGATGGAGGTGCGCGAGTTCCGTCGTCGAGGCCGGGGCACCGTGAGAGGCTGGCCCGTATGAACCGGTTGGCTGGTGTGACCTCGCCGTATCTGCTGCAGCACGCTGACAATCCGGTCGACTGGTGGCCGTGGGGACCGGAGGCTTTCGAGGAAGCACGACGGCGCGATGTCCCCGTTCTGCTGTCGGTCGGCTATGCCGCGTGTCACTGGTGCCATGTCATGGCGCACGAATCGTTTGAGGACGAAGGAACCGCCGGGTACCTGAACGAGCGGTTCGTGGCGGTGAAGGTGGACCGTGAGGAGCGGCCCGACGTGGACGCCGTGTACATGGAGGCGGTGCAGGCGGCGACCGGGCAGGGCGGGTGGCCGATGACGGTGTTCCTCACGCCGGAGAAGGAGCCGTTCTACTTCGGGACGTACTTCCCGCCCGCGCCGCGGCACGGGATGCCGTCGTTCCGGCAGGTGCTGGAGGGCGTGGACGCCGCCTGGCGGGAGCGGCGGGAGGAGGTCGGGGAGGTCGCGGCGCGGATCAGGGCGGACCTGGCGGAGCGGGCCGAGGTCTACTCGGCGGGAGCGCACCAGCCGCCCGGGGAGGCGGACCTGCACCAGGCGCTCGTGACGCTCAGCCGGGAGTTCGACCAGCGCAGCGGCGGCTTCGGCGGGGCGCCCAAGTTCCCGCCGGCGATGGTCATCGAGTTCCTGCTGCGCCACCACGCCAGGACCGGCTCCGAGGCGGCGCTGGAGATGGCCGTGCGCACCGGCGAGGCGATGGCCCGCGGCGGGCTGCACGACCAGCTCGGCGGAGGGTTCGCCCGGTACGCGGTGGACGCCGGGTGGGTGGTGCCGCACTTCGAGAAGATGCTGTACGACAACGCGCTGCTGCTGCGCGCCTACCTGCACCTGTGGCGCTCCACCGGGGCGCCGCTGTGGCGGCGGGTCGCGCTGTCCACGGCGGACTTCCTGCTGCGCGAACTCCGCACGCCCGAAGGCGCGTTCGCCTCCGCACTGGACGCCGACAGCCTGGACGAGGAGACCGGCGCCTCCGCCGAGGGCGCGTACTACGCCTGGGAGCCCGGCCAGTTGGTGGACCTGCTCGGGCCCGCCGACGCGGCCACGGCGGCCCGGCTGTTCACCGTCACCGCCGAGGGCACCTTCGAGCACGGCACCTCGGTGCTCCAACTCCTCGCCGAGCCCGAGGACTTCGCCGAGTTCGAGGCGATCCGGGGGACGATGCTGGCGGCCCGCGCCGCCCGGCCGGCGCCCGCTCGGGACGACAAGGTCGTCGCCGCCTGGAACGGCCTCGCCATCGCCGCCCTCGCCGAGACCGGCGCCCTGCTGGAGCGCCCCGACCTCGTCGAGGCCGCCGAACGCGCCGCCGACCTGCTGCTCGCCGTCCACCTCACCCCGGACGGGCGGCTGCTGCGCACCTCCCGTGACGGCAGGGCCGGCGCCAACGCCGGTGTCCTGGAGGACTACGCCGACACCGCCGAGGGCTTCCTCGCGCTGTACGCCGTCACCGGCTCGGCCGAGTGGCTGCAACTGGCGGGCGGGTTGCTCGACACCGTGCTCAAGCACTTCACCGACGAGGCCTCCGGCGCGCTCTACGACACCGCCGACGACGCCGAGGAACTCATCCGCCGCCCGCAGGACCCGACCGACAACGCCACCCCGTCCGGCTGGACGGCCGCCGCCGGCGCGCTGCTCGGCTACGCCGCGTACACCGGCTCCGAGCGCCACCGCACCGCGGCCGAACGGGCCCTCGGCGTGGTCGGCGCCCTCGCGGCGCGGGCGCCCCGGTTCATCGGCTGGGGGCTCGCCGTCGCCGAGGCGCTGATCGACGGGCCGCGCGAGGTCGCCGTCGTCGGGCCGGAGGGCGACCCGGCCCGCGCGGAGCTGCGCCGGGCGGCGCTGCTCGCCACCGCCCCCGGGGCCGTGGTCGCGGTGGGCGCGCCCGGGGACACGGAGGTGCCGCTGCTGGCCGACCGGCCGCTGGTCGACGGCGCCCCCGCCGCGTACGTCTGCCGGCACTTCGCCTGCGAGCGGCCGACCACCGACCCGGCGGATCTCGGGGCGCGGCTGGGCGTGGTGGTCGGCGGATAATCGCTGGCCGAGGCCGGTGCGGGTGGTGAAGATGTGCCATGACCTGGATCCTCTCCACCTCCCTGGACGACTTCCGCGCCGAGGCCGGTGCCTTCCTCGCCACCCGGCCCGCCGAGAACACCGTGCTGCTGACCCTCGCCCACCGGCTCGCCGTGTCCGGGCTCGACGTGTACGGCGAGCCGCCGGTGTTCGGCTGGTGGCGCCCGGAGGAGGGCGGGCCGGTCGAGGGCGCGTTCCTTCAGACGCCGCCGTTCGCGCCCCGGCTCTCCGCGATGTCGGAGGAGGCCGCCGCCGCGCTGGCCGTCGAACTGGCCGCCGCCGGGCCCGGGTTCACCGAACTGACCGGGGTCGGCGGCGGGGCGGCGGCCGTGCGGGCCTTCGCCGACGCCTGGGCGGGGGCCACCGGAGCCACCTGGTCCGTCCGCGCCGAGGAGCGGCTGTACCGGCTCGGCCGGCTGACGGACCCCGCGCGTCCGGCGGCCGGCCGCCACCGGCTCGCCGGGCCGGCCGACCGGGAGCTGGCCATCCGCTGGTACGGGGAGTTCCTGGCCGAGGTCGACGTCCCGCCGATGGACGTCCCCAAGGCGGTGGACGACCGGATCGCCGACGGCGGCCTGCACCTCTGGGAGGACGGGGGCGTGCCCGTCGCCCTCGTCGGGGCCAGCCCCGTCCTCGCCGGGATGTCCCGCATCGGGCCGGTCTACACCCCGGCCGACCGGCGCGGGCGCGGCTACGCGAGCGCCGCCACCGCCGCGGCCTCCGCGTACGTGCTCACCCAGGGGGCGGCGGAGGTGCTGCTCTACACCGACCTCGCCAACCCGACCAGCAACTCCGTCTACCGGCAGATCGGGTACCGGCCGGTGGAGGACTGCCTGGTCGTGGACTTCAGCTAGGGTCTCTACTCCCAGTCCCACCCGATCCCCAGCAGGCAGGGCCGCAGGGCGGTCGCCACCAGATGGACGCAGTGGTGGCCGTCGAGGGTCAACTCCTCGCTCTCGTACGGGGCTTCGCCGGGCGAGTGCAGCGCGAAGCGGTGGCAGCGGACGGGCAGGGCGACCGGGTCGAAGGTGACCTGGAGGACGTACTGGGCGGCGCCGGAGTTGAAGCCCCGGACGTACTCGCAGGTCGGCTCCGGGGCGGGGGAGTCGTCGAAGCCGTAGCCCAGGAGGTGGGTGTCCCCGGCGCGCAGGCGGCGGTCGAGGAGGAGTTCGGCGGCGAGGAGGTGGTGGGCCTGGTCGCGGCGGATGCGGCCGGGCCGGCAGTTCTCCTCGGCGCGGACGCCGACGCGGGTGATGTCGCTGCCCGGATCCCCCTGGTAGAGGGCGAGGTAGCGGTCGATGCCGTCGCGGTGGGCGCGCAGGGCGTGCTGGGAGTCGCGGCGGGTGAGGCGGCGGTCGGCGCCGACGCGGATGCGCTCGATGTGGGTGAGGGTGTGCAGGCCGGTGTCGCGGGGGCCGGAGATGGTGGCGAGCAGGTCGTCGACGGCGGTGGCGGGGGCGATGAGGTCGCGGTAGGGGAGGACGGGCGGGCCGTCGGCGGCCGTGGGGGCGGTGCGGCGGGGGCCGAGGAGCCGGGTGAGGGAGTGGGCGGGCAGGTCGAGGACGTCCTCGAGGGCGGCGACGGCCCGCAGCGACTCCGGGCGTTCGGGGCGGCGGCGCCCCTGCTGCCAGTAACTCAGGCTGGTGAGGCCGATGTTGACGCCGCGCAGGGCCAGGTGGCGGCGCACGCGGTGGAGGGCGAGGCCGCGGGTGGTGATCGCGGTGCGCAGGGCGAGGTGGAAGGGGCCGGTGCGCAGGGCGGCGGTGAGGTCGGCGGGGTCGCTGCGGGGGATGGCTGCCTCCTGGCGCGGAGAGGGGGACTCGGGCAGGCCGGGTTTTGACCGTGAATATTCACATCCGGCCGGTGGTTTGTCACCGGTCCCGGCACGTCACCCGGGCCTTCTTGAGGCGGCGTTCACACCCGTGGGCACCCGTTCACACCCCAACGCCGGTACGGCCGGGGGCCGTTGACCGGCCCCTTCGGCGGCGCGATGCTCATGGCGCGATCCGGACCGCGCCCCCACACCGCACCTCGCTCCGCTCGTGCAAGGAGGCATTCCCCCATGCCAGTCCCACGGATACGACCGCGCCGCGCGGTCGCCCTGCTCACCCTCGGCGTCCTGGCCCCGGCGCTCACCGCCGCCGTCTGCACCCCCGCCGTCGCCGCGCCCGCCGAGGCCCGCGCCACCGGGGCCCACGTGCGCCAGGCCGCCGCGCCGGGCAGCACGGCCGACCTGGCCGGCACGTACAAGAAGCTCAACATCAGCATGCAGCAGCAACAGCAGAACAACTGGTGCTGGGCGGCCAGCGGCAACACCATCGCGACCTGGTTCGGCTACAACTACAGCCAGAACCAGTTCTGCAACGCCGCGTTCGGCCGCTCGGTCGACTCCAGCTGCCCCAACAGCCAGGCCTCGCTGGCCGAGGTGCAGAACGCCCTCGACTGGGTGGGCATCGCCCCGGGCTCGTACGTCACCGGCTACCTGCGCTACGCCACCATCCAGACCGAGGTGGACGCGAACCGCCCGGTCGAGACCCGCATCCAGTGGAGCTCCGGCGGCGGGCACATGCACGTCGTCTACGGCTACGACACCGGCAACAACTGGGTCTACTGGGGCGACCCGTGGCCGTCCAACTACCGCTACAACTGGGGCGACTACTGGTACTACGTCAACAACAGCACCTTCTCCTGGACCCACTCCCTCTACCGGATCGGCGCGTGAGGTGGCGACCATGACCGAGTCGAACCGCATCCGACGGGCCGCCGCGGCCGCCCTGATCGCCGCCGGCCTCACCCTGGCCGCGGCCCCCGCCGCGCAGGCCGACCAGCCGGCCGGTGCCCCGGAGCCGGTGCCCGCCGCCGAACTGGCGCAGGCGCGCGGAGCCGTCCAGTCCCCGGCCGTCCTGGACCAGCTCGGCCACTTCTTCGCCCGCAAGGGCGTCCCGCCGACGCAGCAGCTCACCATCGGCGCCGCCGAGGAGGCACGGGCGGCCGGCGCCTCCGCGCCCCGCCTGTCCGGGGACACCGTGCCGGTGTACACCCTGGACGCCGCCTTCGTGGCCGGCACCCCGGGCGCACCGGTGGCGAAGGCGGAGTTCACCGCGAGCAAGGTGGTCGCGGCGGACGGGCAGAGCGCCTCGGTCTGGACCGTCCGGCAGGGCGGCTCCTGGCGGGTGGTGAACATCGCCTCCGGCGGCGACGAGAGCGACTACGCGGCCAGGGCGGCGGGAACCGGCGGCGGTACGGCCTTCCGCGAGCCGCAGATCAACGCCTGGTACGTGCTGCGCGACGGCCGGGTGCTGCCGCTGGACGACGAGGCCCGCCGCTCGGTGGGCGAGGGCGGCGTGTCGCTGGCGGCGTACCAGAAGCTGGTGCACAAGCGGTACGGGGACAAGCTCCCCGGCTCGGCGTACGACCGGGCCGGGGAGGGCGGCGGCTACCAGGTGGACGCTGCCGACGGGACGGGCGGCGGCTCGCGGCTCCCGGCCGTGACGGCGGCCGCGGCGCTGGGCGTCACCGTGCTGGCGGGCACGGGCGCGGTGCTGAGGCGGCGCCGCAGCACCCGCTGAGCCGCACAGGACGGCGGGGGCCCGACCGGGCCCCCGCCGTCACGGCGTCGCCGTCACGTTCCCGCCGTCACATTCCCGCCGTCACGGCCTTTGCCGTCACAGCCCGGCGAACCCGCTGGTCAGCAGCGAGAACGCCCGGTCGACCAGGTCGGTGATGTCCTCCCGCCCGTCGCTCTCCGCCCACCGCATCACCGCCTCCGTGGTGGCGGCGGCGATGACGGCGGCGGCCACCCGCATGTCGTACGTCGGCTCCTCGACGCCCGCCCGCCGGGTGAGCACGGCGAGGAACAGCTCCTGCGGGCTGTTGTCCGTCCGGTGGAGCCCGGCGCGCAGCGCGGGCACCTCGTGGACGAGCCGCATCCGGACGATCAGCTCGTCGCGGTCGTGTTCGAGCAGGTGCCTGATCATGCCGAGCAGGACGGCCCGGCAGGACTCCAGGAACGGTTCCCCGGCCGGGCGCCGCAGCGCGGCGGCGAGGATCGCCGGGTCGTACTCGTCGGTGAGGACGAGGTCCTCCTTGGTGGCGAAGTACCGGAAGAAGGTGGACGGGGAGACCTCGGCGGCGGCGGCGATCTGCTCCACCGTGGTGCTGTCGAAGCCCTGGGCGGCGAAGAGCCGGTACGCCTCGCGGCGGATGGTCTGGCGGGTCTTGAGCTTCTTGCGTTCACGCAGCGACAGCGGCGCCTCCAGCAGGGCCTGGACCTCGTCGGTCGGGAGGCCCGGGGCGTCCGGAAGGGCCGCGGTCGGCTGCTCGGTCGTCATGCCCCCGATTATCGACGATCTCCGGCGGCTCCCGGGGCCCCGGTGGCCGGCATCCGGGCCGCGACCAGCAGTGCCGACAGCACCGCGAGCACCCCGGCGACCAGCAGCACCAGCCCCATGCCGTGGACGTACGCGGCGTGCGCGGAGGTGCTGAGCGCCGGTCGCCCGTAGGTGCGGGCGAGGGCGTCGGCGGCGACCACCGAGGTGCCCGCCCGGTGGGCGGCGTCGGCGGCGAGCCCGGCGGTGTCCAGCGCGCCCCGGTAGGAGCCGGCCAGCAGGCTGCCGAAGGCGGCGATGCCGATCGCGCCGCCGACCTGCCGCAGGGTCTGGAGCAGCCCGGCGCCGACGCCGGCCTTCGCGGGCGGCAGGGTGACCAGGGCGGTGGCCTGGGCGGTGATGAGGGACAGGCCCATGCCGAAGCCGAGGACGACCAGCCAGACCGCGGCCCGCCCGTAGCCGTCCGAGGCCCCGGTGCGGCTGCCGAACAGCAGGGCGGCGCCGATCATGGCCAGGCCCGTGGTGACGACGGTGCGGGCGCCGACCCGATCGACGAGCCGGTCGGTGAGCTTGGCGGCCACCAGCAGCCCGAGCATCATCGGCGTGATCCGCAGCCCGGAGCCGAGCGCATCGGTGCCCAGCACGCTCTGGAAGTAGAGGGGCAGGACGAAGAAGGCGCCGAACATCACGAGCGAGATCAGCGTGGCGGCGAGGGCGGACCAGCGGAAGGCCGGGTCGGCGAGCAGGCCGAGGTCCAGCATCGGGTCCTTCTGCCGGCGGCTGCGCAGGACGAGCGCGGTGAGCGCGAGCACCGAGCCGATCAGCGTGGCGAGGACCGTGGGGTCGTGCCAGCCCCGGTCGGCGCCCTCGATGATCCCGTACGTGAGGGCGCTCAGGCCGCCCGCGGCGAGCAGGGTGCCGAGCGGGTCGATCGCGGGCGCGGCCGGGTTGCGGCTCTCCGGCAGCAGCAGGAGGCAGGCCACGACGCCGAGGGCGGTCAGCGGGACGTTGACGGCGAAGACCGAGCCCCACCAGAAGTGCTGCAGGAGGAAGCCGCCGATGAGCGGGCCGAGCGGGGCGCCGGCGGCGAGCGCGGCGGCCAGGATCGCGGTGGCGCGGCGCTGTTCGGCGGCGGGGAACAGCCCGGGGATGACGGCCAGGGCCATCGGCATGACGAGCGCGCCGGCCAGGCCCATCGCGGCCCGGGCGGCGACCAGGGTGGCGGGGGAGTCGGCGAGCATGCCGATCGCGGAGGCGAGCCCGAACAGGGCGAGGCCGACGGTGAGGGTGAGCCGTCGGCCGAACCGGTCTCCGAACAGCCCGGCGGGGAGCATCGCGGCGGCGAAGACGACGGTGTAGGCGTCGACGATCCACTGCTGCTGCCCGGTGTCGGCGTGCAGGTCGCCGGCGAGGGTGGGCAGGGCGACGTTCATGATCGTCATGTCGAAGCCGATCACCAGGGCGCTCAGGGCGACGGCGACCAGGGCGAGCCAACGGCGGGGGTCGGCGGTGGGGGCGGGGGCGTGCTCGGTGGCGGCGGACACGGGCGGTGCGGTGGACACGGTTGACCTCCGGCGGGCCTCGGTGGACCCCGTGACGGAGCCCATGGTGAGAGTCTCTCGCAAATGAGAGTAACTCCCAAAAGATGCCGACCGCCACCTTGATGTCGATGTGACCTGATGGGCGCGCAGGGTGATGTGTCCTGGAAGTGCTGCTTCCGCACAAGGAATTGACGCAACGTTGATCTGTCGTTCGCCGCCCCGGGGCAGTCGCGAGTGACTGTCGGTAGATAGCATGTGGCAATCGGTCAGTGCTGACCGACGCGTGCCGAGAGCGGAGAAGGGGTGGGGCGGCAGGAGCCGACCACGAGCCCGGCGCCGGGAGAGGGGAAAGCCGAAGTGGCCGACGACGGGAACGACGGGCAGGCGAGTGCCCAGGTGTGGAGTGCGGCGGTGGTCGTGGCCTCCGCGCTGGCCGTGGTGGCGGCCTATCTGATCAACGGCGCCGTGCTGGTCCTCACGGTTGCCGGGGTCGAGGTGCTGCTGCTCATGGTCTACGTGGCCCGGCGCTGGCAGGCGATGCACCGCCCGCCGTCGCCCGTCGGCCACCGCCCGTCCCGGCGGCGCATCCCGGACGCCGCGCACTGCGAGCGCTGCCGCCGGGCCCGCGAGGCGCTGGACGCCCGGCAGGCGCGCGGGCGCACCGCCCCGGCCGAGCCGTCGGCGCGGCCCGCCGCGGAGCCCGTCCGGCCGGAGGCCGCCGCCGGGCACCCGGACCTCCCGGAGCAGTCGCCCTCCCCGCACCGGCAGCAGGGCCGGGCGCCGTACGAGCGGCCCTGGACGGCGGAGCGGGCGGCCGCCAGGTCCGTGGACCGTGCGACCGCCCGCCGTGGCGCGCCGGGTTCAGCCGGCCGTGCTGTACGCCACCAGTGAGACGCCGACGTACTGGACGATGAAGGCGCCCAGGGTGAAGGCGTGGAACACCTCGTGGAAGCCGAACCAGCGCGGTGAGGGGTTGGGCCGCTTGAGCCCGTACACCACGCCGCCGACGCTGTAGAGCACGCCGCCGACGATCATCAGCACCAGGACGGCGACGCCGCCGGTGCGCAGGAAGTCCGGCAGGAAGAACGCGGCGGCCCAGCCCAGCGCGATGTACACCGGGGTGTAGAGCCAGCGCGGTGCGCCGACCCAGAACACCCGGAAGGCTATGCCGGCCAGCGCCCCGCCCCAGGCGACCCAGAGCAGCACCTGCTGGTCGGCGCCCTTGAGCAGCAGCATCGTGAACGGCGTGTAGGTGCCCGCGATGATCAGGAAGATGTTCGCGTGGTCGAGCCGGCGCAGCACGGCGTCCCCGCGCGGTCCCCAGGTGAAGCGGTGGTACACCGCGCTGACCCCGAACAGCAGCCAGGCGCTGACCGAGTAGATCGCGCAGGCGATCTTGGCGGACGGGGAGTCGGCCAGGCAGATCAGCACGATCCCGGCGGCCACCGTGGCGGGGAACATTCCGGCGTGCAGCCAGCCCCGCCACTTCGGCTTGGCCTCGGTGGGCGCACTCTCCGTGAGCGCAGCAGCAGTCATGCGCAGCATGCTACCCGCTACCTACGCCTCCGTAGGTTACTGACGCGTAAGGAAGTGGTGATCGTCACTCTTGGACGTTTTGGAGTGTTCGGGGTCGAGTTCCCGGTGTCAGGGACCGGCCGGGAAGGCTCTGTTACTGGCCAGTAATCATACTTTCAGTAGTAAAAGCTGCGTCAATTTCGACTCGGCGCCGCAATCGGGCACGAACTCCGGAGCTACGCTGCAAGCACCCTCAGACCCCCGCTACGCCGTCTCCTCGCCGAGACGGCGTGAAGGAGCGATCGTGTCGTACGAGATCTCTGCTCTCAGCGCCTCCGCGCCCACCCGCCACAAGCAGCTGCTGGCCTGGGTGAGCGAGATCGCCGAGCTCACCCAGCCGGACCGCGTCGAGTGGTGCGACGGCTCCGACGAGGAGTACCAGCGCCTCGCGGACCTGCTGGTGGCTCAGGGCACCTTCAAGAAGCTGAACGAGGAGAAGCGCCCCAACTCCTACTACGCCGCCTCGGACCCGACGGACGTGGCGCGCGTGGAGGACCGCACCTACATCTGCTCCGAGCAGGAGAAGGACGCCGGCCCGACGAACAACTGGAAGGCCCCCGCCGAGATGCGGGAGCTGTTCCAGGGCGAGAAGGGCCTGTTCCGCGGTGCCATGAAGGGCCGCACCCTGTACGTCGTGCCCTTCTCCATGGGCCCGGTCGGCTCCCCGCTGGCCGCGTACGGCGTCGAGATCACCGACTCCGCGTACGTCGCCGTCTCCATGCGCGTCATGACCCGCATGGGCAAGGCCGTGCTGGAGCAGCTCGGCGAGGACGGCGACTTCGTCAAGGCCGTGCACACCGTCGGCGCCCCGCTGGCCGAGGGCCAGGCGGACGTGCCGTGGCCGTGCAACAGCACCAAGTACATCTCGCACTTCCCGGAGACCAGGGAGATCTGGTCCTTCGGCTCCGGCTACGGCGGCAACGCCCTGCTCGGCAAGAAGTGCTACGCCCTGCGCATCGCCTCGACCATGGCCCGCGACGAGGGCTGGCTGGCCGAGCACATGCTCATCCTCAAGCTCACCCCGCCGAACGGCGCCGAGCCCCAGTACGTCACCGCCGCCTTCCCCTCCGCCTGCGGCAAGACCAACCTGGCCATGCTCCAGCCCACCATCCCGGGCTGGAAGGTCGAGACCATCGGCGACGACATCGCCTGGATGCGCTTCGGCGCGGACGGCCGCCTCTACGCCATCAACCCCGAGGCCGGCTTCTTCGGCGTCGCCCCCGGCACCGGCGTGGACACCAACGCCAACGCCATCGACACCCTGCACAGCAACACGGTGTTCACCAACGTCGCCCTCACCGACGACGGCGACGTGTGGTGGGAGGGCCTCACCGAGGAGCCCCCGGCGCACCTCGTCGACTGGCGCGGCAACGACTGGACCCCCGAGTCCGGCACCCCGGCCGCCCACCCGAACGCCCGCTTCGCCGTCCCGGCCGCGCAGTGCCCGACCATCGCCCCCGAGTGGGAGGACCCGGCGGGCGTGCCGATCTCGGCGATCCTGTTCGGCGGCCGCCGCGCCACCGCCGTCCCGCTGGTGACGGAGTCCTTCGACTGGCAGCACGGCGTCTTCCTCGGTGCCAACATCGCCTCCGAGAAGACCGCCGCCGCCGAGGGCACCGTGGGCGAGCTGCGCCGCGACCCGTTCGCGATGCTGCCGTTCTGCGGCTACAACATGGGCGACTACTTCGCCCACTGGCTGAAGGTCGGCGCGCAGGCGGACGCCTCGAAGCTGCCGAAGATCTACTACGTCAACTGGTTCCGCAAGAACGCCGACGGCAAGTTCGTCTGGCCCGGCTACGGCGAGAACAGCCGGGTGCTCAAGTGGGTCGTCGAGCGCCTCCAGGGCGCCGGCGCGGGCGTCGAGACCCCGATCGGCGTGCTGCCCACCGTCGAGGGCTTCGACCTCGACGGCCTGGACCTCTCCAAGGAGGACCTCGACCTGCTCTTCACCGTGGACGCCGACATCTGGCGCCAGGAGGCCGCGCTCGTGCCGGCCCACCTGGAGCTGTTCGGCGAGCACACCCCGAAGGAGCTGTGGGACGAGTACCGGAACCTGGTCGCGCGTCTGGGCTGAGCCTGAGCCTCAGTCGAGACAGCGGTGGGCGCGCGGCACGAACCGCGCGCCCACCGAGCGGCAGGACGGCCGGAGTTCCGTCGTGCGGTCTTTCCCCGACCAAGGAGACCGCACGGCCCGGGACTCCGGCCGTAGTGTTCTCGGACCCCTACGGCTGCGAGTAGCCGGAGAGGAAGTCGCCGATCCTGGTGACGGCGTCGGTGATCTCCTCCGCGCGGGGCAGGGTGACCAGCCGGAAGTGGTCGGGTTCGGGCCAGTTGAAGCCGGTGCCCTGGACGAGCAGGATGCGCTGGGAGCGCAGCAGGTCCAGCACCATCCGGGCGTCGTCCTTGATCTTGTGGACCTTGGGGTCGAGCCTCGGGAAGGCGTAGAGCGCGCCCTTGGGCTTGACGCAGCTGACGCCCGGGATCTGGTTCAGCAGCTCGTACGCGGCGTCGCGGGAGGCGAGCAGCCGGCCGCCGGGCAGCAGCAGGTCCTTGATCGACTGCCGGCCGCCGAGGGCCGCGGCCACCGCGTGCTGGGCGGGCATGTTGGCGCACAGGCGCATCGAGGCGAGCACCGTCAGGCCCTCGATGTAGCTGCGGGCGCGGGAGCGGTCGCCGGAGAGCACCATCCAGCCGGAGCGGAACCCGGCGACGCGGTACGCCTTGGAGAGCCCGTTGAAGGTGATGCAGAAGAGGTCCGGCGCCAGGGTGGCCAGCGGGACGTGCTCGGCGTCGTCGTAGAGGATCTTGTCGTAGATCTCGTCGGCGTAGACGACGAGTTGGTGGCGGCGGGCGATCTCGGTCAGCCCCTCCAGCACCTCGCGCGGGTAGACCGCGCCGGTGGGGTTGTTGGGGTTGATGACGACGAGGGCCCTGGTCCGGTCGGTGATCTTGGCCTCGATGTCGGCGAGGTCGGGGTACCACTCGGACTGCTCGTCGCAGCGGTAGTGCACGGCGGTGCCGCCGGCCAGCGAGACGGAGGCCGTCCACAGCGGGTAGTCCGGCGCGGGGACGAGCACCTCGTCGCCGTCGTCCAGCAGCGCGGTCATGGCCAGCTGGATCAGTTCGGAGACGCCGTTGCCGAGGAAGACGTCGTCGACGCTCAGCCCGTGCAGGCCGCGGTCCTCGTAGTGCATGACGATCGCGCGGCGTGCGGAGAGCAGGCCCTTGGAGTCGCCGTACCCGTGCGCGTTGGCGAGGTTGCGCAGGATGTCCTGGAGGATCTCCGGGGGCGCCTCGAAACCGAAGGTGGCCGGGTTGCCGGTGTTGAGCTTGAGGATGCGGTGGCCCTGCTCCTCCAGCCGCATCGCCTCGTCGAGTACCGGGCCGCGGATGTCGTAGCAGACGTTGGCGAGCTTGCTGGACTGAATGACCTGCATGCCCGCCTACTTTAGGGGTACGGACGGCCCGCTCGGCGGGTCCGCGGAAGGGTGCTTCCGGGGGCTCTCCGGACCCCCTTGGATCGGCAGGCGGGGGAGTCGGGCGGCCTTCCAAACCGGCTGCGGGGTGTCCGGAATGCTCAGGTATGCGAGGGGCGCTCGCGGGCTGCCGTAAAGAAGGAGACGGAGGGCACATCTCTTCGCGGTTCCGGCACGGCAGGATGTGGCCCGGAAGCGGACGAGCGGAGGGGACGCCGGTGGGCGCGGTCGTGGTGGTGGCGGTGCTGGCGGCGCTCCTGGCGGCCCCGGTGCAGCGGGCGCTGGTCGCCCGGTTCGCCGTGCCGGAGGGCGAGCCCCGGCGCGAGGCCTGCCCCTCCTGCGGGCGGGCGTTGCGGCTGCTGCCGCCGACGGGGCGGTGCCCGGGCTGCCGGGAGCGCCTCGGTGCAGGGCCCTGGACGGTGGAGGCGGTCGCCGTGGCGGCGGCCGTCGCGGTGGCGCTCGGTGCGGACGGGCCGGCCGTGGCCCCGGCGCTGGGCTGGGCGGCGGCCGTCGGCGTGGTGCTCGGCTTCGTCGACGCCCGGGTGCGCCGGCTGCCGTACCGGCTGACCCTGCCGCTGATCGTCGGGACGGCCCTGCTGCTGGTGGTGGCGGCGCTGGCCGAGGGGCGGCCCGGGGTGCTGCTGCGCTGCCTCCTGGCGGCGCTGGTGATCGGGGCCGTCCTCGAACTCGCCGTCTGGCTGGGCGCGTTGGGCCCCGGTGACTCCCCGCTCGGGCTGGCCCTGGGCGGGCTGCTCGGCTGGTACGGCTGGTCGGCGGCGCTCGGCGGGCTGGTCGCCACGGTGGTGCTGGCCGGCCTCTGGGCCGCCGTACGGGCCGCCGCCGCGCTGGCCCGGCGCCGCCCGGTGCGCGGACTGCACCTCCCGCTGGGCCCGTTTCTGCTGCTGGGCGCGCTGCTGGCCGTGCTCGCGTACTGAGAAGGTGCCAAGAGGACGGAAGGTGCCAAGAGGACGGAAGGGGCCAAGAAGACGGAAGGGGCCCGTCGTACCGGTTGGAAGGTACGACGGGCCCCGCCGCCGGCGCGCAGGCCCCACCCTCAAGGAGCGGCGCGCCGGGGTGAGTTGGGCTCTCAGGGCATCTTGTGCACGAACGGGCCGACGGTGTTCGAGAACGCGTTGCCGTTGTTGACGTCCCAGTTGGTGGACCAGGTCATCGCGCCGCGGATGGTCGGCCACTTGGCCGGCGGGACGAAGCTGCCGCAGTTGTTGCCGGTGGCCAGGCAGTCCAGCGCGTTGTTCACCACGGTCGGCGAGACGTAGCCGCCGCCGGCCGCCTTGGAGGAGGCCGGGACGCCGATGCCGACCTGGTCGGGCCGCAGGCCGCCCTGGATGTGGGTGCAGACCTGCGAGGTGATGAAGTCGATGGTGCCCTGGTTGTAGACCTTGCCGTCGCAGCCGTTCATGCCGCCCGAGTTGTAGAACTGGGTGTTGACGACGGTCAGGATGTCCTTGGTGTTCAGCGCCAGCTGGAAGTAGGCGCCGGCGGTGCTGTACATCCCGATGGTCTCGGGGGCCATCGTCAGGATGAAGCCGGGGCCGACCTTCGCCTGGAGCGAGTGCAGCGCGCTGCCGAGCGGTCCGGCCTGGACGCCGTTCTCCAGGTCGACGTCGATGCCGTCGAAGCCGTAGTCCTTGATGATCGAGTAGGCGCTGTTGGCGAAGTTGTTCCCGGCCGTCGCGTCGCCCACCGTGATGGCGCCGTTCTGGCCGCCGATGGAGAGGATGACCTTCTTGCCGGCGGCCTGCTTGGCCTTGATGTCGGCGCGGAACTGGGCGTCGGTGTAGCCGCCGAGGGCCTTGGACAGGCCCGGGTCCAGGGTGAAGCTGATCGCGCCGGTCTGGGTCGGCACGGCGTCGGCGAAGGAGACCGCGATGATGTCGTACGCGTTCTGCACGTCGCTCAGGCGCTGCGCGGTCGAGCCGTTGTCGAAGTTCTGCCAGTAGCCGGTGATCGCGTGGGCGGGCAGGCCGGTGACCGGCGGGGTGGTGCTGGTCGGGGTGGCGGTCGGCGTGGCCGTGGGGGTCGGGGTCGCCGTCTGGGTCGCGGTCGCCGTGGGGGTGGGCGTCGCGGTCTGGGTCGGCGTGGCGGTGGCGGTGGGGGTCGCCGTCGCCGTCTGGGTGGGAGTGGGGGTGGCGGTCGGGGACGGCGTGGAGGTGCCGCCGGGGCCGAGCAGCTGGACGTCGTCCGCCTGGTAGGCGCTCTGCCCGTACCAGCCGTGCAGGTAGACCGTGACGCTGGTGGTGGTCGCCCCGGTGGTGAAGCTGGTGGAGAGCTGGTTCCAGCTGTTCTGGTTCGACCAGGACGACGGGTCGGTGCCGCCGGTGCCGCGGGCGCCGAGGTAGACGTACGGGCCCTGGACCCAGGCGCTCAGCGTGTAGCTGGAGTTGGGCAGCACGCTGATGGTCTGGGTGCACTCGGCGGTGTCGCCGGCCCCCGGGGTGGCCTGCAGCGCGCCGGTGCCCGAGTGGGTCGGGGAGGCGACGGCGGCCGCGGCGCCGGAACAGGACCAGCCGCTCAGGCCGCTCTCGAAGCCGCCGTTGGAGACCAGGTTCCCGACGGCCGCGCTGGCGCCGCCGGCGAACAGGGCCAGGCTGCCGCCGGCCAGGACGAGGGCGGTGGCACCGGCCGCGACGGCCGGGAGGGGGCTGCGCCGGCGCTTGTGGGCAGGCTGGTTCAGCGTACGGGCCATGGGGTGACGCTCCTGAGGGGAGGAGCGGCCGCCGCGGTGGGGGGCGCGGCGGCCGCGTGTGGGGGAGGGCGATGCGTCTGGTGTGGGGGAGGAGCGAGCGGTGGTCGCTGCGTCCTGGGTCACAAGCTGGACTAGACCATTGCCGGTCGTCAAGCATTCGAGCGTGCGCTTACGGATTCCTTAAGGAATCGGAGACCGTTCCGTGTTCATGACGGAAACCCCCTTCCGACCCCCGCGACACGCCCGCCGGGACAGACTCCGTACAGGACCGTGACCTGACCGCTACCTGCGGCTTTACCGGGTGCCTGCCCACCGGAGTAGGCTGCGCCGGGGGCTGAGACGCACCACCTGAACGAAGCACGGAGGGGCCGGGAACCATGGGTCTGCGCGATGTCGCCGAACGGACGCCGGGGCTGCGCACCCTGCTGGACGGGATGTACGGGCTCTACGGCCGCCGCGTCGAGGTGCACCTCGCGCGGACCCCGCACCACATCGGCGTGATCCTCGACGGCAACCGGCGCTGGGCCAAGGCCACCGGCGGCTCCACCGCGTACGGCCACCAGCGCGGCGCCGACAAGATCACCGAGTTCCTCGGCTGGTGCGACGAGACCCACGTCAAGGTCGTCACCCTCTGGATGCTCTCCACCGACAACCTCGACCGCCCCGCCGACGAGCTCGTCCCGCTGCTCGGCATCATCGAGGAGGCCGTCACCGGCCTGGCCGCCGCCCGCCGCTGGCGCGTCAACCCCGTCGGCGCCCTGGACCTGCTGCCCGAGCACACCGCCGGCGTCCTCAAGCGCGCCGCCGAGGAGACCGCCGGGATCGACGGCATCACCGTCAACGTCGCCGTCGGCTACGGCGGCCGGCACGAGATCGCCGACGCCGTCCGCTCGCTGCTCCAGGAGCAGGCCGGACGCGGCACCTCGATCGAGCAGTTGGCCGAGATCCTCACCGTCGAGCACATCTCCGAGCACCTCTACACCCGCGACCAGCCCGATCCGGACCTCATCATCCGCACCTCGGGCGAGCAGCGGCTGTCCGGATTCCTGCTCTGGCAGAGCGCCCACAGCGAGTTCTACTTCTGCGAGGCGTACTGGCCGGCCTTCCGCAAGGTGGACTTCCTGCGGGCCCTGCGCGCGTACGAACAGCGCCAGCGCCGAATGGGTCTCTGACCCCTGCGGGAGGTTTGAGGGGCGGCCCCGCCCCGAAATGACCGCCGTAGGGCTGGCCTACCCGGGCCACTCGCGAGGCCAAACGTTCACCGGCAATGATCCGTCAGTTCTCCGGGGGCGCGAATGCACCGCCGCTCGCCTGGGAATACTCCTGCTTAGTCCGGCCCCGAGGCCACCGGGGCAGCGGGGGCCGGCTTGCCGCGGATGACGCAGGGTCATCCGCTCTGGAGGCCTAGTGGTCAGTTCCAAGAGCCGCCGGACACCAGACCGGCGCACGTACGTTCTCGACACCAGCGTGCTCCTGGCGGACCCTCTCGCCATGACCCGCTTCGAGGAGCACGAGGTCGTCCTCCCCGTGGTGGTGGTCACCGAGCTGGAGGACAAGCGACACCATCCCGAGCTGGGGTACTTCGCCCGGCAGGCGCTGCGCCTGCTCGACGACTACCGCATCCGCTTCGGCCGGCTCGACGAGCCGATCCCGGTCGGCGAGCTCGGCGGGACGATCCGGGTCGAGCTCAACCACTCCGACCTGTCGATACTGCCGGCCGGCTACCGCGCCGGCGGCGGCGAGGCGGACGCCCGCATCCTGGCCGTCGCCCGCAACCTGCAGGCCGAGGGCTACGACGTCACGGTGGTGTCCAAGGACCTCCCGCTGCGGATCAAGGCCAGCTCGGTGGGCCTGCTCGCGGAGGAGTACCGGGCCGAGCTGGCGATCACCTCCGGCTGGACGGGCATGTCCGAGCTCCACGTCCCGGCGGACCAGGTGGACGCGCTGTTCGGCGCCGGCCACGACGCCTCGGTGGACGTCGACGGCGCGGGCGAACTGCCCGTCCACACCGGACTGGTGCTCACCTCGGAGCGCGGCCGGGCGCTCGGCCGGGTCACCGGCGACGGGCGGGTGCGGCTGGTGCGCGGCGAGCGGGAGGCGTTCGGGCTGCGCGGGCGCAGCGCCGAGCAGCGTGTCGCGCTGGACCTCCTGCTGGACCCGGAGATCGGCATCGTCTCGATGGGCGGCCGGGCCGGCACCGGGAAGTCGGCGCTGGCGCTGTGCGCGGGCCTGGAGGCGGTGCTGGAGCGGGGGCAGCACCGCAAGGTGATGGTCTTCCGGCCGCTCTACGCGGTGGGCGGCCAGGAACTGGGCTACCTGCCGGGCAGTGAGGCGGAGAAGATGGGCCCCTGGGCCCAGGCGGTGTTCGACACCCTCTCCGCGGTCACCACCCCGGACGTGATCGAGGAGGTCATCTCCCGCGGGATGCTGGAGGTGCTGCCGCTCACGCACATCCGCGGGCGCTCGCTGCACGACGCCTTCGTGATCGTGGACGAGGCCCAGTCGCTGGAGCGCAACGTCCTGCTGACGGTGCTGTCCCGGATCGGCCAGAACTCGCGGGTGGTGCTCACCCACGACGTGGCGCAGCGGGACAACCTGAGGGTGGGCCGGTACGACGGCGTGGTGGCGGTGGTGGAGAAGCTGAAGGGGCATCCGCTCTTCGCGCACATCACGCTCACGCGCTCGGAGCGCTCGCCGATCGCGGCGCTGGTCACGGAGATGCTGGAGGACATCCAGCCGTGATCCGTCCCTGATCGGGGCATAGTCGGACAATACGGTCAACTGACCGTGCGGGGCCCGCTTCTGACGGAGCGGGCCCCGTCCCTTTTGTCGCGGTGAAGCCCCGGTGAATGTGACATGCGCCACGCGAGCGGGAATTGCGTCGACACCACCCCTTGCGGCATGGTGAGGGTTCTGTCAGGCCCCGCGTACGGCGCGGCAGGGCTTCCGGACTCCGGAGGTCAGGCCCCGGAAGGTCCGCCAACTCCGGTCGGTGGACCGACAATTGAAAACCGATGGGCCGTACGCCGCCCGATTCCAACGTCAGGTCGCCTCAACTCGACCGGACGCCGGGCCAGCACCTCCCGTGACCAGAGCACCGTGCGGAGGTCCGTGTTCAGGGGCATCTTGCGCCCGTACGGTCACGCGTGGGCGACGCTGGAAGGAAACCATGTGACTCGGATCTCGGTCCGGGGAGTTGCTGTGGCCTCTGCCACCGCCGTCACCGCTGTCGGTGCCGTCGTGGGTATGGCCTCGGGCAGCGAGGGCAAGAGCACGCAGACGGTCGACGTGGCCGGTGCGACCCTGCTCGCCGAAGTCCCCTCTGGCGCCCAGGCGCAGACCATCAGCGACAACATCGGTCAGCAGGCGACCGCCCAGCAGGCCTCCGCCGACGCCGCCGCCAAGGCCGCCGCCGAGCAGAAGGCCGCCGAGGAGGCCGCGCGCCAGAAGGCGGCCGCAGACGCCCAGGCGAAGGCCGATGCCCAGGCCAAGGCCGACGCGGACGCCAAGGCGGCCGACGACGCGCGCAAGGCCGAGGCCGCGAACCGGTCCAAGGCCCGGTCCGCGATGTCCGCGACCGACACCAGCGCGCCGCCCGTCTCGGTCAGCCCCGGTTCCGTCCAGGACACCGCCCGGCAGATCATCGGCGACGACTCCCAGTTCCAGTGCTTCAGCAACATCGTGAAGCGCGAGAGCGGCTGGGACTACACCGCGACCAACAAGAGCTCCGGCGCGTACGGCCTCGTGCAGGCGCTGCCCGGCACGAAGATGGCCTCGGCCGGTGCCGACTGGCGCACCAACCCGGCGACCCAGATCAAGTGGGGCCTCGGCTACATGAACAGCCGCTACGGCAGCCCCTGCGGTGCCTGGTCGTTCTGGCAGGCCCACAGCTGGTACTAGGAGACCCGGGGCTCCTCACGGATCTTCACGACGGCCCCCGGCCGGACCGCCCGCTCCACCGAGCGCGGCGGGCCCGCCGGGGGCCGTCGCCGTTGCGGCCGCGGGGCGCGGACGCGGCGCGCGGGGAGGGGTCCTGGTGCTTCCCGCGCGGCCGGTCCGCCGACAGTTGGCTCTCGGCCCGCGGCCGGTCGGGCTCCCCGTTCGGACTCCTCCCCGGCGGTTCCCGTCCGAAACAGGTGGAACGTAGGTATTTGTCCCTGTTTCCCGGATGAGTGGATGGACTCGAACGTGCTGTGGGGGCGGACTCGCCGCCCTCACGGCGGGTAGCGTCATCCCTGACGGCCGTGGCGGGACCCACGGCGTCCCGCCGTGGGCGGGAGGGAGCGGCAGGGAAGCGGTGGACACGAGGATGGCGCGGGGCGGAAAGGCCTTCAAGGCCGTGGCCAAGAGCATGGCCGTGGTGGCGAGCGCGGCCGCCGTGATCGAACGGCGCCGACGCGCCGCGATGGCGGCCGAACCGCACGAACTCGCCGTCGCCGACGCACAGTCGACGGCGGTCGCGGTGTCGGCGCCGGTGCCGGTTCCGGTGTCTGTGTCGGTTCCGGCGTCTCCCGCCGAGCAGGAGCCGGAGGCCGTGGAGCTGCGGAAGCCGGTCGAGCCCGCACCGCTGCCGGTGCCGGTGGCGGCCCCGGCGCGGCAGCCCGTCGCCGCGGCGGCGCCCGCGCAGGCCACCTTCGGGCGGGAGTACCACCCGGGCCGGCCCGCCACCCCCGCCGAGGCGGTGCCCTGGGGGCTGCGGGTGGCCGCCGAGTCGACCTGGCGGCTGCTGCTGCTCGGCGCCGCGCTGTACGTCGTCTTCTACGTGGTCGACATGCTGCGGCTGGTCGCGCTGTCGATGCTGGCCTCGCTGCTGATCACCGCGCTGCTGGAGCCCTCCGTCTCCTGGCTGCGCCGGCGCGGGGTGCCGCGCTCGCTGGCGGCGGGCGGGGTGTTCCTGAGCGGTCTGGCCGGGATCGGGCTGGTCGGCTGGTTCGTGGTGTGGCAGGTGACGGACAACGTGGACACCGTCACCACCAAGGTCAAGACCGGTGTCGACCAGATGCGGGACTGGCTGATCGACGGGCCGCTGCACCTGACCCACCAGCAGGTCACCGACTTCGCCAACCAGATCACCGGGGCGATCACCAGCAACACCGACCGGCTCACCTCGGTCTCCATCACCGGCGCGCAGATCGCCGTCGAGGTGCTGACCGCGCTGATGATGACCTTCTTCACCACCTTCTTCTTCCTCTACGACGGGGCGAAGATCTGGAACTGGGCGCTGCGCTGCCTGCCCCGGCAGTCCCGCTTCGCGATGGCCGGGGCCGGGCCGAAGGCCTGGGCGACGCTCACCGCGTACGTGCGGGGCACCGTCTGCGTGGCCTTCATCGACGCGGTCTGCATCGGGATCGGCGTGGACGCGCTGGGCGTGCCGCTGGCGATGCCGATGGCCGTGATCATCTTCCTGGGCGCCTTCGTCCCGCTGGTCGGCGCCCTGATCACCGGTACCGTCGCGGTGCTGATCGCGCTGGTCACCCAGGGGCCGTGGACGGCGCTGATGGTGCTGGTGGTGCTGATCGTGGTGATGCAGGTGGAGAGCCACATCCTGCAGCCGCTGATCCTCGGCCGGGCCGTGCGGGTGCACCCGCTGGGCGTGGTGCTGGGCGTCGCGGCCGGCGGGATCGTCGGCGGGATCGGGGGCGCGGTGGTCGCCGTGCCGCTGATCGCCGTGACCAACACCGTCATCGGGCACCTGCGGCGGCGCAACGAGGCGGGGCAGGCCGTGTTCACCGCGATGGAGGCCGCCCGGGAGGCCGCGGAGCGCTCCGCGGCGGCCCCGCAGGCGCAGCCTCATCCGCAGCCTCAGATCCATCCGCAGGCGCAGGTGCAGCCCGCCACGGAGTAGGGCCGGAGCACGCGGAAGGGCCCCGTCGGACATGGTGTCCGGCGGGGCCCTTCCTCTGTGCGGTGGCGCGGGCGCCGACGCGGGTGCGTCAGACGTCGGCGGCGGCCAGGGCGGCCTCGGAGTCGAGGACGGAGGCCACGGCCTGGAGCACGGCGGCGATCTTCACCGAGGCCTGGACGACCTCGCGGTCGACACCGGCCTTGCGCAGCACGGCCTCGTGCGAGTCGAGGCACTGGCCGCAGCCGTTGATGGCCGAGACGGCGAAGCTCCACAGCTCGAAGTCGATCTTCTCGACGCCCGGGGTGCCGATGATGTTCATCCGCAGACCGGCCCGCATCGTGCTGTACTCCTTGTCGGAGAGCAGGTGCAGCGTCCGGTAGTAGACGTTGTTCATCCCCATGATCGCGGCCGCGCCCTTGGCGGCGGTGTACGCCTCAGGGGAGAGGTTGGCCTTGGCCTCGGGCTCCAGCTCGCGGAGCACGGCGGGGCTGCGGGTGGCCATCGCGCAGGCGAGGACGGTGCCCCACAGCTGCTGGGCGGGGAGGTCGGAGTTGCCGATGACCGAGCCCAGGTTGAGCTTGAGGTCCTTGGCGTAGTCCGGGAGGGCGGCCTTCAGGTCGTCGAGGGCCATGGGTCAGCCGGCCAGCAGGGACTCGGCGTCGAGGGTGTCCTCGCCCTTGTTCCAGTTGCACGGGCACAGCTCGTCGGTCTGCAGGGCGTCCAGCACCCGCAGGACCTCCTTGGGGTTACGGCCGACGGAGCCGGCGGTCACCATGACGAACTGGATCTCGTTGTTCGGGTCCACGATGAACACGGCGCGCTGGGCGGTGCCGTCCTCGTTCTCGACGCCGCAGTCGCGCATCAGGTCGTGCTTGATGTCGGCCAGCATCGGGAAGGGCAGGTCGCGCAGGTCCTTGTGGTCCTTGCGCCAGGCGTGGTGCACGAACTCGGAGTCGCCGGAGACGCCGAGGATCTGGGCGTCGCGGTCGGCGAACTCGTCGTTCAGCTTGCCGAACGCGGCGATCTCGGTCGGGCAGACGAAGGTGAAGTCCATCGGCCAGAAGAAGACGACCTTCCACTTGCCCTCGTAGGACTTGTGGTTGATGTCAGCGAAGGCGCTCGCGGCGTCCAGGTCGACACAGGCCTTGAGGTCGAACTCGGGGAACTTGTCACCGATCGTGAGCACGTTCGCTTCTCCTGAAGTGAGACTGAGGGGAGTTTGTCCGGATTCCGGACGCGTTCCACATTTCCACATCGTGGACTGATCAGGGAAATAGCTACCCTGGATGTGTCTGATCGGAGATTGTTATCAGTACTGAACGGTCCACGTCGCGGCCCGGCCCCCGTAGGGGCTCCGCCGCCAAACACGACCCGACTGTGGCGAGTGCCACAGTCCGCTCCCCGCGCACGCCCACCGTCGCCCAGCTGAGGGCCTTCGTCGCCGTCGCCGAGCACCGGCACTTCCGGGAGGCCGCCGCGGCCACCGGGACGAGCCAGCCGGCGCTGTCGGGGGCCGTCGCCGCGCTGGAGGAGTCGCTGGGGGCGCAGCTCATCGAGCGTACGACGCGCAAGGTGATCGTCACTCCGCTGGGGGAGCGCGTCCACGCGCACGCGCGCCGGGTGCTGTCCTCGCTGCAAGCCCTCACCGAGGAGGTCGAGGCCGCCCGCAGGCCGTTCACCGGGCCGCTGCACCTGGGCGTCATCCCGACCGTCGCGCCCTACCTGCTGCCCACCGTGCTGCGGCTGGTGCGCGACCGCTTCCCGGAGCTGGAGCTGCACGTCCACGAGGAGCGCACCCCCTCGCTGCTGGAGGGGCTGGCCGCCGGGCGGCTGGACGTGCTGCTGCTCGCGCTGCCGGCCGGCGGCACCTCGCCGACCCGGGACGTCCCGCTGTTCGACGAGGACTTCGTGCTGGTCACCCCGCCCGGGCACCCGCTGGCCGGGCGGGTCGACGTGCCGCGCGACGTGCTGCTCGACCTGGAGGTGCTGCTGCTGGAGGAGGGGCACTGCCTGCGCGACCAGGCGCTGGACATCTGCCGGGAGGTCGGCGCGGACCCGGGGGGCTCCACCACCCGGGCGGCGGGGCTCTCCACGCTCGTCCAACTCGTCGCCGGAGGGCTCGGCGTGACGCTGCTGCCGGCCACCGCGCTGGACGTCGAGGCGGGGCGCACCGACCGGCTGGCCGCGGTGCGCTTCGCGGCTCCGGCGCCGGGGCGGCGGATCGGGCTGGCCACCCGGCCGGGGTCGGCGCGCAGCCCGGAGTACGACCGGTTCGCGGCGGCGCTGCGGGAGGTGCTGGCGGAGCTGCCGGTGCGGATCGTCGACTGACGCGGATCCTCAGCCGACGGGGTGCGGCCAGCCGGCCGCGGGCCCGTCCAGGCAGAGGCCGACGGTCGTGGCGACGAGCAGGTCGAGCCCGCGCCGGGTGCCCCGGTCCGGCTCGTCGCCGGGGCTGCGCAGCGTGAGGTGGCGGGCCGTCAGGCCGTCGAAGCCGGTGAGGAAGTGGACGGCGATCTGGTCCGCCGGGACGGCCAGGGCGAGGCCGTGGGCGGCGGCCAGCGCGCCGATCATCTCGGTGGCCGTGCCCTCGATCTCGCGCTGGAAGCCCAGCATGATCTCCTTCACGTCCGGGTCGCGCATCGCGAGCGCGCCGAACTCGCTCAGCAGCATGCAGTGGCCGTCCGCGCCGGTGGCGGCCTCCCAGATGGCGTGGACGAGGGTGGCGACCTGTGTGCCGAAGGGGCCGTCGCCGGGGGAGGCGTTGCGCACCGCGCCCATGAAGTCGGCGGTGACCTGCTCGACCACGGCCCGGTAGAGGTCCTTCTTGGTGCCGAAGGTGTAGTGCACCGTCGCCTGGGCCACGCCGAGCTCGGCCGCGATCGCCCGGGTGCTGGCGGCCGTGACCCCCACGCGGGTCATCAGCTCGATGGCGGCCTGGACCAGTTGGGGCCTGCGCTCGGAGGCGGGGACGTGTGCCATCCCGCCAGGGTAGCGCCATGGTCGGGCAACTTCGTCAGCCGATCCTGTCGATCGATCCTGTCAGCCGATTGGGTCGCTCAACTTTGTCACTCGACAAACTTGAGCGTACGGTGGGCGCAGACCAGTGCCAGGCGTCCGCCTGCCCGAGGACCGACTCGCGAGAGGTCACCCATGGCCACGTACCTGTACCGATTGGGCCGCTCCTGCTTCCGGCGACGGCGGGCCGTGCTCGCCGTCTGGATCGCTGTCCTGATCGCCGTCGGCGGGGTCGCGGGGGCCTTCGCCGGCAAGACCAGCACCGAGTTCAAGGTGCCCGGCACCGAGGCCCAGGCAACCCTGGACAAGATCACCGGCACCTTCCCGGAGCAGGGTCACGGCTCCGCCCGGGTCGTCTTCGCCGCCCCCGCCGCCGGCGGGGCCACCGCCCCCGGGGCGGGCGAGGCGGTCAAGGAGGCGGTCGGCCGGATCGCCGCCGTCCCGGGCGTGGCCGCCGTGCCCGACCCGTACGCCACCGGCGCCGTCTCGCCGGACGGCCGGATCGTGATCGCCCTGGTCTCCTTCGACCACAAGCTCGCCGACGTCACCGACCAGCAGCGCGAGGCCGTCAAGGCCGCCGCCGAACCGGCCCGCGCGGCCGGGCTGGACGTCGCCTTCGGCGGCGACGCCTACCAGGAGATGGCCCAGGTCGAGGGCGGTAGCGAGTCGATCGGCCTGCTGGTGGCCGGCGTCGTGCTGGTGGTCACCCTGGGCAGCCTGGTCGCGGCCGGGCTCCCGCTGCTGACCGCGCTGATCGGCGTGGCCGTCGCGATGGCTGGGCTGCTCGCGCTCACCGGCCCGTTCGAGATCATCACCACCGCGCCCGTGCTGGCCCTGATGGTCGGCCTCGCCGTCGGCATCGACTACGCGCTGTTCATCCTGTTCCGGCACCGCCGCCACCTGCACGAGGGCCTGGAGCCCGAGGAGGCCGCCGCCCGCGCCACCGCGACCGCCGGCAGCGCCGTCGTCTTCGCCGGCCTCACCGTGGTCGTCGCGCTCGCCGGTCTGGCCGTCGCCGGGGTCCCGTTCCTCACCGTGATGGGCCTGGCCGCCTCCGGGGCCGTCGTGATCGCCGTCCTGATCGCGATCACCCTGCTGCCCGCCCTGCTCGGCTTCGCCGGCCGCTCGCTCGACCGGCTGCCGGTCTGGAAGCCCGCGCTGGCCGCCACCGACGGCAGGACCACCATGGGCGAGCGCTGGGCCCGGTTCGTGGTCCGCCGCCCGCTGCCCGTCCTGCTCGTCGGCCTCGCCGGGCTGGGCGCGCTCGCCGTGCCCGCCGCCGGCCTCGAACTCGGCCTGCCGGGCGCCGGCTCCCAGGCCTCCTCGACGGACGCCCGCAAGGCGTACGACCTGGTCAGCGAGGGCTTCGGGCCCGGGTTCAACGCCCCGCTGGTCGTCGTGGTGGACACCCACGGCAGCCCGCATCCCGAGCAGGCCGTCCAGGGGGTCGCCGCCGAACTGCAGGGGCTGAAGGGCGTGCAGACGCTGCTGCCGCCCGCCGTCGACCAGGCCGGTGGCACCGCCCTGGTGACCGTCATCCCGAAGACCGGCCCCGACCACGCCGACACCAAGGCCCTGGTCAACGAGATCCGCGACCAGCGCCCGGCGCTCGAGGCCTCGACCGGTGCCGAGATCGCCGTCACCGGCACCACGGCCGCCAACATCGACGTCTCCACCAAGCTCGGCCAGGCCCTGCCGCCGTTCCTCGCGGTCATCGTCGGCATCGCGGTGGTGCTGCTGGCGATCGCCTTCCGCTCGGTGCTCGTCCCGCTCAAGGCGGTGGCCGGGTTCCTGCTCAGCATCACGGCCTCGCTCGGCGCCGTCGTCGCCGTCTACCAGTGGGGCTGGCTCGACGGGATCATCGACGTGCCCAAGGTCGGGCCGGTGGTCAGCTTCGTGCCGATCCTGCTGATCGGTGTGCTGTTCGGGCTGGCCATGGACTACGAGCTGTTCCTGGTCTCCGGGATGAAGGAGCAGCACGTCCACGGCGCGACCCCGCGCGAGGCCGTCGTCGGCGGCGTCCGCAACGGCGCCCGGGTGGTGACGGCGGCCGCGCTGATCATGGTCGCGGTGTTCGGCGCCTTCGTCTTCGGCCACGACCCGATCGTCCAGCCGATCGGCTTCGCCCTGGCGATCGGCGTGCTGGTCGACGCCTTCGTGGTGCGGATGGCCCTGGTGCCGGCCGCCATGGCGCTGTTCGGCAAGGCCGCCTGGTGGTTCCCCGCGCGGCTGGAGAAGGTCGTCCCGCGCGTCGACATGGAGGGCGAGCAGCTCATGGCCGAGCTGGACGCCCGCCCGGCGGAGCGGGAGCCCGCCGGGGTCTGACGGGCCCCGGGCGCGGGTCCGGGTCTAGGTCCAATGCCGGTGACTTATGACTTAGGTCGTGTCCGTTCCGGCAATCGTGACGATTGCCGGAGCGGGTGGCGGCCAGTTGCGGTGTTCGGCCCGTT
>NZ_JBIWOW010000039.1:0-54217 GCF_044767945.1 Kitasatospora sp. NPDC101183 | reverse complement strand
CGCCCGGTTACATTCCGAACCCGGAAGCTAAGCCTCATAGCGCCGATGGTACTGCAGGGGGGACCCTGTGGGAGAGTAGGACGCCGCCGAACAATCATTCCGAAAAGACCCCCTCCCAATCGGGAGGGGGTCTTTTTGCTTTTCCGGGCCGGCGAACTCCGCCCGTACGTACACCCTGCTCCACCCCGCCGGTTGGGGGGTTCAGCGGCCGTCTCCTGGTGTGACACCGTCAATATGCCGCTAAAAGAGCCTGCTCAGAGCACGGATCTGCGGAAAATCCCCTCTCACGCCGTAGTCTCGAAGGGGGAGGGGAACAGGTGTCCGGGGGGTGGCTCCCGGGCTGGGCCGGATCAAGAATGGTGCTCATGGGACGAGGCAGGCTGCGGATCTACCTCGGGGCGGCCCCCGGGGTCGGCAAGACGTACGCCATGCTCGCCGAGGCGCACCGGCGCCGGGAGCGGGGCACGGACGTCGTGGTGGCGTTCGTGGAGGACCACGGCCGGCGGCGGACCGCGGACATGGTGGCGGGGCTGGAGATCGTGCTCCGGCAGCAGGTGGTGCACCGGGAGGCCAGGTTCTCCGAGATGGACCTGGACGCCGTGCTCGCCCGTCGCCCCGAGGTGGCGCTGGTGGACGAGCTGGCGCACACCAATGTGCCGGGCTGCCGCAACGCGAAGCGCTGGCAGGACGTCGAGGAGCTGCTCGCGGCGGGCATCGACGTGATCTCCACCGTGAACGTCCAGCACCTGGAGTCGCTGGGCGACGCCGTCGAGGGCATCACGGGCGTGCGTCAGCGCGAGACCGTCCCGGACGAGGTCGTGCGCCGGGCGGACCAGATCGAGCTGGTCGACATGTCCCCGCAGGCGCTGCGGCGGCGGCTGGCGCACGGCAACGTGTACGCGCCGGAGAAGATCGACGCCGCCCTCGCCAACTACTTCCGGCCCGGCAACCTGACGGCGCTGCGCGAGCTGGCGCTGCTGTGGACCGCGGACCGGGTGGACGAGTACCTGCAGAGGTACCGGGCCGAGCAGGGCATCGAGGGCATCTGGCAGGCCCGCGAGCGGATCGTGGTCGGCCTGACCGGAGGCGCCGAGGGGGCGACGCTGATACGGAGGGCGGCCCGCATCGCGGCGCGCGTCTCCGGCGGCGAGCTGCTCGCCGTGCACATCTCCCGCTCGGACGGCCTGGCGGGCTCCAGCTCGCCGCAGACGCTGATCGAGCAGCGGGCCCTGGTGGAGAGCCTCGGCGGCTCCTTCCACAACGTCCTGGGCGACGACCCCGCCGCCGGGCTGCTGGACTTCGCGCGCGGGGTGAACGCGACGCAGATCGTGCTGGGCACCAGCCGCAGGCCGGGCTGGCAGTACCTGTACGGGCCGGGGGTCGGCACGACGGTGACCCGGGAGGCCGGGGACATCGACGTCCACATGGTCACCCACGAGCACGCCGGGCACGTCAAGCGCAACAAGGTGCCCGTGCGGCGGGTCACCGACCTGGGGCGCACCCGGACGGTGGCGGGCTGGCTGATCGGGCTGGCCGGGCCGCCGCTGCTGGCGGTGGTGCTGACGGCGATCGGCGGGCTGGGCCTGTCCACGGACATGCTGCTGTTCCTGTCGCTGACGGTGCTGGCCGCCCTGGTCGGCGGGCTGCTGCCGGCGATCGGGTCGGCGCTGGTCGCCTCCTCGGTGCTGAACTACTACTTCACGCCGCCGCTGCACACCTTCACCATCAACGAGCCGCAGAACATCATGGCGGTGGCGATCTTCACCATCGTCGGCATCTCCGTCGCCTCGGTGGTCGACCTCGCGGCCCGGCGCACCCACCAGGCGGCCCGGGCCCAGACGGAGGCGCAGACGCTCAGCGCCCTCGCCGGGACGGTGCTGCGCGGCGCCCCGAACGGGGACGGCGTGCTGACGGCGCTGATGGAGCAGGTGCGGGAGACCTTCGGGCAGGAGAGCGCCGTCCTGCTGGAGCGGCCCGAGCCGATGGCCCCCTGGGTGCCGGTGGCCTCCGCCGGGCCGCGCCCGCCGGAGCGGCCCGAGGACGCCGACGTGGACGTGCCGGTCGGCGACAGCCTGGCCCTGGTGCTGCGCGGCCGGGTGCTGCCCGGCGCGGACCGCAGGCTGCTCGGCGCCTTCGCCGCCCAGGCCGCCGTGGTGCTGGAGCGCCGCCGGCTGGCCCGGGAGGCCGCCTCGGCCCGGCGGGAGGCGGAGGGCAACCGCATCCGCACCGCCCTGCTGGCCGCCGTCTCGCACGACCTGCGCACCCCGCTGGCCGGGATCAAGGCCTCGGTGAGCTCGCTGCGGTCGGCCGACGTCGACTGGGACCCGGAGGACGAGGCCGAGCTGCTCGCCGGCATCGAGAACGGGGCCGACCGGCTCGACCACCTGATCAACAACCTGCTCGACATGAGCCGGCTGCACACCGGCACCGTCACCCCGCTGATCCAGGAGACCGACCTTGACGAGGTGGTCCCGTACGCGCTCGGCGGCGTCGCCCCCGAGGCCGTGCGGCTGGAGGTGCCGGAGACCCTGCCGATGATCCGGGCGGACGGCGGGCTGCTGGAGCGCTCGCTCGCCAACCTGGTCGAGAACGCCGTCAAGTACAGCCCTGAGGGCGTGAAGGTGCTGGTCAAGGCCGACGCGCTGCGGCGCCCCGGCGGGCCCGACCGGGTCGAGCTGCGGATCGTGGATCGGGGCCCCGGCGTGCCGGAGGAGGCCAAGGAGCGGATCTTCGCGCCGTTCCAGCGCTACGGGGACGCCCCGCGCGGCGCCGGCGTGGGCCTGGGGCTCGCGGTGGCGCGGGGGTTCGTCGAGGCGATGGACGGCACGGTCACCGCCGAGGACACCCCGGGCGGCGGCCTCACCATGGTCGTCAGCCTGCCCGCCGCCGAGCGGCCGCCGGAGCCGCCGGAGTCGGCCGAGCCGTCGGAGCCGTCGGAGGCGTCCGAGCGGCCCGCGCCGGAGGAACCGGGAGACGATGGCCGTGATCCGCTCTCGCGGCTGATCACGTGACACAGCACCTTCCCCAGTCATCCAGAGTCATCAAGTCAGACAGCCCTGAAAGGCGGAGCCCGTAAATGACCCGGGTCCTCGTCGTGGACGACGAACCGCAGATCGTCCGCGCGCTGGTGATCAACCTCAAGGCCCGCAAGTACGAGGTCGACGCGGCCCATGACGGCGCCGGCGCCCTGGAACTGGCAGCCGCCCGCCATCCGGACGTCGTCGTCCTGGACCTGGGGCTGCCCGACATGGACGGCGTCGAGGTGATCCGCGGCCTGCGCGGCTGGACGCGGGTGCCGATCATCGTGCTGTCGGCCCGGCACGCCTCGGACGAGAAGGTCGAGGCGCTGGACGCCGGCGCCGACGACTACGTGACCAAGCCCTTCGGCATGGACGAGCTGCTCGCCCGGATGCGGGCCGCGGTGCGGCGCGCGGAGCCCGTCGCGGGGGAGGACGACTCGCTCGTCGTCACCGAGAGCTTCACCGTCGACCTCGCCGCGAAGAAGGTCAACCGGGACGGCACCGACGTGCGCCTCACCCCGACCGAGTGGCACCTGCTGGAGGTGCTGGTCCGCAACGCCGGCCGGCTCGTCAGCCAGACCCAGCTGCTCCAGGAGGTGTGGGGGCCCGCCTACCGCACCGAGACCAACTACCTGCGGGTCTACCTCGCCCAGCTGCGGCGGAAGTTGGAGCGCGACCCCTCGCACCCGCGCCACTTCATCACCGAACCGGGCATGGGCTACCGCTTCGAGAGCTAGTGCGAGCCGGTGCGGGAGCCGCCTCGCGCGGTGCCCCCGGAGAGTGACCCCCGGCGGCCGACGCCTGCCGCCGGGGGGCCGGAAACCGGTACCCTTCCGGCATGAGTGGTGACAAGAACGGCGACCAGCCCCAGGGCCGCCTGCGCCGCATGCTCAGCCGGCTTACCTCCTCGGCCGAGGAGCTGCAGGCGGAGGAGCTGCGCCAGGAGAGCGCCGCGGAGTCGGGCAGCCGTCCGATCGCCGCCTGCGGCGACCGCGACCTGGTCACCGTCGCGGGCACGCTGCGCACGGTGACGCTCCGCCCGCGGGCCGGGGTGCCGGCGCTGGAGGCCGAACTCTTCGACGGCACCGAGGCGTTGGACGTGGTGTGGCTCGGCCGCCGCTCGATCGCGGGCATAGAGCCGGGCCGCCGGCTCGTCGCCAGCGGCCGGATCAGCCACGCACGCGGGCGCCGCGTGCTGTTCAACCCCCGATACGAGCTGCGTCCGGTCGGACACGGGAGCGAATCAGCGTGAGCAACCAGCCCGGCGGCGACGCCGCCACCCGGCTCGGCCCGGACCAGGCCGCCCAGGACACCTCGGTATACGCCCAGGCGGACGGGACCCCGGTGCCGCTGACCCCCGAGGAGGAGGCCGCCCGCAGGGCCGCCGCCTCCAAGGAGGCCGCCGACACCGTGCTCAAGGCCTTCGGCGGCGTGCGCGGCATGATCGACATGACGCTGCCCGGCCTGGTCTTCATCGTCACCTACAACCTGACCCACGAGGTCAGCAAGGCCGCCTGGGCCGCGCTCGGCCTCAGCGCGCTGTTCGTGGTGGCCCGGCTGGCCCGGCGGGAGACCATCCAGCACGCCTTCAGCGGCGTCTTCGGCGTCGCGCTCGGCGCCTGGATCGCGATGAAGAGCGGCAAGGCCGAGGACTTCTACCTGCCCGGCCTGCTGTGGAACGTCGCCTACTGCGCCGGCTTCGCCGTCTCCGCCCTGGTGCGCTGGCCGATGATCGGCCTGATGCTCGGCCCGATCACCGGCGAGATGTTCACCTGGCGCAAGGAGAACCCGGGCCGCTTCTCCGCCTACACCAAGGCGACCTGGGCCTGGGTGGTGATCATGGGCCTCAAGCCGGTGATCCTCTTCCCGCTGTACTTCACCCACAACGTCAACCTGCTCGGCTGGCTCAAGGTCGCCCTCGGCATCCCGCCGATGCTGCTGGCCATGTACGTCACCTGGCAGATCCTGCTCAAGGCGCCGCCGCCGATCAAGGCGCAGCTGGAGGAGGACGAGGAGCAGCCGGCGAAGTAGCCGCGCCCCCGGACCGAACGGCAGGGCCCGAACCCCACCCGGGGTTCGGGCCCTGCGCCGTGAACGGCCGGTGCTACTGGGCGCCGGAGGTCGCCGAGAGCAGCTGCTCCAGCTCCTCCTCGCGCTCCTGCGCGGCGACGAAGAGCAGCTCGTCGCCGCCCTCCAGGGTGTCGTCCTTGCCCGGCACGAGCACCCGGCCCTCGCGGATGATCGTCACCAGCGCGGTGTCCTGCGGCCAGGCGACGTCGCCGACGCGGGTGCCGACCAGCTCGGTGTCGGCGGCCAGGGTCAGCTCGACCAGGTTGGCGTTGCCCTGGCTGAAGCGCATCAGGCGCACCAGGTCGCCGACGCTGACGGCCTCCTCGACCAGCGCGGACATCAGGCGCGGGGTGGACACGGCCACGTCCACGCCCCAGGACTCGTTGAAGAGCCACTCGTTCTTCGGGTTGTTCACCCGGGCGACGACCCGCGGCACCGCGTACTCGGTCTTGGCGAGCAGCGAGACGACCAGGTTGACCTTGTCGTCGCCCGTCGCGGCGATCACCACGTGGCAGCGCTGCAGGGCGGCCTCGTCCAGGGAGGTGATCTCGCAGGCGTCCGCGAGCAGCCACTCCGCCATGGGGACCCGCTCCACGGAGATGGAGTTGGGGTTCTTGTCGATCAGGAGGACCTCGTGGCCGTTCTCCAGCAGCTCGCCCGCGATCGAGCGGCCGACGGCACCGGCCCCGGCAATGGCGACCCGCATCAGTGACCCTCCTCCTTCGGCCCCTGCGCGAACGCGGCCTCGACCGCCGTCAGGTCGCCCCGGCGCAGCATCACGTGCACCAGGTCGCCCTCCTGCACCACCATCTGCGGCGAGGGCAGCACGCCCTCACCGAGCCGGGTGACGAACGCCACCCGGGTGCCGGAGGCCTCCTCCAGCCTGCTGACGCGCTGGCCCACCCAGGCGGGGTCGTACGCGACCTCGGCGAGCTGCACGCCGCCGCTCGGGTCCTGCCACAGCGGCTCGGCGCCGCTCGGCAGCAGCCGGCGCAGCATCTGGTCGGCCGTCCAGCGGACGGTGGCGACCGTCGGGATGCCCAGGCGCTGGTAGACCTCGGCGCGGCGGGGGTCGTAGATCCGGGCCGCGACGTTCTCCACGCCGAAGGTCTCCCGGGCCACGCGCGCGGCGATGATGTTGGAGTTGTCGCCGCTGGAGACGGCGGCGAAGGCCCCGGCCTCCTCGATGCCGGCCTCGCGCAGGGTGTCCTGGTCGAAGCCGACGCCGGTCACCCGGCGCCCGTTGAACCCGGCGCCCAGGCGGCGGAACGCCGTCGGGTCCTGGTCGACCACGGAGACCGAGTGGCCTTGTTTCTCCAGGGCTCTCGCGAGGGCCGAGCCCACGCGGCCGCAGCCCATGATGACGATGTGCACCGGCGCTACCTCACGCGTTCCGTTGGGGTCTTGACCTGCGCAAACACCGATCATCTCCGTTTCCCGCCCGGCGTTGGGCCGGGCGAGTGCTGTGTGGGGGTCCGGCTCGGCAACGCCTCGAACCGCGTCGACGAGGGTCGACAACGTCAGTGTTGCCCGCCGGCTCGTATCCGACACGCTAGCCGGTCCGCACAACGCAGTCTCGACGAAGGGGGGTAACTCCGGCGCAAGCCCGGACGGGGAACCCCTACGATTCCTTAACGTGCCTATGCCGACTGACCTTCCGAAACGCATCCTGATCGGGCGTGCGCTGCGCAGCGACAAGCTGGGCGAAACCCTGCTCCCCAAGAGGATCGCGCTGCCCGTCTTCGCCTCGGACGCGCTCTCCTCGGTCGCGTACGCCCCCGAGGAGATCCTGCTCACGCTCTCCGTCGCCGGGGCCTCGGCGATCCACTTCTCCTGGCAGATCGGCGTCGTCGTGGCGATCGTGATGCTCGCCGTGGTCGCCTCCTACCGGCAGAACGTCCACGCCTACCCCAGCGGGGGCGGGGACTACGAGGTCGCCACCGTCAACCACGGCCCCAACGCGGGCCTGGTCGTGGCGAGCGCGCTGATGGTGGACTACGTGCTGACCGTCGCCGTGTCCACCGCCTCGGGGGTGGCCAACGTCGTCTCGGCCGTCCCGGCGCTGCGCGGGCACGAGCCGATCGTGGCGGTGGTCGTGATCGTCGTGCTGATGGGGATGAACCTGCGCGGGGTGCGCGAATCCGGCTCGGCGTTCGCCGTCCCCACGTACGCGTTCATGATCGGCGTGATCGGGATGGTCGGCTACGGCTTCTTCCGGCACGTGGTGCTCGGGCAGGACATGCCCTCCGAGAGCTCCGGCTTCACGCTGGAGGCGACCGCGGGCAACGGCTCGCTGGCCGGGTTCGCGATGGTGTTCCTGCTGCTGAAGTCCTTCTCCTCCGGCTGCGCCGCGCTCACCGGCGTGGAGGCGATCTCCAACGGCGTGCCGGCCTTCCGCAAGCCGAAGAGCAGGAACGCGGCCACGACGCTGCTGATGATGGCCTCCATCGCCGTGGTGATGTTCATGGGCATCATCTGGCTGGCCAGTCTCACCCACGTGCAGATGGCCGAGAACCCGGGCGAGCAGCTCGTCGGCTCCGGGCCCGGCTACCACCAGAAGACGGCGCTGGCGCAGATCAGCGAGGCCGTGTTCTCCAACTTCACGCCCGGCTTCTACTTCGTCGCCGCCGTCACCGGCCTGATCCTGGTGCTCGCCGCCAACACCGCCTTCAACGGCTTCCCCGTGCTCGGCTCGATCCTGGCCCAGGACCGCTACCTGCCCCGGCAGCTCCACACCCGCGGCGACCGGCTGGCCTTCTCCAACGGCATCATCCTGCTGGCGATCGCCGCGATCGTGCTGGTCCTGGCCTTCGACGCGGACCCGAACCGGCTGATCCAGCTGTACATCGTCGGCGTCTTCGTCTCCTTCAACATGAGCCAGTCCGGGATGATCCGGCACTGGACGCGGCTGCTGCGCACCGAGACGGACCCGGCCGAGCGCCGGCACATGCAGCGCAGCCGGGCGATCAACACCTTCGGCCTGGTGATGACCATGGCCGTGCTGATCGTCGTCCTGGTCACCAAGATCAGCCACGCCTGGATCGCGATCGCGGCGATGGCCGTGCTGTTCGTGATGATGAAGGGCATCCGCCGCCACTACGACCGGGTCTCCGAGGAGCTCACCGCCGTCGAGGAGGCGGAGGCCGCGGTGATGCCCACCCGGGTGCACGCCGTCGTGCTGGTCTCCAAGCTGCACAAGCCGGCGCTGCGGGCCCTCGCGTACGCGCGGCTCGCCCGGCCGCACACGCTGGAGGCGATCACCGTCAACGTCGACCCGGCGGACACGGCGGCGCTGCGGCGGGAGTGGGACGAGCGGGGCATCGAGGTGCCGCTCAAGGTGCTCGACTCGCCGTACCGGGAGATCACCGGGCCGGTGCTGGACTACGTGAAGAACCTGCGCCGCAGCAGCCCGCGCGAGGTGGTGTCGGTGTACATCCCCGAGTACGTGGTGGGGCGCTGGTACGAGCACCTGCTGCACAACCAGAGCGCGCTGCGGCTCAAGGGGCGGCTGCTGTTCAAGCCCGGGGTGATGGTCACCTCGGTGCCGTGGCAGCTGGAGTCCTCCGAGCGGCGCAGGCCGCAGAAGGCGTGGTCGGCGCCGGGCGCCGTCCGCCGTGGCGAGCCGCGGGCGCCGAAGGCCGTACAGTCGAAGGATTCCGACAGGACCGGCCAGCGGGCCGGTGCCTCCGCCGACCGCAGCAAGGACTCCGCCCAGTGACCCGCAACACTCCGCCCCGTTCCTCGGGTTCCTCCGGCAAGGGCAAGGGCGCCGCCCGCCGGGGCGGCTCCCAGCCCGGGCAGGTCGCCCGGCCGCGCTGGGGCAAGCCGTCCCGCCCGGAGGCCACCGACCGCGACGGGCTGACGGCGCGCACGGCGCCGGTCGTGCCGGGGGAGCCGGAGCCGCGCACGGCGGAGAGGACGGCGAAGCCGGCCAAGGCAGCCGGTACGGCCAAGGCGGCCAAGGCGGCCAAGGCCGCGAAGACGGAGAAGGGCGCGGCCTCCGGCGCCTCCGGTGCTTCCGGCGGCGCGGCCGGCGCGGGCCGCAAGGCGCCGCGCAAGCAGACCGTCCGGCCGCCGAAGGCCGTGCGCGCCGCCCCCGCGCGGCCGCAGCGGCAGGCGCCGTCCGGGGACCCGCTGGCCGGGCAGCGCTACGAGGTGGAGGTCGGCCCCGTCGCGCACGGCGGCGGGCACTGCGTGGCCCGGCACGAGGGGCGGGTGCTGTTCGTGCGGCACGCGCTGCCCGGGGAGAGGGTCGTCGCGCTGGTGACCGAGGGCACCAGCACCTCGCGCTTCCTGCGCGCGGACGCGGTGGAGGTCCTGGAGCCGGCCAAGGAGCGCATCGAGGCGCCCTGCCCGTTCTCCGGGCCCGGCAAGTGCGGCGGCTGCGACTGGCAGCACGTCACCCCGGGCGGGCAGCGCAAGCTCAAGGCCTCGGTGCTGACCGAGCAGCTGGCCAAGCTGGCCGGGCTCACCCCGGCCGAGGCGGGCTGGGACGGCAGCGTGGAGCCGGTCGGCGGCAAGACGCCGGCCGGTCAGGTGCCGAACTGGCGCACCCGGGTGCAGTACACGGTGGACGCGCACAGCGGCAAGGTCGGGCTGCGCAAGCACCGCTCGCACGACGTGCAGCCGATCGACCACTGCCTGATCGCCGCCGAGGGCGTCACCGAGCTGGGCGTCGAGGCCCGCGACTGGCCGGGCGTCGCCACCGTCGAGGTGATCGCGGCGACGGGCTCCTCGGACCGCCAGGTCGTCCTGACCCCGCGCGACGGCGCCCAGCTGCCGATCGTCGAGCTGGACAAGCCCGTCTCGATCGCCCGGGTGGACGCGCAGGGCGACGTGCACAAGGTGCACGGGCGCTCCTTCGTGCGCGAGCGCGCCGTCGGGCGGACCTGGCGGGTCAGCGACGGCGGCTTCTGGCAGATCCACCCGGAGGCGCCGGAGACCCTGGTCGACGCGGTGCTGGAGGGCCTGGACCCGCAGTGGGGCGAGAGCGCGCTCGACCTGTACTGCGGCGTGGGCCTGTTCGCGGGCGCGCTGGCCGACCGGGTCGGCGAGGACGGCGCGGTGCTCGGCATCGAGTCCTCCAAGCAGGCCGTGGCCGACGCCCGGCACAACCTGGCCGTGCTGGACAACGTGCGCATCGAGTGCGACCGGGTCGAGACGCTGCTGCCGCGCACCGGCATCACCGCCACCGACCTGATCGTGCTGGACCCGCCGCGCTCGGGCGCCGGGCGGGAGACCGTCGCGCACCTGGTCGGCCTGGAGGCGCGGCGGATCGCGTACGTGGCCTGCGACCCGGCGGCGCTGGCGCGGGACCTGGCGTTCTTCCGCGAGGGCGGGTACCGGCCGGTGTCGCTGCGGGCCTTCGACCTGTTCCCGATGACGCACCACTTCGAGTGCGTGGCGATCCTGGAGCCCGTCGGGGAGTGACGCCCGGACGAAGGAGGCGGTCACCCCTCGGGGGTGACCGCCTCCTTCGTCGTCAGCCGTTGTGTTCCTCTTCGTCGGCGCTGTGCGGCAGGTCGATGCCGTGCTGCGCGGCGAGGCGCAGGAGCGTGGCGATCCGGCCCTCGTACGCCTGGACGCCGTCGGCGTCGCCTTCGGCCCGGGCCTGCGCGAGGTCCCGTCGGGCCCGGTCGAGCTGCTCGCGCAGCTCCTGGTCGAACATGGCTGTCATCTGCCGGCCTCCACCGGTCGGTGCCGCTCGGGGAACGCTCAGGAGTGTTCGGGATCGTTTCAGGATTGCTCAGGGATATTCAGGGACGTTCAGGGACGTTCAGAGGTGTTCAGAGGTCTTCAGGAGTGTTCAGAGTCCCGGATGGTGAAGGACTCTTCAAGTCTCGCGGCCCCCGGGCGGGGCGCGGGGAACGCCCGGTGAGTGCAATGCGCGGGTAAAAGATGACGCCGGGAGGGCCGATCGGGGCCCGGCGGGGGCTTGACGAGGCAATTCGCCGGGGCGAAGGTAAGCCGCTGACATGTCATGTGTGCCGTTGCACCCCCTCAGGCGGCGGCCGCGTGGCAGTCGTCGCGGAGGGGGAACGTCATGGAGCTGGAGCTGCGGCATCTCCGGGTGCTGTGTGCCATCGCCGACACGGGAAGCGTCGGCCGGGCCGCCGTCCTGCTCGGCGCCTCGCAGCCGGCGACCAGCACCCAGCTGCGCCGGATCGAACGCCACCTCGGGGCGCCGCTGTTCGAGCGGACGGCCGCCGGGGTGGCGCCCACCGGCTTCGGGGTGGAGGTGGTGGCCGCCGCCCGGGAGCTGCTCACCCGGGCCGACTGCCTGGGCCGGCGCCCGGAGAGCGACGCCGGGCCGGCCCCGCGCGAGCTGCGGCTGGCGGCGACCAACTCGCCGATCCTGCCCGGACTGGTGACCAGGGCCCGGCACCAGAGGCCCGGGCAGCGCTTCACCCTGTCCTCCGTCTACCGCTCCTCGGACATCGTCGACCTGCTGGAGCGGGGGGAGGCGGACGCGGCGGTGGCGGTGGACTACCCGGGGCGGGAGCTGCGGCACTCGGAGGCCGTCGCGCACCGGGGCATCGTCACCGAGCCGGCCTTCGTCGCGCTGCCGGCCGGGCACCGGCTGCGCCACCGCACCGAGGTGGCGCTGGTGGACCTCGCGGGGGAGGAGTGGTTCCTGACCCCCGACGACGGCGCGGGCTGGCACCGGGTCTTCCACGGGGCGTGCGCGGCGGCCGGGTTCGCCCCGGCGACGGTGCACGAGTTCCTCGGCGGCCGGCTGGAGCTGCAGGAGATGATCGCGGCCGGACTCGGCGTCTCCGTCGTCCAGGCGACCACCCGGCCGCTGGCCGACGTGGTGGTCAAACCCCTGGTGGGGACGCCGATCTGGGTGCGCCAGCTGCTGGTGTGGCGACCGGCCGGGGTGGGCCGGGAGGTCGTGGAGACGCTCTTCGGGGCGGCGGCCGCGGCGTACCGGGACCTCATCGCGGCGGCGCCGACCTTCCAGGCCTGGGCGGCGCGGACGTACCGCTCGTAGCGGGGCCGGTCATGATTCCGCCTGCGGTGTTATGGCCATCGGCGCTCATGTCATATGACCTGTGACATTGTTCCGACCTTCGGCCGCTGGCAGGATCATGACCGTTCCCCCACCCCTCCCCGCACGGCCTCCCGCGCCTCCCCCCACAGGAGAAGGACCCCACCAGTGCGCCATCGGATACCCCTCCCCACCCTGGTCGCCGGCCTCGTCGCCGGCTGTTGCGCCGCCGCCACCCTGCTGCCGGTGTCGGCCTTCGCCGCCCCCTCTTCCGCCGGCAGGCCGGCTGCCGGCGGTACGGCGAAGGCCGACCCCGGCTCCGTCGCCCCCAAGCCGCTCGGCGCCTTCCTCACGGCCTCCCCCTCCACCGAGGAGGCCGCGCCCGTCGCGGCCCCGCTGCCGCCGGCGCTGCTCGGACAGGTCGTCATGGGCCAGCCGGCCGGCACCACCGTGCAGACCTCGGCCCGTCCGGGCAAGGCCGCCCAGGCGGCGGCGCCCCGGGCCATGGCCCGTACGGCGGCCGCGAGTTGCGCCCCGTCGGACTTCGGCGGCCGCAGCGGGGACGCCCTGGTCTCGTTCCTCACCGGGTCGAGCACCGACTGCGTCAGCACCCTGTTCAACGTCACCGGCACGGACGCGGGCAGCATCTTCAAGGAAGACAAGATGCTCACCGTCACCAAGGCCCTCCAGAGCCAGGCGGCGACGTACCCGGGCGACAACTCCACCGGCATCCTGCAGCTGGTGCTCTTCCTGCGGGCCGGCTGGTTCGTGCAGTCCAACAACGCGGACGTGGTGGGCCCGTACGACGGGGCGCTCACCACGGCCTCGCGCGGGGCGCTCGACGCGTTCTTCGCGAGCCCGCACCGCAAGGACGTCAGCGACGCCAACGGCACGGTGCTCAACGAGGTCATCGTCCTCACCGACAGCGCCAACGTGCAGGGCAACTACCTGGACGTCTACAAGCAGGTGCTGAACTCGTACGACAACTCGTACAACGCGTTCCCGAAGATGCTCAAGGCCGTCAACGCCGTGCTCTCCGCGCCGCTGTGGCGCGGCAACTGGAACCCGGACTTCGCCGCCGCCGTCGCCGCGGACCCGAGCGTCGCCACCGCGCTGGGCGACTTCGCGCTCGGCCACAAGGACCTGCTCGGCACGGCCAACTCCTACCTCGACGTCAACGCGGGCAACGACCTCGGCCGGATGGCCGGCGACGGCCCGGCGGTCGAGGCGGCCGTCAAGGACAAGGTCAAGGCCGTCCTCGACGGCGCGCAGATCACCGGCGTCACCGGCCCGCTGTACGTCCACACCGCGTTCCAGGCCAACTACTACGACGGCGGCCTGTGCTCGTACTACGGCACCTGCGACCTGCCGGCGAAGCTGACCGCGGCCGTGCTGCCCAACCAGCTGGTCTGCGACAACCGCACCATCCTGACCGAGGCGCTCTCGCCCGCCGACCTCGCCGCCGTCTGCACCAGCCTGCGCGGCGAGGACACCTTCTTCCACAACCTGGTGAAGGACAACGGCCCGATCCCCGGCCAGTACGACAAGAACATCACGCTGGCGGTCTTCGCCAACCAGGCCGACTACCTGACGTACTCCTGGGCGATCTTCAACAACTCCACCGACAACGGCGGACAGACCGTCATGGACCCGACGGACCCGAACAACCGGGCCGTGTGCGTGATGTACCAGAAGGCGTGGAACGACGGCTTCACCGCCAACGTGTGGAACCTCAACCACGAGTACACGCACTACCTCGACAACATCTACGACCTCAAGGGCAACTTCTCCACCGAGATCTCCGTCCCGGACATCTGGTGGATCGAGGGCGTCGCCGAGTACGAGTCCTACGCGTACCGCGGCACCACCGACACCCAGGCGATGGCCGAGGCCGCCAAGCACACGTACAAGCTCAGCACGATCTTCCAGAACACCTACGGCAACTCCGACACCGTGCGGACCTACCCGTGGGGCTACCTGGCCGTCCGGTACATGTTCGAGAAGCACCCGAACGACGTCTCCACCATGCTCGGCCACTTCCGCACCGGTGACTACCAGGGCGGCTACGCGGTCTACAACGGCCTCGGCACCTCCTACGACGCCGACTTCGACGCCTGGCTGGACGGCTGCGCCTCCGGCGCCTGCTACGCGGCCGGCCCGACCGCGCTGTTCGGCCAGTCCGTCAACGGCGCGACCGTCACCCTGACCGACAAGTCCGTGCAGACCGGCTCCGGCCGGATCGCCTCCTGGCACTGGACCTTCGGCGACGGCACCTCCTCCGACGAGCAGAACCCGAGCCACACCTACGCGGCCAAGGGCACCTACACCGTCGCGCTGACCGCCACCGACGACACCGGCCGCACCGCCAGCACCCCGGCGAGCGTCACCGTCACCACCGGCGGCGGCACCACCACCCCGCCGACCTGCACCGACCCGCGCACCGACGCGCTCGGCAAGAACTGCTCCCGCCCGGGTCTGTCCGCCACGGCCGGCAGCCTGAAGTACTTCTACGTCTACCTGCCGGCCGGCACCAGCACCCTGAAGATCACCACCACCGGGGGCACCGGCAGCGCCTACCTGTACTACAGCGACTCCACCTGGGCCTCGCAGAACTCCTTCACCGCCTCCTCGACGAACGCCGGGACGGCGCAGAGCATCACGGTCAGCAACCCGACCTCCGGGTACCGCTACGTGAGCCTCTACGCGAACACCGACTTCAGCGGCGTGACGGTCAGCACCCAGTTCTGATCCGCTTCGATCGAGCGGGGCCGGGTCCTTCGCGGACCCGGCCCCTTCGCACGTGTCGGGGCGCCGGATGACGGGCAGGTTGCACAGGGGCGTGCGGGAGGTGTGCGGGCGGTGTGCGCGCGCCCTTGTTGTGCTAGCACAACGGCGCTAGCTTGAAGGGCATGGGGAAGAAGCAGCTGAACGTGAGGGTCGACGCCACGACCGCTGAGATGGCCCGGGAACGGGCGGAGCAGCAGGGGATCAGCATGAACCAGTACATCGAGCGCCTCGTCCAGCAGGACATGGGCGAGTCCGGACGTGCCTTCGTCGACGCCGCCGCCCAGTTCATGAAGGAGTACGAGACGGCGTTCCTCGCCGAGTTCTCGGAGCCGGGCGACCTCCAGGACGTGCGCCGTTGAAGCTGGAGGTCGACCTCTCGTGGCTGCTCATGACCGCCGAGCAGTACACGCCCGGTGACCCGCAGGTCACCGACTACGGCTCGCTGCTGGCGGCCGTCACCCGGCACCAGGCGGAGATCTTCGACATCGCCGTCTACCCCGAACCGCAGGACCGCGCCGCCGCGTTGATGCACCAGCTGATCCGGGTGCCGGCGCTGGAGAAGACCAACGAGCTGTTCGCCACCGCCGTCGCGTACGCCTACCTCGTCGCCAGCGGCTGCACCGTGGCCACCACCGCGCGCGAGGTGCGCAGCCTGTCCCGGGCGATCCGGGAGGGGCGGCTCGGGGTGTCGGGGGTCGCGGAGCGGCTGGCGGCCTGGGTGGTGGACGAGGCCGAGGGGGAGGGGGTCAGCGGGGCGGAGGACGAGGACGAGGACGACGACTGAGCAGCCGCCGTCCTCGGGTCCTCCTAGGCCTCCGGGGCGGGTGCGGGCTCGGCGATGAGGGCCGTCGCGAACGGGCGGAAGCCGATGCGGCGGTAGATCCGGGCCACGTCCTCGTCGGAGGCGGACAGGAAGACCGTCCGGACGCCGTTCGCCCGGGCGTGGTGCACCAGCGCCTCCGTGACGGCCAGGCCCAGGCCCTGGCGGCGGGCCGCCGGGAGGGTGCCCACGCCGACGACCTCGGTGACGGCGCCGACCGGGTTGTGCTGGCCGGCGCAGAGCACGACGGCGGCGCTGTCGGCTTGTTGGACGGCGGCCTGCTGGACGGCGGTCCGTTGGACGGCGGCGGCCAGGGCGGTGGCGCCCGAGGCGATCCGGCCCGAAGTCCGCTCCACCCAGCCCTCGGCCGTCAACTTCTCTGCCGTCGCGGCCAGTTCGGCCGTCCCCGCCGTGCCGACGGCCGTCCCCGGCTCGCCGAAGGCCAGGTGCGGGACGGCGACGGCGATCGCCAACTCCGGTGCGTCGGCGGCCAGGACGCGCACCTCGACGCCCTCCGGCGCCCCCGGCACCGCGGCCGGCTCGTCCTGCGGGCCCAGCACCAGCAGCGGGTGCTCGTGCACCGTCAGGCCCGCCGCCTCCACCGCCGCGCGCAGCTCCGGGTTGCGCTCGGCCACCCACTCGAAGGCCTCCGGCACGCCCAACTCGCGCTGACGGGCCAGCACTTCGCGTACGCCCTCGACCGTGACGGCCGGGCCGCCGTGGTCGGGGTTGGGACGGGCGTAGAACGGCCAGCCCGAACCCTCGCGGACGAACAGGGTCAGCGGGCCGAAGTCCTCGGCGCGGGCACCGCCGCGCGGCACGGCGTCGTAGTAGCGCTCGATCTCGTCCAGCAGGGGGCGGTCGGCGTCGTGTTCATGATCGAAGGTGGTCACGCACTGCATCCAAGCAGGCGCGGGAACGGACCGCCACCACTTTGGGCGGCTCCGGCGGAACCCGTCTGACCGGGGATCTTTGGACTTCCTTGGGGAGTTCTTGGGGTGCCGATTGTTGCCGAACGCTTACGTGCTCGCGGTGATCTTGCGGGGAGGGCGCGTGGCATGCTTTGGCCCTCACCGCACCGCCGGGGGGACGGCGCGGGCGGCGTCGAGCGGCGGAAGAACCGGACGACCGAAGGATCAGGGGGACGTCAGGCCCATGAGGCTCTGCTTTCTGGTGGAGGAGCACTACCGGCGCGACGGCATGCCACTGGACGTGGCGCGCCGGCTGACCGCGTGGGGGCACCGGGTGGACGTGCTGCGCCCCGGCGACACGCTGCTGGCGGTCTCCGAGGCCGTCCGGGCCGGCAGCCACGACGCGTGGGTGCTCAAGACCGTCTCCGGCGGCCCCGGGCTGACCCTGCTGGAGGCGGCCGCGGCCGTGGGCCTGACCACCGTCAACGACGTCCGCTCCATCAGGGGCGTGCGGGACAAGGCGCTCGCCGCCGTCATCGCCCGCACCCGCGGACTGCCCGTCCCCGTCACGTACGCGGCGGCGCGGTGGGAGCGCCTCGCCGAGATACCCGCCGCCGAGTACCCGCTGGTCGTCAAGCCCGCGGACGGCAGCTCCGGGCGGGCCGTCCACCTCGTCGCGCACCCGGAGCAGATGGCCGCGCTCGGGCCGGCGCTCGCGGGGGAGGGGCTGCTGATCGCGCAGCCGTACGTGCCCAACTCGGGGACGGACCTGAAGGTGTACAGCGTCGACGGGGAGCTGTTCGCGACGCAGCGCGCCTCGCCGCTGCACCCCGGGCAGGGGGTGCGGGAGAGACGGGTGCCGCTTCCGGCGGAGGTCGCGCGGATCGCGGCGCAGGTCGGGGAGGTGTTCGGGCTCGACCTGTACGGGGTCGACGTGCTGCTCGGGCCGGACGGGCCCGTGGTGGTGGACGTCAACGACTTCCCGAGCTTCCGGCAGGTGCCGGACGCGGTGGACAGGGTGGCGCGGGCGGTGCTGCGGCTGGCGCGCAGCGGGACGGCGGTGTCGGTGCCGGGGTCGCCCGGGGCCCTCGTGCCCGAGCTCGGGGCGTACGGGCCGCTGGGGGCGGCGCTGTGAGGGTTGGGCTGATCGCTGTCGACCCGGGGCACCCGGTGCTCGCGGCGACCGCCGACCTGCTGGCGCGGCGGGGGCACGAGGTCGTGCGGGTCGAGGGGGAGGGGGCGGCGGTGGACGTCTGCCTGCTCAAGGCGCACGGGCCCCGATTCCTGGCGCTGGCACGGGAGCTGGAGGGGCGCGGTGTGCCGGTGGTCAACTCGGCGGCGGCCACGGAACTCTGCCAGGACCGGGTGCTGATGGCGCGGCGGGCCCGGGAGGGCGGGCTGCCGTTCGTGGCGACCGCCGACGGAGGGCGGATGGGCGAACTCGCCTTCCCCGGAGAGTCGTTCGTGGTGAAGAGCCGGCACAGCCGGCGCGGGGACCTCGTCGCGCGGGTCGACGACGAGGCCGGGCTGCGGGCGCTGGCCGAGCAGTGGGCGCAGGAGCCCGTCGTCGTCCAGCCGTTCGTCGCGGGGACGGGGTGGGACCAGAAGCTGTGGGTCGTCGACGGGCGGGTCTTCGCGGCGAGGCGCCGCTCCGAACTCGCGCCCGCCGCCGAGCCGCCCGGCGGGCGGTGGGAGCCGCCGGCCGAACGGGCGGAGCTCGCGCTGCGGGCCGGGGAGGTGTTCGGGCTCGACGTGTACGGGGTCGACCTGCTGGACGGGCCCGAGGAGGCGGTCGTCGTCGACGTCAACGCCTTCCCCGGGATCCGCGGCCAGGACGGCGCGCCCGAGGCCCTCGCCGCCCTGGCCGTACGGGTCGCGGCATCCTGATCGGCGGGCACATAGGCTGGCCGCTCAGGCCCCGGACCGTACGGTCGCCGGAGCGGACGGCGAGAGAAGACGGAACGTTGCTGCAGGACATCGAGCGCTACCTGGCCTGCCCCCACTGCGCGCAGGGCCTCGCCCTGCACGGGCGGGCGCTGCGCTGCGCCGCCGGGCACAGCTTCGACCTCGCCAAGCAGGGGTACGTCAGCCTCCTCGCCGGGGACGCGCACACCGGTACCGGCGACACGGCGGACATGGTGGCGGCCCGGGGCGACTTCCAGGCGGGCGGGCACTACCGGCCGATCGCGGAGGCGCTGGCCGCCGAGGCGTCCTCCGCCGCCGAGGCGTCCTCCGCCGCAGGGGCGGAGCTGGTCGCCGACCTCGGGGCCGGGACGGGGTACTACCTGGCGCACGTCCTCGACGCCCTGCCCGGCGCGGCCGGGGCCGCGCTCGACATCTCCAAGTTCGCGCTGCGGCGCGCCGCCAGGGCCCACCCCCGGATCGGCGCGGTGGTCTGCGACGCCTGGCGCCCGCTGCCGCTGGGCGACGGGTGCGCCGACCTGATGCTGAACGTCTTCGCCCCGCGCAACGGCCCCGAGATCCGGCGCGTCCTGCGCCCCGGCGGGAGCCTGTTGCTGGTCGCGCCGACCGAGCGGCACCTGCGTGAACTCGTCGGCGCGCTGGGGCTGTTGTCGGTGGACGAGGACAAGCAGCGGCGGATCGAGGAGAAGCTCGGACCGTACCTGACGCCGGTCGGGCGGCGGGAGGTGGAGTTCACGATGCGGCTCGGGGCACAGGACGTGCGGACGGTCGTCGGGATGGGGCCCAGCGCCTGGCACACCGACCCGGGGCGGCTGGAGGCGGCGCTGGCCGGGCTCGCGGAGCCCGTCGAGGTGACGGCGTCGGTGACGGTCGCGCGGTACCGGCGCTGAGCGTCGCCGGTTCGGGGCGGCGGGTGCCACGTTGGGATGAATCTGCAGGTGCCCCGGCCGGGCCGGAACGTTTCGGCCGTCGGGAGCGCGCGGGGCCCGCGGCTAACGTCCGGGGCGTGAACCGCGACGCTGGTCGGCTTGCTGCGCCGGCCCACCCCCGACCGTCCGTCCCGGAGCCGGGCCCGGATCCTCTTCGGCCGCCCGAGACCTCCTCGCCGTCCGTGCCGCGGCCGACCCTGGAACGGCTGCGGCTGGCCTCCTTCAAGTCCTACCGGCGCGCGACGCTGCCGCTCGCGCCCCTCACGGTGCTGCACGGGCCCGCCGGGGTCGGCAAGTCCAACGCGCTCGACGCGCTGGCCGTCCTGTCCCGGCTGGCCCTCGGCGAGGAGATCACCGACACCTTCGACGGGCTGCCCGACCGGCCCGGCCCGCTCGCCACGCCCGTGCGAGGCGGCCTCGACGGGTGCCTCCCGCACGGCGGCGCGGCCATCGGGCTCGGCTGCACCGTCCGGTCGCCGCACGGGCTGATCGGGCTCGACCTCGTCATCCGCACCGACGAGCCCGTGCGGATCGTGCGCGAGACCCTCACCCTCGACGGCCGGACCCTCGTCGACACCGGCGAGCAGGACCTCAAGCGGCGGCGCGTCAACGTCTGCTGGCACAACGACAGCCGCCAGGGCGACATCCGGGCGCCGCTGCCCAGCGGCAGCATGATCACCGCGCAGCTGCCGCTGCGGGTCGCGGGCTCCTCGCGCGGCGAGCGCATGGTCCTCGCCGCCGCCGAGGACCTCCTCACCGCGCTGCGCGAGGTCTTCCCGCTCCACCCCGTACCCGCCCTCATGCGCGGCTGGGCCCGGGCCGACCCGAACGCCCGGCTGCGCAGCAACGCCGCCAACATCTCCGCCGTCGTCGACCGGCTCAGCAACGAGTGCCCGCGCCGGTACGGGAAGCTGCTGCGGGCGGCGCAGGCCGCGGCGCCGTACTCGCTGCTCGGGCTCGACCTCGACCACCGCGACAGCGCCGGCGGGCGGCGGGTGCTCGCCGTCTTCGACGAGGGGCTGCGCGGGCGCACCCGGGCCGACCAGGCCTCGGACGGGATGCTCCGGCACCTCGCGTTCGCGGCGGTGCTGCTCACGGGGGCCGGGGTGCTCGACCTGGACGTGGCCGCGGAAGTGCCGTGGGCGCACCGGCAGTTGACGGTGCTGGCGGAGGACCTCGGGGCGGGGCTCTCCACCGAGCAGGCGGGCTCGCTGCTGCGGCTGGCGCGGGACATGGCGGGGCGCAACCAGCTGCGGGTCGTGGCGGCACTGCAGGAGCCGCAGGCGGCGCGGGAGGCGGTGGCGGACGGAGCCGGCGCGGGGGGCGTGGTGCTGGTGGAGTGCCGGCGCGATCCGGCGTCCGGGCTGACGGTGCTGCGGCCGGAGTCGCCGGGGCGGGTGCCGGGGCAGCGGGATGCGGTAGACCTGGGGGAATGAGCGAACGAGTGACGGAGCCGGCGGCCCCCGGCGGTGCGCCGACCCTGGAGGAGCTGCGGCAGCGGCTGGTGGACTTCGCGGCGGCGCGGCGGTGGGAGCCGTTCCACACGCCGAAGAACCTGGCGGCGGCGCTGAGCGTGGAGGCGGGCGAGCTGCTGGAGATCTTCCAGTGGCTCACGCCCGAGGAGGCGGCCGGGGTCATGTCCGAGCCGGAGCGGGCGCACCGGGTGCGCGACGAGGTCGCGGACGTGCTCGCGTACCTGGTGCAGTTCTGCACGGCCGTCGGGGTGGATCCGTTGGAGGCGCTCGCGGCCAAGATCGAGCGCAACGAGCACCGCTTCCCGGTACCGGAGGCCCCCGGCGTCAACACGGACGTCAACCGGGACGTCAACCGGGACGTGGGCGATCAACCCTTGTAGGGGACGGAAGTTATCCACACCCCCGGGTTGTCCACAGGATCCGGAATGGTGGATGCGCAGGCCCGCCGATTTCCGCACGCTTTCGCCGTGACCACCCGAACCGCCGCCCGGCGGTGGCGGTGGTCGACGGCGAAGGCGAGCGAGAGGAGCGGTGGCCATGGAGGCGCTGCGACTGATCAAGACGGCCAGGCACGCGCTGGCCGAGGCCCGGCACGTCCCCGACGTCCTGGCGGAGGCGCGGCAGGCCGCGCTGCTGACGGAGGCGGTGGGGGCCCGGCTGGCGGACCTGGACGACGAGGAGCTGACGGCCCTGGGCCAGCAGCTCTCCGAGGCGGGCGCGCACGCGGCCGTCTGCCTGGACCGGTCCGTCCTGCGGGCCGCCCTGGTGAGCGGCGGGCGGGTCGGGAGGCTCACCGAACTCGGTGCGCTGGTGCCGATGCTGGGGGCGCTGGACGGGCTGCTGGGGGACGTCGGGGAGACGCTGGTGGTGCTGGCCTGCGGGGCCGACACCGAGAGCCTCTACTGGACGTGCATCGACGGCGTGGACGCGGTGTCGGACTGCCGGGACCTGGCCGGTCGGCTGCGGGAGGCGGCACGCCGCTCCGGGGCCTGCGCCGAGGCCGAGGAGGTGTCGGCGCTCGGCGGGGCGGAGCCGCAACGGGCCGGCCGGGGGTCACCCTTACTCGTGGTCCGGCTCGGCCCGCCGGGTGAGAAGGCGCGGGAGGAGGCGCCGCCGGGCCGTCAGGTGCCCGGCGTGGCCGGGGCTTCGGAGGTGTCGCTGCTGGCGGGGTAGCCGGAGGAACGGAGCTCGGCGGGGAATCGGAAGGGGAAACCGAGTGGGGGCCCCGCGCCGCGATCTCGCGGCGCGGGGCCCGTGAGAAGCACCGGAGGCCTCCCGGCACGCGTTGCAGCAGCAGGCACCCGACAGCGCCCTTGCCGGGCCCGCGCCCCGACGCGGGCCCGGCGCCGGGAACGCCGTGCGCCCGGGAGGCCCAGGAGCGAGCATCAGGCCCAGGAGCGGGCATCACGCCCGGGAGCGGGTATCACGCCCGGGAGCACCGGCTTTCCGCGCCGCGAGACGACAGAAGAACTCCCGCAGCAATCAGCCCTGGAACGTGCGCCGGTACACGCCGGGCGGGACGCCGATCGCGGTGTTCAGGTGCTGCCGCAGGGAGGCGCCGGTGCCGAAGCCGACCCGCTCGGCGATCCGGTTGACGGGCAGGTCGCTGCTCTCCAGCAGGTGCCGGGCCAGGTCGACGCGCTGCTGGGTGAGCCACTGCCCGGGGCTCAGTCCGACCTCGGCCCGGAAGCGGCGGGTGAACGTGCGCCGGCTCATGCCCGCGTGGTCGGCCAGGTCGGCGAGTTGGAGCGGTTCGTGGAGCCTGTCGAGCGCCCAGGCACGGGTCCGCGACGTCCCGGCGTCCGAGCTGTGCGGCACCGGCCGTTCGACGTACTGGGCCTGCCCGCCCTCGCGCTGCGGCGGGACGACGCACCTGCGGGCGACGTGGTTGGCGACGGCGCTGCCGTGGTCTGAGCGGATCAGGTGCAGGATCAGGTCGATGCCGGCCGCTGCCCCGGCCGAGGTGAGCACCCGGCCGGAGTCCACGAACAGGACGTCGGGGGCGAGTTCGACCTCCGGGAACAGCCGCCGGAAGCGGTCGCTGTGGTGCCAGTGGGTGGCGGCGGCCCGGCCGTCGAGCAGGCCGACGGCCGCGAGGAGGAAGGTGGTGATGCAGATGCCCGCGATCCGGGTCTCGGGCCGGATGAGGGCCATCGCCTCGGCCGCCCGGCGCGGCAGGGTGTCCGGGCCGGAGATCTCGGCGAACTCCTGGGAGGCGGGGATCACCACGGTGTCGGCCTGGGCCAGCACGGCGGCGTCGTGCTCGACGGCGATCGAGAAGTCGGCGGCCGTCCGGACCGGCTTCCCGTCCGGCGAGCAGGTGACCACCTCGTAGAGCGGTCGGCCGTCGGGGTCCGTCGCCACGCCGAAGAGCCTGGAGGCGAGGCTCAGCTCGAAGGGGATGACCCCGTCCAGGGCCAGGACGACGACACGATGTACGGCACCAGGCATGGCCCGATCCTTGCACATCATGACCTTCGGGCCGCTATCTGCGCAGCTCGGCGCCGAGCGATCCTTTCCGCATGACCACGATGAAGGCAATCACCCAGCAGACCTACGGCGGCACCGATGTCCTCACGGAGGTGGAACTGGACCGCCCGACGCCCGGCCCCTCCGAGGTGCTGGTGCGCGTCCACGCGGCGGGCATGAACCCGACCGACTGGAAGCACCGCCAGTACGCGGGCCTCGTCGGCCGCCTGCCCCTGGTGCTCGGCTGGGACGTCTCGGGCGTCGTCGCGGCCGTCGGCCTCGGCGTGACGATCCACGAGGTCGGCGACGAGGTCTTCGGCATGCTGCCCTATCCGGATGGCGTCGGCTCCTTCGCCGAGTACGTGGTCGCCCCCGCCCGCGCGCTGGTTCGCAAGCCGGCGGGCGTCGACCACGTCCAGGCGGGCGCGATCCCGCTGGCCGCGCTGACCGCCTGGCAGGCCCTGGTCGACGCGGCGGACGTCGAGCCGGGCCAGCGAGTCCTGGTCCACGCGGCCGCGGGCGGTGTCGGCCACCTCGCCGTGCAGATCGCCAAGACGCGCGGCGCGTACGTGATCGGCACCGCCAGCGCCGCGAAGCACGCGCTGCTGCGCGAGTTGGGCGCCGACGAGCTGATCGACTACCGCAGCGAGGACTTCGCCGCGATCGCCCCGGTCGACGTCGTCCTCGACGCCATCGGCGGCGACACGGCAACCCGCTCCCTCGCCGCCCTGAAGCCGGGCGGCCGACTGGTCACGATCGCCCTCAGCTCGCTGCCCGCCGACCTCGCCGAGCAGGCCGCCGCCCACGGCGTGCGCCTCCACCCGCTGCTCGTGGAGGCCGACCAGGCCGGCATGCTGGCCATCGCCGAACTGGTCACCGCCGGAAAGCTGCGCGCCGTCGTCGAGGCGACGTTCCCCCTGGACCGGGCCGCCGAGGGCCACGCCCTGGGTGACACCGGCCGCGTCACCGGCAAGATCGTCCTCACCGTCACCGAGTAGGGCTCGTTCACCGCTGTCCGCAGGTGCCGGTGAAGTCCGGAGAGGCCGCCGGCGGCCAGCCGGGCGGCGCTGCGAAGCCGGCGCAGAGCAGGCGGATGCTCCGGGTGAACTTCTCGTCCTGGCTCGGGCGCGGTGCCGACGGGTCCATCAGCAGGGGGAACCGCGCACGCAACTCCGCGTAGAGCTCGGCGGTGACGGTCGGCGGCGCGGCGGGCTGGTTCTGCTCCTGGAGCACGAAGCCGGTGACGTGGCTGAGCAGGGTGTCGGCGGCGATGGCGCAGTGGTCGGCGGATCCGGCTGGTGGCGCGAGTTCACCTCGGTGTTCATGCAGAACGGCGGCCTCTTCGGAGGCCTGTGGAACCTCGTCACCCTCGCCGCGGCGGCATGGGCCGTCCGCCGTCAGGTCCGCCAGGGCCGCCCGGCCCCGAGCCGGACGGCCTGACCCGGAACACGACGAAGGGCCCCGACCGGCGAACCGGTCGGGGCCTTTCGTCTGCCGACGCGCCAAGGGCAAAAGTTGGCCCCATGTGCCAGAGCACGCAAGGCCCGTCGCTGTCGAAGGGCCAAGTTTGGCCCCAGGCCACCCCAGCACGACCCCGTCAACCCCGCGCCCCCTGTTGGGCCGAGCGTGCGAAGGTGTTCAACTCCCCGCCCCCCGACGGTGAATGATCGTGCCCGAGCCGTTGGTAGCGTCGACGGCTGAGTGAGTGTCAGCCAAGCGAAAGCGCGAAAGAGGGTCACATGGCTCCCAAGACGATCCGCCGAGCCGTCATCCCGGCGGCCGGGCTCGGTTCCCGGCTGCTGCCCCTGACCAAGGCGACGCCGAAGGAGATGCTGCCGGTCGGCGACAAGCCGGTGATCGAGCACACCGTCCGCGAGCTGGTGGACTCCGGGGTCACCGACATCACGATCGTCGTCTCCGGCGACAAGAGCCTGATCCAGGAGCACTTCCGCCCCAACCCGGTGCTGGTCGACCAGCTGCGCCGCGACGGCAAGACGGCCTTCGCGGACGCCGTCGAGGAGATCGGGGAGCTGTCCCGCAAGGGGCACATCAGCTACCTGTACCAGCAGGGCCCGTACGGCAACGGCACGCCGGTGCTGAACGCGGCGCGCCACTTCGGGGACGAGCCGTTCCTGGTCCTGTGGCCGGACGACGTGTTCGTGGCCGAGGTGCCCCGCGCGCAGCAGCTGATCCGGGCGTACGAGCAGACCAACGCGCCGGTGCTCGCGCTGATGCCGATGGCGCCCGAGGACTCGTACCGCTACGGCGTGCCGGTGGTGAAGGAGGACCTCGGCAGCGGATCGGTGCGCATCAGCGGCCTGGTGGAGAAGCCGAAGCCGGTCGACGCGCCGTCCGAGTACGCGGCCATCGGCGGCTACGTGATCACCCCGGGCATCGTCGACGAGATCCGCGAACTCACCCGCCGCTGGCACGAGAAGCCGGAGGACGAGGTCTACCTGACCGACGCCATCAACGCCTACGCCTCCCGCCGCGCCGTCTACGGCCAGGTCATCGACGGCACCTGGTACGACACCGGCAACCCGGCCGCCTACCTGCGCGCCCAGTTCGCCGCGGCCCTCGCCGACCCCGAGTACGGCCCCGACCTGCGCCGCCTCGCGGCCGGGCTGTCCCCCGACGCGGAGTGAAACCCCGCCTCGGAGCGAGCCCCCGACGCGGAGTGACCCGCCTCGGAGCGAACCCCCGTCGCCCGACCGGGTGAAGCGGGCGCACGACAACGGGCCCGGCCACCGCGTGAGCGGCGGCCGGGCCCGAAGTGGCCTACGGCAGGCGTCAGTTGTGCGCGTGCAGGTCCGCGTTCAGCCCGCCCCAGGAACCGGAGCGCGCGATGACCTCGACCGCGCCGGTCTGCGAGTTGCGGCGGAACAGCAGGTTGTCCTGCCCCGACAGCTCGACGGCCTTGGCCACCGTGCCGTCCGGGGTGGTGACCCGGGTCCCGGCGGTGACGTACAGGCCGGCCTCGACCACGCAGTCGCTGCCCAGCGAGATGCCGATGCCGGCGTTGGCGCCGAGCAGGCAGCGCTCGCCGACCGAGACGACCTGCTTGCCGCCGCCGGAGAGGGTGCCCATGATCGAGGCGCCGCCGCCGATGTCGCTGTGGTCGCCGACGACGACGCCCGCGCTGATGCGGCCCTCGACCATCGAGGTGCCCAGCGTGCCGGCGTTGAAGTTGACGAAGCCCTCGTGCATCACGGTGGTGCCGGCGGCCAGGTGGGCGCCCAGGCGCACGCGGTCGGCGTGGGCGATGCGCACCCCGGTCGGGGCGACGTAGTCGGTCATGCGCGGGAACTTGTCGATCCCGTAGACGGCCAGCTGGCCGCCCTCGGCGCGCACCGCGAGGCGGGCCCGCTCGACCTGGTCCACCGCGACGGGGCCGATGCTGGTCCACGCGACGTTGGCGAGCAGCCCGAAGATGCCGTCCAGGTTCTGCCCGTGGGGCTGGATCAGGCGGTGGCTGAGCAGGTGCAGCCGCAGGTAGACGTCGTGGGTGTCGAGCGGCTTCTCGTCGAGCGAGGCGATGGTGGTGCGCACGGCGACCACCTCGACGCCCCGGCGGGCGTCGGCGCGCAGCGCGGCGGCAGCGCCGGCGCCGAGCTCGGCCTCGGCCTGCTCGGCGGTCAGCCGCACGGTGCCGGCCGGGCCGGGCTCGGCGGCCAGCGCGGGCGCGGGGTACCAGGTGTCGAGGACGGTGCCGTCGGCGGCGATGGTGGCCAGGCCGGCGGCCACGGCCCCGTTCGGACGGGAAGAGGCGGTTTCAGCAGTCACACCGAGCACGGTAACCAATGCGGGGGCCCGCTGCCGACCACGCCCGGTGGACGGACGCCGCGCGGGCGTGCGCGGGCCGCCGGAGGAAGACCCGCAGGTCCCGACCCGGTGCTGCCCGAAAACCCGGTGCCCGGACGCCTTCCCGTCGGCGATACTCGCTCGGGTGTTCATGTCGATTTCCACCACCGGCAGCACCGAGAGCCCCGCGACCGATCTCGGATTCCTGCTGCACAAGCACCCGGGCAAGGTCCAGCGGTTCGCCACGTCGCACGGCGAGGCGCACGTCTTCTACCCCGAGGCCGGGGACGAGCTGTGCACGGCGGCGCTCCTGCTGGAGGTCGACCCGATCGCGCTCGTCCGCAAGGGCCGCGGCAAGGGCCGTGGCGGCTCCCCGGACTTCGCGCTCGCCCAGTACGTCAACGACCGCCCGTACGCCGCCTCCTCGCTGCTCGCGGTGGCGCTGCGCACGGTGTTCCGCTCGGCGATGAAGGGCGACTGCCAGCTGCGCCCCGAACTGCCCGGCCAGGCAAGGCCGTTGCGCATCTCGCTGCCCGCCGTGCCGGCCAACGGCGTGGGCGACGGCGGCGGACCGGCCCTGGTGGCCCGGCTGTTCGAGCCGCTGGGCTGGCGGGTCGGGGCGACACCCGTCCCCCTGGACGAGCGGTTCCCGCAGTGGGGCGAGTCCCGCTACGTCCGCCTGGAGCTGTCCTCGGACGCGGCGAGGCTGTCGGACGCCCTCCAGCAGCTGTACGTCCTGCTGCCGGTGCTGGACGGCGCCAAGCACTACTGGGTCGCCCCCGACGAGGTCGACAAGCTGCTCGCCGCCGGCGAGGGCTGGCTGGCCGACCACCCGGAGCGCGCCCTGATCACCCGCCGCTACCTGTCCCGGCGCTGGTCGCTGACCAGGCTCGCGATGGAGCGCCTGGAGCTCGCCCGCCTCGCGGAGGCCGACGACCGCGAGGTCGAGGAGATCGACAACGCCGTCGACGACCGGCCCGAGGAAGAGGCCCAGGAACAGCCCCGGGATCAGCCCCGGGATCAGTCCCAGCAGGAACCGCAGGAACCGCAGGAACCGCAGGCCCCCAGGCCGCCCTCCCTCGCCGAGCAGCGCCGCGAGGCGATCCTCGCCGCCCTCCACGAGAGCGGCGCCGCCCGCGTCGCCGACCTCGGCTGCGGCCAGGGCGAGTTGATCGGCGCGATGCTCAAGGACGCCCGCTTCACCGAGATCCTCGGCGTGGACGTCTCCGTGCGCGCCCTCCAGGCCGCCAACCGCAAGCTGCGCCTGGAGCGCCTGCCCGAGCGCAAGGCGGCCCGGGTGACGCTGGCCCAGGGCGCGCTGACGTACACCGACGCCCGCCTCAAGGGCTACGACGCGGCCGTGCTGTGCGAGGTGATCGAGCACCTCGACCTGCCGCGCCTGCCCGCCCTGGAGTACGCCGTGTTCGGCGCCGCCCGGCCGAGGGCCGTCGTGGTGACGACCCCGAACGCCGAGTACAACGTCCGCTGGGAGACCCTGCCCGCCGGCGCCGTCCGGCACGCGGACCACCGCTTCGAGTGGTCCCGCGCCGAGTTCCGCGCCTGGGCGGAGAAGGTCGCCGACGCGTACGGCTACGCCGTCGAGCTGCGCCCGGTCGGCCCCTTGGACGAGGAGGTCGGCGCCCCGACCCAGCTCGCCCTCTTCCGCACCCGGACCGCGACGCCCGAAGGAGGCGGCCCCCGATGACCGACACACCTGACGCACCCGACGCACCCGACGAAACCACCACCGAGGCCCCGGCCACCCGCCTCCTCCCCGTCACCGACGTCTCCCTCGTCGTCCTGATCGGCACCAGCGGCGCGGGCAAGTCCACCTTCGCCCGCCGCCACTTCCTCCCCACCCAGGTCCTCTCCTCGGACTTCTGCCGGGGCCTGGTCTCCGACGACGAGAACGACCAGTCCGCCTCCGCCGAGGCCTTCGACGTCCTGCACTACATCGTCGGCAAGCGCCTCGCCGCCGGCCGCCTGACCGTCGTCGACGCCACCAGCGTCCAGCCCGAGGCCCGCAGGCAGCTCGTCGCCATCGCCCGCGAGCACGACGTGCTGCCGATCGCGATCGTCCTGGACGTCCCCCCGGGCGTGTGCGCCGAGCGCAACCGCTCCCGCCCGGACCGCCAGCTGCCCGCCCACGTGATCCCCCGCCAGAACCGCGAACTGCGCCGCTCCCTGCGCGGCCTGGAGCGCGAGGGCTTCCGCAAGGTGCACATCCTGCGCGGCGAGGCCGAGGTCGCGGCCGCCGGGATCGAGCTCGAGAAGCGCTACAACGACCTGCGTCACCTCACCGGCCCGTTCGACATCGTCGGCGACATCCACGGCTGCCGCTCCGAGCTGGAGACCCTGCTCACCCGCCTCGGCTACACCCTCACCCGGGACGCGGACGGCCGCCCGGTCGACGCGGCCCACCCCCAGGGCCGCACCGCCGTCTTCGTCGGCGACCTGGTCGACCGCGGCCCCGACACCCCGGGCGTGCTGCGCCTGGTGATGGGCATGGTCGCGGCCGGCCACGCGCTCTGCGTGCCCGGCAACCACGAGAACAAGCTCGGCCGCGCGATGGACGGCAAGAAGGTCACCGTCTCCCACGGCCTTCAGGAGTCCCTGGACCAGCTGGCCGGCGAGAGCGAGGAGTTCAGGGCCGAGGTCCGCGCCTTCATGCGCGGCCTGGTCAGCCACTACCTGCTGGACGGCGGCGCCCTGGTCGTCTGCCACGCCGGCCTGCCCGAGCGCTACCACGGCCGCACCTCGGGCCGGGTCCGCTCCCACGCCCTGTACGGGGAGACCACCGGCGAGACGGACGAGTACGGCCTGCCGGAACGCTACCCGTGGGCGGAGGAGTACCGGGGCCGCGCCCTGGTCGTCTACGGCCACACCCCGGTGCCGACGGCGAGCTTCGTCAACAACACTATCTGCCTGGACACCGGCTGCGTCTTCGGCGGCAGCATGACGGCGCTGCGCTACCCGGAGCGCGAACTGGTGAGCGTCGAGGCCGAGCAGGAGTGGTACGCCCCGGTGCGCCCGCTGGTCACGGACGCGCCGGGCGCCCGCGAGGGCCGTCCGCTGGACCTCGCCGACGTGTCCGGCCGCCGGACCGTGGAGACGGCCCTGCACGGCCGGGTCGCCGTCCGGGAGGAGAACGCCGCCGCCGCACTGGAGGTGATGAGCCGCTTCGCGCTGGACCCGAGGCTGCTCGCCTACCTGCCCGCGACGATGGCGCCCAGCGCCACCTCCCGCCGCGAGGGGTACCTGGAGCACCCGGAGGAGGCCTTCGCCGGGTACCGCGCGGACGGCGTGCGCCACGTGCTCTGCGAGGAGAAGCACATGGGCTCGCGCGCCGTGCTGCTCGTCTCCCGCGAGGACGCGGCGCTGGAGCGGCGCTTCGGCACCGCCGGGCCGGGCGCGATCTGGACGCGTACCGGCCGGGCCTTCCTGGCCGACGCGGAGCTGACCTCGGCCGTCCTCGGAAGGGTCCGCACGGCGGCCGAAAAGGCGGGCCTGTTCGAGGAGTTGGGCACCGACTGGCTGCTGCTGGACGCCGAGCTGATGCCCTGGTCGCTCAAGGCCGTGGAGCTGCTGCGCCGCCAGTACGCGGCGGTGGGAGCCGCCGCCGGCGCCGCCCTGCCCGAGGCCCTGGAGGCCCTGGAGCGGGCCGCCGCGCGCGGCCTCGACGTCGACGACCTGGCCGGCCGCCAGCGCCGCCGCGCCGACGGCGCCCAGGCCTTCACCGAGGCGTACCGGCGCTACTGCTGGCCGACGGAGGGCCTGTCCGGCATCCGGCTGGCGCCGTTCCAGGTGCTCGCCGCCGAGGGCGTCAACCTCGCCGTGCGCCCGCACGACGAGCACCTCGCCTGGATCGACCGCCTGGTCGACGCGGACGGCCCGGCGGGGGAGAAGCTGCTGCACCGCACCGCCCGGCTGCTGGTCGACACCGAGGACGAGTCCTCGGTGGCCGCCGGCGTCGCCTGGTGGGAGGAGATGACCGGGGCGGGCGGCGAGGGCATGGTCGTCAAGCCGCTGGCCTCGCTCGTGCGGACGCGGCGCGGCGAGGGCCGCCCCGGCGGACTGGTGCAGCCGGGCGTGAAGGTGCGCGGGCGCGAGTACCTGCGGATCATCTACGGCCCCGACTACACCGGCCACCTGGACCGGCTGCGTCAGCGCACGCTCGGCCACAAGCGCTCGCTGGCGCTGCGCGAGTACGCGCTGGGCCTGGAGGCGCTGGACCGGCTGGCGGCGGGCGAGCCGCTGTGGCGGGTCCACGAGCCGGTGTTCGCGGTGCTGGCGCTGGAGTCGGAGCCGGTCGACCCGAGGCTCTGACCCGCCGGGCGCGGTGTTCGAGGGGGAGTCCCACCAGGGGCTTCCCCTCCTCCACCCCCCGTTCTGCATAGAAATTCGACCTCTCGTATACACTTGCCTGCTCCCGCACCGTCAACCGCGTCCGCGTCATCAGACCCCGTCACCCCCAGGAGCCCGGCATGGCCTTCAACCTCCGGAACAGGCACTTCCTCAAGGAGCTCGACTTCACGCCCCAGGAGTTCCGCTTCCTGGTGGACCTCGCCGCCTCGCTGAAGGCGGCCAAGTACGCGGGCACCGAGCAGCCCCGGCTGCGCGGGAAGAACATCGCGCTGATCTTCGAGAAGACCTCCACCCGGACCCGCTGCGCCTTCGAGGTCGCCGCCCACGACCAGGGCGCCACCACCACCTACCTGGACCCGTCGGGCTCCCAGATGGGCCACAAGGAGTCCGTCAAGGACACCGCCCGGGTGCTGGGCCGGATGTTCGACGGCATCGAGTACCGGGGCCACGGCCAGGAGGTGGTCGAGGAGCTGGCCGAGTACGCCGGCGTCCCCGTCTGGAACGGCCTCACCGACGAGTGGCACCCCACCCAGATGCTGGCCGACGTGCTGACGGTCACCGAGCACACCGCCAAGCCGCTGGGCGAGGTCGCCCTCGCCTACCTGGGCGACGCCCGCTCCAACATGGGCAACTCGCTGCTGGTCACCGGCGCGCTGCTGGGCATGGACATCCGGATCGTCGCCCCGCGCGCCGTCTGGCCGGCCGAGGACGTGCAGAAGGCGGCGCGGGCCCTGGCCGAGCGCAGCGGCGCCCGGATCACCCTCACCGAGGACGTGGCCGAGGGCGTGGCCGGCGCCGACTTCCTCTACACCGACGTCTGGGTCTCCATGGGCGAGCCCAAGGAGGTCTGGGCCGAGCGGATCGCCCTGCTCAAGCCGTACCAGGTGTCCATGGACACCGTCCGGGCCACCGGCAACCCGGACGTGAAGTTCCTGCACTGCCTGCCGGCCTTCCACGACCTGGGCACGGCGGTCGGCCGGCAGATGCACGAGGCGACGGGCATGACCGAGCTGGAGTGCACCGACGAGCTGTTCGAGTCGGAGCACTCCATCGTCTTCGACCAGGCCGAGAACCGCCTGCACACCATCAAGGCCGTCCTGGTCGCCACCCTCGGCTCCTGAGGGCCAGAGGGCCTAGTCGCCCAGCTTCACGCAGGCCACCCGGTCGCCCGCCCCGTGCGGGCCGGCCGGGTCGCCGGCGTGGAGCACCAGCGAGCGCGCCCCGCCCGCCCGCGGCTGCCAGTCCACCGCCGTGGAGGCGGTGCCCTCCCCGTCGGCGTCGGTGCGCAGCACCAGCCGCAGCTCGTTGCGCTCGTTGGCGTACGCCGGGTCGGCGGAGGGCTGCACCGGGTCCACGACGTCCTGGTAGTGCGGCCCCGAGGAGGCCGGGTCGGCCCCGCAGGTGCCGGTGTGCAGGTGCACCGGGAACGCGTGGTCGGCGGCCAGCCCGCTGACCGTCAGGGTGAGCGTGGTGCGCCCGGGCACCGAGCGGTCGGTGACGACCCGGGCGTGCGAGCCGTAGGGGACCAGGTCCTGCGCGTAGCTGATCGCGGCGGGCGGGACGAAGGCGCTCGCCGGGTCGAAGTCGGCCTCGACGACGGAGACGGGCGAGGCGGCGGGCGCGAGCAGCGCCAGCGGCAGCAGGGCGGCGGCGTACGGAACGGGCATCGGGCGGGCCTTCCACGGGCGGCGGTGTTCGTGCGTCCCCCTGCTAACGCCCCCGGGCCGCCGAGGACACCGCCGCCGTGGACGCCGCCGCCGCTCGCCTCACCTGGGGGTGGCGGGGGGCGAGGTCGGGCCGCTGTGCGGGCTGTCGTCGTGGAAGGGCCTGATCGTCCGGCCCGCCCGCTCCGCCTCGTCGACGCCGATGAACGCCCGGAGGTCGGGGGAGAGCGCGGCGGCCTTCAGCTGGTCGAGGCCGAGCGGCAGCCCCTCCCGGACCACCTGGGGCTTGGCGTGGCCGTCGACCTCCGCCAGGTTGGAGGCGGTGACGGACACCTCGGTGCGGTCCGGGCGCAGGACGCGGGCCTCGCGCTGGAGGCTCTCCCCCTCCGCCCGTTCGAGGAGCAGCAGCCGGCTCCCGTCGGGGAGGGTGCCGTCCCAGCAGTAGCGGTACCGGCCGTCCTTGTTGACGGTCGCGCAGCCGTGGCGCTCCTCGGGGCCGGGGGCGCCCGGGAGGGTCCCGGGGTTGGCCTGGAGGACGACCTGGACGAGGGCCGGGCCGGCGCCGTCGTCGTACAGCATGCCGCCGCTGGCGAAGACCTCGTCGGGCAGGCTGGCGTTGGACGAGTGGGTCCGGGCGTGGTGGCCGGCGTAGTCGGAGGTCCGGGCCCCGGGGGGCAGGGCCTTGACGAGGGCGGCCAGCGCGGCGTGGCCGGTGAGCGTGACCTTGCCGGTGTTCTCGTTGTCGCCGGGGTACAGCCCTTCGGCGTAGTCGTCGGCGTGGTGGCGCGGCTGCGGGAACCCTCCGGCGGAGGCCTGGGCGGCGGCCGTGACGGATGCGCCGCCCGTACCGTCCGTGCGCAGCGCGACGGTGCCGCCGACGGCGAGGGCGGCCGCGGCGGTCACGGCTGCGGCCGCGACCAGCCTGCGCCGTCGGCGCAGGGAGCGGCCTTGCCGTGCGCCGGCGGTGATCAGGGGGGCGAGGTCGGTGCCGACGCCGGCCATGGTCCGCTCGAAGGCGGTGGACAGCCTGCTGCCGTCCGTGTCCTGGTCGTTCACGGTCGAGGTCCTTTCGAGCACGAGGTGGTCGGAGCACGAGGTGGTCAGGAGAGGACGAGCTTCTCGGCGTCCGGCCCGAGGACGGCGCGCAGCCGGTTGAGGGCGCGCAGCGCCTGGGCGCGCACCGCGCCCTCGCTGAGGCCGAGTTCGACGGCGGTCTCGGCGACGCTGCGGTCCTCCCAGTAGCGCAGGACGAGCACCGCCCGGTCGCGCGGCGGCAGTTCGGCGAGCGCGGCGAGCAGGGTGATCCGCAGGGCGGGGTCGTCGCCGGGGGTGACGCCCTCGGGGAGGTCGCCGATGGAGGGGCGTTCGCCGGTGCGGCGCAGCCGGCGGTGGGAGAGGTAGGTCCGCACGAGGGTGCCGCGGGCGTAGGCGTCCTGGTTCTCGGCCCGGTGGACCTTGGGCCAGGAGGCGTAGAGCTTGGCGAGGGTGGTCTGGGTGAGGTCCTCGGCCAGGTGCCAGTCGCCGCAGAGCAGCAGGGCGGTGCGGAAGAGCCGCTGCCCCCGGTTGTGCGCGAATTCCTCGAACTCCGCGGCCTCCTCGGCCCGTCGCGTCGTCCCGATCACGCTTCCCCCTCGCCCCCTGTGCGGGGGCGTCCGTCGCCCCTGTGCCCGACTGGACGCGCGAGCCCGGGAACTGCGTTACGGGGGAGGGGCTGCGATGGTGGAGGAGGCGGTATGCACTATGGTTTATCTCGACATCGAGATAACTGGCCCGTAGCATATATCTCGACATCAAGATACTTGCCGAGAGGCGCTCACCGGCGATGCGGGTGAGGCAAGCCTAAGTAAGGCTGACCTTACCATCGCGTGACGGCCGGACGCCGCACGAAGCACGAAGCACCCATGAAGGAGTCAGTCGTGTCCGCGAACAGCTTCGACGCCCGCAGCTCGCTGCAGGTGGGCGACGAGTCGTACGAGATCTTCAAGCTCTCCGCCGTCGAGGGTTCCGAGCGGCTGCCCTACAGCCTCAAGGTGCTGCTGGAGAACCTCCTCCGCACGGAGGACGGCGCGAACATCACCGCCGACCACATCCGCGCCCTCGGCAACTGGGACGAGAACGCCCAGCCGAGCCAGGAGATCCAGTTCACGCCCGCGCGCGTGATCATGCAGGACTTCACCGGCGTGCCCTGCGTGGTGGACCTCGCCACCATGCGCGAGGCCGTCAAGGAGCTGGGCGGCGACCCGGCCAAGATCAACCCGCTGGCCCCGGCCGAGCTGGTCATCGACCACTCGGTCATCGCCGACAAGTTCGGCACCAAGGACGCGTTCACCCAGAACGTCGAGATCGAGTACGGCCGCAACAAGGAGCGCTACCAGTTCCTGCGCTGGGGCCAGACCGCCTTCGACGAGTTCAAGGTCGTCCCCCCGGGCACCGGCATCGTCCACCAGGTGAACATCGAGCACCTGGCCCGCACCGTCATGGTCCGCGGCGGCCAGGCCTACCCGGACACCTGCGTCGGCACCGACTCGCACACCACCATGGTCAACGGCCTGGGCGTGCTGGGCTGGGGCGTCGGCGGCATCGAGGCCGAGGCGGCCATGCTCGGCCAGCCGGTCTCCATGCTGATCCCGCGCGTCGTCGGCTTCAAGCTGACCGGCGAGCTGCCGGCCGGCACCACCGCCACCGACCTGGTGCTCACCATCACCGAGATGCTGCGCAAGCACGGTGTGGTCGGCAAGTTCGTCGAGTTCTACGGCGACGGCATCGGCGCCATCCCGCTGGCCAACCGCGCCACCATCGGCAACATGTCGCCGGAGTTCGGCTCGACCTGTGCGATCTTCCCGATCGACGCCGAGACCATCAACTACCTGAAGCTCACCGGCCGCGACGCGCAGCAGCTCGCCCTGGTCGAGGCCTACGCCAAGGAGCAGGGCCTCTGGCACAACCCGGCCCACGAGCCGGTGTACTCGGAGTACCTGGAGCTGGACGTCTCCACCGTCGTCCCGTCGATCTCCGGCCCGAAGCGCCCGCAGGACCGCGTGATCCTGGCCGAGGCCGCGAGCCGCTTCGCCGAGGCGCTGCCGACCTACTCCGCCGAGGCCTCGAAGCCGACCGCCGTCACCGCCCCCGACGGCTCGACCTACGAGATCGACAACGGCGCGGTCGTGATCGCCTCGATCACCTCCTGCACCAACACCTCCAACCCCTCCGTCATGCTGGGCGCCGCCCTGCTGGCGAAGAAGGCCGTGGAGAAGGGCCTGACGGTCAAGCCCTGGGTCAAGACCACCCTGGCGCCCGGCTCCAAGGTCGTCATGGACTACTACGAGAAGGCCGGCCTGCTCCCGTACATGGAGAAGCTGGGCTTCAACCTGGTCGGCTACGGCTGCGTCACCTGCATCGGCAACTCGGGCCCGCTGCCCGAGGAGGTCTCGGCCGCCGTCAACGAGGCCGACCTGGCCGTCGTCTCGGTGCTCTCCGGCAACCGCAACTTCGAGGGCCGGATCAACCCCGACGTCAAGATGAACTACCTGGCCTCCCCGCCGCTGGTGGTCGCCTACGCCCTCGCCGGCAACATGAACGTCGACATCACCCGGGACGCCCTGGGCAAGGACGCCGACGGCAACGACGTCTTCCTCGCCGACATCTGGCCGTCCGAGCAGGAGGTCGCCGACACCGTCGCCGCCTCCATCGACGAGGCCATGTTCGACAAGGGCTACCAGGACGTCTTCGCCGGCGACTACCGCTGGCAGTCGCTCCCGGTCCCGACCGGCAACACCTTCGAGTGGGACGCCGAGTCCACCTACGTCCGCAAGCCCCCGTACTTCGAGGGCATGGCCAAGACCCCGAGCCCGGTGAGCGACATCGCCGGCGCCCGCGTCCTGGCCAAGCTGGGCGACTCGGTCACCACCGACCACATCTCCCCGGCCGGCAACATCAAGCCCGGCACCCCGGCGGCGCAGTACCTGACCGCCAACGGCGTGGAGAAGCGCGACTTCAACAGCTACGGCTCGCGCCGTGGCAACCACGAGGTCATGATCCGCGGCACCTTCGCCAACATCCGCCTGCGCAACCAGATCGCGCCGGGCACCGAGGGCGGCTACACCCGCGACTTCACCCAGGCCGACGCGCCGGTGTCGTTCATCTACGACGCCTCGCAGAACTACCAGGCCGCCGGCGTCCCGCTGGTCGTCCTGGCCGGCAAGGAGTACGGCTCCGGCTCGTCCCGCGACTGGGCCGCCAAGGGCACCGCGCTCCTGGGCGTCAAGGCCGTCATCGCCGAGTCGTACGAGCGCATCCACCGCTCGAACCTGATCGGCATGGGCGTCCTGCCGCTGCAGTTCCCCGAGGGCGAGAACGCCGAGTCCCTGGGCCTGACCGGCGAGGAGACCTTCTCCTTCACCGGCGTGACCGAGCTCAACGAGGGCCGCACCCCGAAGACCGTCAAGGTCAAGGCTGGTGACAAGGAGTTCGACGCGGTCGTGCGCATCGACACCCCCGGTGAGGCGGACTACTACCGCAACGGCGGCATCCTGCAGTACGTGCTGCGCTCGCTCATCGGCTGATCGGGCACAGCGGCTGAGCACCGGCTGAGTTCAGCAACTCCTGAAAAGGGGGCCGGACCCGCGCTTTCGCGGGTCCGGCCCCCTTTTGCATACTGCGCCGACCGCACCCGCCCCCTTGTGCGATGAACGGCGGATGGACTAAACCTCTGTGCAATCTGGTCCAGACCATTGATCAGACCATGAAGTTGACGACGCCTCAGAGAACGGGTCCGGTATGCCCAATCGCGCCTCAGCCCTGCTCGCCGCCGTAACCGTCGCCGCGGTCATCGCGGCCCCCGCCACCGCGAACGCGGCGGACGGCGGCCACGGACACGGCCCCAAGCTGAAGGGCCAGCGGGTCGGCTACTTCACCCAGTGGGGCGCCGACAGCTCCGCCAAGCGCGTCCAGGAGTCCGGTCAGGCCTCCCGGCTGACCGTCATCAACTACGCCTTCGGCAACGTCTCCGCGGACGGCACCTGCTTCGAGAGCAACGAGTCCGGCCAGGGCGACGCCCTCGACGACTACCAGCGCCCCTTCTCCGCCGCCGACTCCGTGGACGGCGTCGCCGACAAGCCCGGCCAGAAGCTCAAGGGCCACTTCAACCAGCTGCGCAAGCTCAAGGCGAAGAACCCGCAGCTGCGCACCGTCATCTCGCTCGGCGGCTGGAGCTGGTCCAAGTACTTCTCCGACGCGGCCGCCACCGAGGCCTCCCGGCAGAAGTTCGTCTCCTCCTGCATCGACCTGTACATCAAGGGCAACGTGCCCGTCCTGCCCGGCTCCCCGGAGGGCGGTGCCGGCGCCGCCGCGGGCGTCTTCGACGGCATCGACATCGACTGGGAGTACCCGGGCGGCGGCGGTGACGGGGGCAACGTGGTGCGCCCCGAGGACGGCCGCAACTTCACCCTCCTGATGCGGGAGTTCCGCCGCCAGCTCGACGCGCTGGGCGGCGGCGGCCACCACAAGGCCGGCGACGAGGACAACCAGGGCGACGGCGACGCGCAGGGCAAGCGCGGGAAGCACTATCTGCTCACCGCCGCCGTCGCCGCCAACGAGACCGTCGCCGACCGGCTCGAACTGCCGCAGCTGAGCGAGTCCGTGGACTGGCTCAACCTCATGACCTACGACCTGCACGGCCCCTGGGAGGCCAAGGGTCCGGCCAACCACCAGGCCAACCTGTACTCCGACCCGACCGACCCGGAGCCGCGCCAGCGCTCCGCCGACAAGGCCGCCGAGCACTACCAGGAGCGCGGCCTGCCCGGCGAGCAGCTCGTCCTCGGCGCCCCGCTCTACGGCCACGGCTGGACGGGCGTCGCCCCCGGCACCCGCGGCGGCCTCTACCAGAAGTCCACCGCCGCCGCCCCCGACCTCTCCTACCGCGAGGTCAACGCCCTGCCCGGCAAGGTCTACTACGACCGCGACCACGGCGCGTCCTGGAAGTACGACGGCACCACCTTCTACAGCTACGACACCGCCGACGTCCTCACCCAGAAGGCCCGCTACGTGCGCTGGAACGACCTCGGCGGCGTGATGGTCTGGTCGCTGGACGGCGACGACGCGCGCGGCAGCGCGATCGCCGCCATCGACCGCGGCCTGCGCCGCGACTGACCGCACGCGCGGAACGCGGAACATGAGAGGGGCCCCTCCGTACGACGCGTACGGCGGGGCCCCTCGGTGCGGGCGGGAGGTCGTCAGCCCCGGTCGCAGTCCTGCGCCCGCAGCGCCCGGGCCAGGTCGTCCCGGCGCTCCAGCACCAGGCGGCGCAGCGCCGGGGCCGCCTGCGGGTGCGCGTCCAGCCAGGCGTCGGCCTCGGCGAGGGTCGGCGCGTCGGCCTGGGCGAGGGGGAAGAACCCGCCGACGAAGCGCATCGCGATCTCGATGGTCCGCTCGGACCAGATCCGCTCCAGCAGCTTGAAGTACGGCGCCGCGTACAGCGCGGTGAGGTCCCGGTGGGAGGGCAGCGCGAAGCCCGCGATGTTGGCCTCGACCAGGGCGTTGGGCAGCTCGTCCGAGTCCACCACGGCCGACCAGGCGGCGGCCTTGGCCTCCGGGGTCGGCCGGGCGGCCAGGCACAGGGTGTACTGGCGCTTGCCGCCGGCGGTGTTGTCGGCGGCGAGCTCGGCGGCCAGCTCCTCGTCCCCGGCCTGCCCGGCGGCGGCCAGGGCCAGCCACAGGGCCCAGCGCAGCTCCTGGTCGACGTCCAGGCCGTCGATGCGGGCGCTGCCGGTGAGCAGGCCGCGCACCAGGCCGAGGTGCTCGGCGCCGCCGGCGGTCTGGGCGAGGAAGCGGGCCCAGGCCAGCTGGTGGTCGCTGCCGGGGACGGCGGCGCGCAGCTCGCGCAGGGCGCCGTCGGCGAGCAGCCGGGCGCCCTCGCCGCGCCACTCGGGGTCGGCGTACAGGTCGACGGCGGTCTTGGCCTGGGTGTGCAGGGACTGCAGCACGCCGATGTTGCCCTCCTGGCCGGCGAAGCGCAGCACCAGGGCGACGTAGTCGCGGGCGGGCATCAGGGCGTCGCGGGTGAGGTTCCAGACGGCGGACCAGGCCAGTGCGCGGGCGAGGTCGTCGCCGATGTCGCCGAGGCCGGTGCGCAGCGCCTCCAGGGACTCCTCGTCGAAGCGGATCTTGCAGTAGGTCAGGTCCTCGTCGTTGAGCAGCACGAGCGCGGGGCGGGCCCGGCCGGCGGCCTCGGGGACGACGGTGCGGGCGCCGGTGACGTCGACCTCCAGGCGGCCGGTGCGCACCAGGGCGCCGTCCTCGTCCCGGTCGTAGAGGCCGATGGCGATGCGGTGCGGGCGCAGGATGTCGCCGTCCTGGAGGACGGCGAGCTCGGTGATCCGGCCCCCGGCGTCGGTGGTGACCTGCGGGGTGAGCGCGTTGACGCCGGAGGTCTGCAGCCAGGCGGCGGCCCAGGACTTGAGGTCGCGTCCGCTGGTCTCCTCCAGCGCGCCGAGCAGGTCGGCGAGTTCGGTGTTGCCGAAGGCGTGGCGCTGGAAGTAGCGGCGGGAGCCCTCGAAGAAGGCCTGCGAACCGACGTACGCGACGAGCTGCTTGAGGACGGCGGCGCCCTTGGCGTAGGTGATGCCGTCGAAGTTGAGCTTGGCGTCCTCGAGGTCGCGGATGTCGGCCGTGATCGGGTGCGTGGTGGGGAGCTGGTCCTGCCGGTAGGCCCAGGCCTTGCGCTGGTTGGCGAAGGTGACCCAGGCGGAGGAGTAGCGGGTGCGGGCGCCGATCAGGCCGTAGGAGCCCATGAAGTCGGCGAAGGACTCCTTGAGCCACAGGTCGTCCCACCAGCGGGGGGTGACGAGGTCGCCGAACCACATGTGCGCCATCTCGTGGAGGATGACGTTGGCGCGGTTCTCGTAGGCGGCGTCGGTGACCTTGGAGCGGAAGACGAAGTCCTCCTTGAAGGTGACGCAGCCGGGGTTCTCCATGGCGCCGATGTTGTACTCGGGGACGAACGCCTGGTCGTACTTGCCGAACGGGTACGGGTAGCCGAACTCCTCGTGGAAGAAGTCGAGTCCGAGCTTGGTGACGCCGAGGATCTCGTCGGCGTCGAAGTACGGGGCGAGGGACTTGCGGCACATCGCGGAGAGCGGGATCTCCAGCACGGTGCCGTCGGGCAGCTCGCGGCTGTACTCGTCCTGGACGAGGTGGTACGGGCCGGCGACGACGGCGGTGAGGTAGGTGGAGATCCGCTTGGTGGGCGCGAACTCCCAGGTGCGGGAGCCCTCTTCGGGCAGGACGCTCACGTGCTCGGCGTTGGACCACACGTTCCAGTCGGCCGGGGCGGTCACGGTGAAGGTGAACGGGGCCTTGAGGTCGGGCTGTTCGAAGTTCGCGAACACCCGGCGGGCGTCGGCCGGCTCGTAGTGGGTGTAGAGGTACGTCTCGCCGTCGACGGGGTCGACGAAGCGGTGCAGGCCCTCGCCGGTGCGGCTGTAGGCGCAGTCGGCCTCGACGGTGAGGACGTTCTCGGCGGCGAGGCCGTCCACGTGCACCCGGGCGCCGTCGTAGGCGGCGGCGTCGAGGGCGCGGCCGTTGAGGGTGACGGAGCGGACGGCGGTGGCGAGCAGGTCGAGGAAGGTGCTCGCGCCGGGCTCGGAGCAGCGGAAGGCGACGGTGGTGGTGGAGCGGAAGGTCGCGGCCGCCGGATCGGGGGCGGAGGTGACGTCGAGGCGGACCTCGTAGCCGTCCACGGCCAGGACGGCGGCCCGCTGCTGGGCTTCCTCACGGCTCAGGTTCTTGCCCGGCACGGCGGTACTCCTTTGTCCGGCTCGCACGGTGGTGCGGGGGTGGGTGGTGCGGTCCCGCGCGCGGTGTCAGTGGTGTGCTCCGTGCGCGCAGGGGCATCCTTTCACGGCGGTGCCGGACGGGAAGGGCCCCCGGAACGGGGTTCCGGGGGCCCTTGAGCGAGGCGGGGTCAGCGTGCGGCGGCGGCTGCAGCGGCCCGGTCGCGGCGCTGCTTGAGGACGCCGGCGCCGCTCAGCAGGGCGACGAGCACGGCGGCCGCGTACAGCTGCTGCCGGTTGCCCTCGGTGGTGGTCATCAGCGCGAGGATGCCGACGACGGCGGCCGTGGCGATCCAGGTGAGGTACGGGAATCCCCACATCCGGACGGTGAGCAGCTCGGGGCTCTCGCGCTCCAGGCGGCGGCGCATCTTCAGCTGGACGAGGCAGATGAACAGCCAGACGACGAGGATGGCGACGCCGGTGGTGTTCATCAGCCAGGTGAAGACGGTGTCCGGCCAGAACTTGGCGGCCAGGACGGCGAGGAAGCCGAACAGGCAGGAGGCCAGCACGGCCCGGCGCGGCACCCCGCCGGAGGCCTTGGCGAGCGCCCGGGGGCCCTGGCCGCGGCCGACGAGCGAGTACGCCATGCGCGAGGCGCCGTAGATGTTGGCGTTCATCGCGGACAGCAGGGCGATGAGCACCACGGCCTGCATGATCGTCCCGGCCCCGGCCACCCCGAGGTGGCGCAGCACGGTGACGTACGGCCCGTCGGCGGCGACGGCCGGGTCCTTCCAGGAGACGAGGGTGACGACCAGGGCCATCGAGCCGATGTAGAAGATCGCGATGCGCCACACGGCGGTGCGCACGGCGTTGGCGACGTTGCGCCTGGGGTCGTCGGACTCGGCGGCGGCGATGGTGACGGTCTCGAGGCCGCCGTAGGCGAAGACGGAGGCGAGCAGGCCGACGATCAGTCCGCTGACGCCGCCCGGCAGGAAGCCGCCGTGGCCGGTGAGGTTGGCGGTGCCGGGGGAGCCGGGGCCGATGACCCCGGCGATGCCGAGGGCGCCGAGGACGAGGAAGGCGATGATCGCGGTGACCTTGATCGTGGCGAACCAGAACTCGAACTCGCCGAAGTTCTTCACGGCGGTGAGGTTGCTGACGCAGAAGAAGACCATGAACAGGGCGACCCACACCCAGGAGGAGACCCCGGGTATCCAGCCGTTGACGATCTTCCCGGCGGCGGTGGCCTCGGCGGCGACACCGCAGCAGAGCATCACCCAGTACATCCAGCCGGCGGTGATCCCGGCCCAGGGGCCGATCTCCTTCTCGGCGTGCACCGAGAAGGAGCCGGAGGCGGGCCGGGCGGCGGACATCTCGCCGAGCATCCGCATGATCAGCATGACCAGCAGGCCGGAGAGGGCGAAGGCCAGGATGATGGCGGGGCCGGCGGCCGCGATGCCCGCGCCGGAGCCGACGAACAGGCCGGCGCCGATCACTCCTCCCAGGGCGATCATCGACAGGTGGCGCTGCTTGAGCCCGTGGCCCAGCTGCGGGGCGCCCTGGGCCGCGTCGGCGTCGGTGGTCCCGGGAGCCGGGGGTGCGGTGGTGGGGGCCATAGGCGTGGAACGTCCAGACTGTGCGGAATGCGACATGAGCTGTCCAATATCCGGTGGCATCCCTGTTCATGCCAAGAATCTCGCATCCGGGTCCGTCATGCGGACCGAACAGTGACGGAAGGTGGCAATTCGGGCGCCGATCGTCACCTCGGGCCGGACTCGACAACAGCCGGGCTCGCGTGTTTGTCCGAATCCGTGCCGGTGGGCCGGTGGATCACCGCGTAGGTTCACAGGTGTTCACCCAGACCGTCCCGGAGGAAGTCCGATGGCCACAGCCGCCACCCCGACGCCGCACCGCGCCGTCCTCGCCGACCTGCTGCCCGCCGCCACCACCCGCCTCGGCGCCCAGGCCCGCGACCTGGCCCTGGTGGCCGGCGGCGCCGCGCTGACCGGCCTCGCCGCCCAGCTGTCGGTGAACGTGCCCGGCTCGCCGGTGCCGGTCACCGGCCAGACCTTCGCGGCCCTGCTGGTCGGCACCGCGCTCGGCGCCCGGCGCGGCGTCGCCTCGCTGGCCCTCTACCTGCTGGCCGGCATGGCGGGCCTGCCCTGGTTCGCCGAGGGCACCTCGGGCTGGGCCATGCCCTCCTTCGGCTACGTGCTCGGCTTCGTCCTCGCCGCCGCCCTCACCGGCGCGCTGGCCCGCCGGGGCGCCGACCGCACCCCGGTGAACACGGCCGTCACGATGGTCCTCGGCAGCCTGGCGATCTACGCGGTCGGCGTCCCCTACCTGGCCCTGTCGCTGCACGTCTCCCTGGCCCGCGCCGCCGAGCTCGGCCTCTACCCCTACCTGGTCGGCGACGCCCTCAAGGCCGCCTTCGCCGCCGGCGCCCTCCCGCTCGCCTGGAAGCTGCTCGGCCGGCGCTGACGAGCCCCTGGGCGCCAACGAGAGGGCCTTGGCCGGGCCCGGCGGACGCGCGTGCCACACTCGTGCCATGCGCGTCTACCTGGGCTCCGACCATGCCGGATACGAACTGAAGAACCACCTCGTGGAGTGGCTCAAGGAGGCCGGCCACGAGCCGGTCGACTGCGGGCCGCACATCTACGACGCCGAGGACGACTACCCGCCGTTCTGCCTGCGCGCCGCCGAGCGCACCGCCGCTGACCCGGAGGCGCTGGGCGTCGTGATCGGCGGCTCCGGCAACGGCGAGGCGATCGCCGCCAACAAGGTCAAGGGCGTCCGCGCGGCGCTGGCCTGGAGCACGCAGACCGCCGAGCTCGGCCGCCAGCACAACAACGCCAACGTGATCTCCGTCGGCGGCCGGATGCACACCGTCGAGGAGGCCACGAAGTTCGTCGAGGTCTTCCTCAACACCCCCTACAGCGGCGAGGCCCGGCACACCCGCCGGATCGAGATGCTGAGCGAGTACGAGACCACCGGCGAGCTCCCGCCGATCCCGGCCCACCACCCGCAGGGCTGATCCCTCCCGGACCCCCGACCGACCCCGGCCGGCCGCACCCCGTGCGGCCGGCCGTCGCCGTCCCTGTGGCATCGGCCACAGAGCCCGGCGCGCGCACACCCCCGCACGCCGGGCGCGCACGCGCCCCGCGAGCCCCGTACGCCCAACCGGCGCACGCTTCCTGACGGGGCGCCCGCCACCGCGCCGAACGGCCGAAACCCGCTGAGCTCCCCGCGCCCGCCCGCCGGCGCCCGCCCCCGGCCCGTCGACGCGGAGCCGGACCGTGGATAGGGTCGGACCCCATGGCTGGCAGACCGCCGGGCGCACCGCCCCAGACGACTGCGACGAGGCCCGGCGCCGCCGAGTCCGTGACGGCCCGGTTGCGCCGGACGCTGCGCCGGGCCCGCCGAAGGCTGCGCACGGCCGGGGTCGACTACTTCCGCGGCGGAGCCGCCGACTGGCCCGTCCTGTGCGCGCTCGCCCTGCTCGTCCCCCTGCTGATCCTGCTCAACGTCTGGCTCCCGGACTGGGCGCCGCCCACGGCCCTCGTCCTGCCCATCCTGGCCGGCGCCCTGCTGCTGCGCCCCGGCAGCCTGGTGGTCCTGTACGCGCTGGCCGCGCTCGGCCTCTCCGCCGAGTCCGTGTTCCACACCGGCCAGCGCGTGGCCAGCGAGAACCCCGAGGCGTACGTCTACGGGGTCACCCCCGGCGCGGCCCTGGTGGTCGGCGCCGCCGGGGTCGGCGGCCTGCTGCTGGCCCAGTTCCGCGCCCGCGTCGGCGTGCCCTGGTGGGGTGGCTCCACCATGCTCTTCGACCTGCGCGAACGGCTGCGGGTGCAGAGCCGGGTGCCCGACCTGCCCGACGGCTGGCACGCGGACATGGCGCTGCGCCCGGCCGGCGGCCAGTCCTTCTCCGGGGACTTCGTCGTCGCCGCCCGCACCGGCCCCGGCCGGCGGCTGCTGGAGGTCGTCCTCGCGGACGTCTCCGGCAAGGGCATGGACGCGGGCTCGCGGGCGCTGCTGCTCTCCGGCGCCTTCGGCGGCCTGGTCGGCTCGCTGCCCGCCCACGACTTCCTGCCCGCCGCCAACGGCTACCTGCTGCGCCAGTCCTGGGAGGAGGGCTTCGCCACCGCCGTCCACCTGGTGCTGGACCTCGACACCGGCGAGTACGAGCTGCTCTCGGCCGGCCACCTGCCGGGCATGCAGCGCCTGGCCGGCGAGGGGCGCTGGGAGGTCAAGGAGGCCGAGGGCCCGCTGCTGGGCATCTACGACGGCGCCAAGTTCGAGGGCGTGCGCGGCCGGCTGGGCCGCGGCGACGTCCTGCTGCTCTGCACGGACGGCATGGTCGAGGCCCCCGGCCGGGACCTCACCGAGGGCATGGACCGGCTGATGGGGGAGGCCGACCGGCTCGTCCCCGGCGGCGGCCGGGGCTCCGGCGCGGGCGCCGCCGCCGCGCTGATCGAGACGGTCGCCCGGGACATCAACGACGACCGCGCCGTCCTCCTGCTGTGGCGCGACTGAACCCGCCCCGAGCCGAAGGGGCGCGCCGGTGTCGAAAGGGAGAAGCGAGGGAGCGACGGAGGAGCGAGGGAGCGCCGACCGTCGGCACCGGGTCAAGAGCGCCCCGGAGGCGAGCGGGCGAGTAACTGTCAAGCCCCGTAGCTGATCTTCGGCCAAATCGGACGGCCCGTCGGCGGACCGGACCAGCGGCTTCCGTTCCCCGCCTCCGGCCGCTCCGGGGCCGCTCAGCCCGGCCCCGCCGACGATTCGTCAGAACGGCTCGGCTATCGTCCCGGTCGGCGGAAACTCGTCTCGCATCGCAGGATGTCGGCGTTGGGCTGACTGTCAGACCTTTACGCAATCGGCACGGTCGACCACACTGAGTCCGGGCGGGACTGTTCAGGATTCGGGGGATGGGGGGTGACACGTGCGACAGGGCAGCAGACGGTCGACCGTGGCCTTCCGCACCGGCGGTGCGCCGGACGGTCCGCGATTCCGCCTCGGGACCGTCGGACAGGCCGGGGTCCGGCATTCGCAGGTGTCGCCGGGCGGTGGCACCACGCTATGAAATCGAGGAAGTGAGTCCGGGTGGCACTCTCCGTCTCCGCGCTGGTCCTGTTCGCGATCCTGTGCATCATCTTCATCCGCAACAAGCAGATGAAGATCGCGCACGGCATCGTCGCCGCCCTGTTCGGCTTCATGCTGCACGAGACCACGGTCGCGGGCTCGATCACGTCACTGCTGCAGAACCTGTCGCACAGTATCTCCAACATCACCGGCGGCTGACCCGGTCGGGCCGCCCGGACCCCAGGGGGACGGGGGACTACCGGCCGGCCCGTCTGGCATCCCGCCAGCGCGCGAACAGGCCCCGGGGGCGTACCGCCGGGGCCGTCACGACCGCCGCCGACCGTACGGCCGCCGGCGCCGCGACCGGCTGAGCCCGTGCCTGCTCGGCCGTCAGCAGCACGAACAGCCGCGCCCAGCACAGCCGTTCACCGCGCGGCCAGTCCAGCGCGCGCAGCGCCGCCGACGCCGCCTCCGAGACCTCTCCGCCCACCCGGACCTCGGCCACGTCGTCGCCCGCCTTCCCGCCCAGGAAGAGCTTGACCCCCACCGGCCCGGGCCCGGAGACCTCCGTGCGCAGCGCGGGCGCCAGTGCCGGCAGCACCCGGTTCTCGGCGAGCCAGGCCGCCAGGTGCTCGTTGCCGAACCCGAACACCGCCGCCGGCCCCTGCACCGCGTGCCAGCCCGGGAGTTCGGGGACGTCCGGGTGGTCCGCGTGCACCCCGCGCCCGTCCGCGAGCTCGACCAGCACCGAGGCGGTGGTGGTCGCCCACATCCTCACGGCGTTCGCGAGCTTCTCCTCCTCGGTCTTGCCAAGGCCGGCCGCGCAGTCCCAGACCACCGGCGCGTCCGCCCGTCCCAGGTGCAGCACGAAGCCGAGGTCGACGTGCCCGGCGCCGTCGTCGCCCGGGTGCTCGCGCACCGCCACCGCCGTGGTGCCCGGGCCGCGCACCACCTCGCCGTCCACCGCGAACTCCTGGCCCAGGCGTGCCATCTCCCGCACCACGCAGCGCTGTATGACGGCCAGTCGCTCCTCCGGACGCACCGGGACTCCTCCACCTAGGGAGCGCGGCGGGTCCAGGCCCGTTCGAACCGCACTCGAACGTCGCCGAGGCTATCGGCCGGACGCCCCGCCGGGAAAGCGCGCGGGCGCCACCGCCCTCCGGTCGCGGAAATGTCCACTGTGCCCCAGTTTGGGGAGCGGACCCCGCACGACGGCCGCCCCGGAGAACCCGACATGCCCCGCACCGCCCCGACGCCCCCCGTACTCCTCGTCCACCCGGACGGCACCGGCCTGGTCGCCGAGATCGAGGCGTACCTGGCCTCGCTGCCCGCCCCCGCCCGCGCCCCGGCGCCGTACGTCTGCCCCTACGGCAGCACCCCGCAGCCCTGGTGGGCCGGCCACCCGCAGCCCCGCGCCACCCTGCTCGACCGCGCCCTGCGCCGCCCGCCCCGCCCGGTGCCCGTCACCGCCGCCGACCACCTGCGGCTCGCCTCCCGCTACCTCCTGGTCCACGGCTGGCTGCAGGGCGCCATGTGGGACGAGCGCGGCCGGGTCTGCCTCCTGGGCGCCCAGGCCGCCGTCCTCGCCCACGGCTACGGCACCCCGGCCGTGGTGCGCACCGGCCGGGCGCAGCTGATGGAGGTCCTGCACGCCACCGGCCGCCGGGCGGACTCCCCGGACGCCTACAACGACCACCCCGCCACCCGGCAGGCCGACGTCCACCAGCTGCTGGAGCGCACGGCCGCCCGGGCCGCCTGGCTGGGCCTCTGAGCGGGGCGGGAAACGCGAACGGCCCCGGTGCCAGAAGCACCGGGGCCGTCGAACGGAGCGGGCGACGAGAATCGAACTCGCGTGACTAGTTTGGAAGACTAGGGCTCTACCATTGAGCTACGCCCGCGCGATCCGCCGGGCACCAGCGCCCGGAAGGTCGTGGGACAGCGTACCCGGTCCCACCGCTCTCGCGCACACCGCTTTTCGCTCGGTGGTCTCCGCCGACCGCCCCGGACAAGTCCACGAGCCTTTCCAGCACGGCGTGTACGCTTCCTCTCGGCACCACGGGGTGTGGCGCAGTTTGGTAGCGCGTCCGCTTTGGGAGCGGAAGGCCGTCGGTTCGAATCCGGCCACCCCGACAGTGCGGCAGGGTCTCGTCCGGAAGGGGCGGGGCCCTGTTCTGTGTACGCGCCTGTGAACGGCGGTACGGTGGCGCCTGGCGTCCGCCTTTCGTGGTACCGGTAGGATGGGGCGCTGGCGGTAGTCCCTGTGGCGTCCACCCAGGTCAACCGCACGAGGGCGAGGAGTCAAGCTCACCGTCCACCCCCACGGGAGATGCAGCTCCAACCGCCCATCGCCCGTCTCGTCCGACCCATCCGTACCGGCTCCGGCCGGGCGGCGAGGGGCGGGCGTAGACAACCTGACCGCAAGCCCATAGGAGACCTTTACCGTGAAGAGCGCCGTCGAGACTCTGAACCCGACCCGGGTTCGACTCACCGTCGAGGTGCCCTTCGAGGAGCTCAAGCCCAGCCTCGACGCGGCGTACAAGAAGATCAACCAGCAGGTCTCGGTCCCGGGTTTCCGCAAGGGCAAGATCCCGAACCGTGTCATCGACCAGCGTTTCGGCCGTGGCGCCGTGCTGGAGGAGGCCGTCAACGACGCCCTGCCGCGCTTCTACACGCAGGCCGTCGACGAGGGCAAGATCGAGGTCCTCGGACAGCCCGACATCACCAACATCGAGGGTGTCGAGAAGCTCGCCGACGGTGGTGACCTCAAGTTCACCGCCGAGGTCGACGTCCGTCCGGAGGTCACCCTGCCGGAGTTCTCCGGCATCGAGGTGACCGTCGACCCGATCGTCGTCGCCGACGAGGACATCGACAAGTCGCTCGAGCAGCTGCGCGAGCGCTTCTCGTCCGTCAAGGACGTCGAGCGCGCCGCCGCCGAGGGCGACGTCGTGGTCGTCGACCTCGAGGCCAAGGTCGACGGCGAGGTGCCGGACGACGGCACCGCCACCGGCGTGAGCTACGAGATCGGCTCGGGCCGTCTGATCGACGGCATCGACGAGGCCGTCGTCGGCCTGTCGGCCGGCGAGTCGAAGACCTTCGAGACCGAGCTCAAGGGCGGCACCCAGGCGGGCAAGACCTCCGAGGTCACCGTCACCGTCACGGCCGTCCAGGAGAAGGAGCTGCCGGAGCTGGACGACGAGTTCGCCCAGCTGGCCAGCGAGTTCGACACGCTGGAGGACCTGCGCGCCGACTCCCGCAAGCGCCTGGAGCGCATGAAGGAGTACGACCAGGCCACCCAGGCCCAGGAGAAGGTGCTCGACGCGCTGCTCGCCCTGGTCGAGATCGAGTTCCCGGAGAAGCTGCTCGCGGACGAGATCCAGACCCGCAAGCACAACCTGGAGCACCACCAGCTGGAGCCGATGGGCCTGAACCTCGACACCTACCTGGAGACCCAGGGCAAGTCCCGCGAGGAGTGGGACGCGGAGATCGAGGAGCAGGCGAAGAAGGGCATCAAGACCCAGTTCGTCCTGGACCAGATCGTCGCCGACGAGGAGCTGGGTGTTAACCAGGAGGAGCTCACCGAGCACCTCATCCGCCGCGCCGCCGGCTCGGGCCTCACCCCGGACCAGTTCGCGCAGCAGGTCGTCCAGGGCGGCCAGGTGCCGATGCTGGTCGGCGAGGTCGCCCGCGGCAAGGCGCTCGCCACCGTGGTCGAGGCCGCCAAGGTCGTCGACACCGAGGGCAACGAGATCAACTTCGACGACGAGGACGAGGCGGGCGAGACCGCCGAGGCCGCCGCCGAGGCCCCCGCGGTCGAGGACGCCGCCGCCGAGGAGAAGACCGAGGCCTGAGCGCCCCGGTAGCCCCTGAGGCACACAGCGGGCCCGGACGCCGTACGGTGTCCGGGCCCGCTGTCGTCCCGCCCCGCGGGGGTGGGGACCCTGCGCTCACAGCGAACAGTTCTGCGTGAGGGATTCTGCGGCCCTGCCTGCGCGTTAGGGTCCTTGGACAGCAACAATCACGACGTGATACCCGGAAGCTGCGCGACACCGTGAGGGCCGCGGAGCGGCCCTCCAAATCGACTGAGCAGGTGGCTAAGTGACGTTCCCGCAGATGCAGATGCCTGGCCCGATGGCGCCGCACGCCGCCGCTGGTGACGTGCTCGGCGGCCTTGGCGACCAGGTCTACAACCGGCTGCTGGGCGAGCGGATCATCTTCCTCGGCCAGCAGGTCGACGACGACATCGCCAACAAGATCACCGCCCAGCTGCTCCTGCTGGCCGCTGACCCGGACAAGGACATCTTCCTCTACATCAACTCTCCGGGCGGCTCGATCTCGGCCGGCATGGCGATCTACGACACCATGCAGTACATCAAGAACGACGTCGTGACCATCGCGATGGGCATGGCCGCCTCGATGGGCCAGTTCCTGCTGACGGCGGGCACCCCCGGCAAGCGCTTCTCGCTGCCGAACGCCAACATCCTGATGCACCAGCCCTCCGCGGGCCTCGGCGGCTCCGCGACCGACATCCGCATCCAGGCCGAGCAGCTGCTCCGGACCAAGAAGCGCATGTCCGAGCTGATCGCGCACCACAGCGGCCAGACCTTCGAGCAGATCACCCAGGACTCCGACCGCGACCGCTGGTTCACGCCGGAGGAGGCCAAGGCCTACGGCCTGATCGACGACATCATGCACAGCGCCGCGGACGTCCCCGGCGGCGGCGGCACGGGCGCCTGAGCCTCGGCCCGGCCCACGACACCACCGTCCCAACGCCCCGGAGGACAAGGACCCCCATGAACATCCCCAGCCTGTCGGCCGCCAAGGCGCGCGTCGAGGACATGCGCGCCGAGGGCCGTTACATCGTCCCGCGCTTCGTCGAGCGCACCACGCAGGGCATCCGCGAGTACGACCCGTACGCGAAGCTCTTCGAGGAGCGCATCATCTTCCTCGGCTCGCAGGTCGACGACGTCTCGGCGAACGACATCATGGCGCAGCTGCTGTGCCTGGAGTCGATGGACCCGGACCGCGAGATCCAGATGTACATCAACTCGCCGGGCGGTTCGTTCACGGCCCTGACGGCCATCTACGACACCATGCAGTACGTCAAGCCGGACATCACCACGGTCTGCATGGGCCAGGCGGCCTCCGCCGCCGCCGTGCTGCTCGCCGCCGGCACCCCCGGCAAGCGGATGGCGCTGCCGAACGCCCGTATCCTGATCCACCAGCCGTACACCGAGACCGGTCGCGGTCAGGTGTCGGACCTGGAGATCCAGGCCCGGGAGATCTTCCGGATGCGCGAGCAGCTGGAGGAGATGCTCTCCAAGCACTCCAGCAAGTCGGTGGAGCAGGTGCGCGACGACATCGAGCGCGACAAGATCCTCACCGCCGAGGAGGCCGTGGAGTACGGCCTGATCGACCAGATCATCTCCACCCGCAAGACCTCGCTGACCTCCTGAGGCCAGTACTCGCCGCGGCGGGTCGCGCACCCCGGTGTGCGCGGCCCCGCCGCGGTTCGGACGGACTCCGCCGACGGCATCTGTTCGGTATCAATTCGCCGAGGGCGTAGGGCAGACCCGGCGAAGAGGCCGGAATCCCGGGCTCGGCAGAGTACCTTCGGATAGCGAGACCGATCGCCGTCGGGCGTCGACGGTCCACAGCACCAGGCCCCGGAACCCCTGCGGGGCCCCTGGCGAAGGGGAAGCACCTCGTGGCACGCATCGGAGACGGTGGCGACCTGCTCAAGTGCTCGTTCTGCGGCAAGTCGCAGAAGCAGGTGAAGAAGCTGATCGCCGGCCCAGGCGTGTACATCTGCGACGAGTGCATCGACCTGTGCAACGAGATCATCGAGGAGGAACTCGCCGAGACCTCCGAGGTGCGCTTCGAGGAGCTTCCGAAGCCGCGTGAGATCTACGAGTTCCTGGACCAGTACGTGGTCGGCCAGGACCTCGCCAAGAAGGCGCTGTCGGTGGCGGTCTACAACCACTACAAGCGCGTCCAGGCGGGCGAGGCGGGCCGCAGCGGGGGCAACGGCCGCGAGGACGCCATCGAGCTGGCCAAGTCGAACATCCTGCTGCTGGGCCCCACGGGCTCCGGCAAGACGCTGCTGGCGCAGACCCTGGCCCGGATGCTGAACGTGCCGTTCGCGATCGCGGACGCCACGGCGCTGACGGAGGCCGGCTACGTCGGCGAGGACGTCGAGAACATCCTGCTCAAGCTGATCCAGGCGGCCGACTACGACGTCAAGAAGGCCGAGACCGGGATCATCTACATCGATGAGATCGACAAGGTCGCCCGCAAGAGCGAGAACCCGTCGATCACCCGGGACGTCTCCGGCGAGGGCGTGCAGCAGGCGCTGCTGAAGATCCTGGAGGGCACCACCGCCTCGGTGCCGCCGCAGGGGGGCCGCAAGCACCCCCACCAGGAGTTCATCCAGATCGACACCACCAACGTGCTGTTCATCGTCGGCGGCGCGTTCGCCGGCCTGGAGCGGATCATCGAGGGCCGCGCGGGTGCCAAGGGCATCGGCTTCGGCGCCAACATCCGCTCCAAGCGGGAGTCGGACGCCAGCGACCACTTCCGCCAGGTGATGCCCGAGGACCTGGTGAAGTTCGGCATGATCCCCGAGTTCATCGGCCGTCTGCCGGTGATCACCAGCGTGCACAACCTGGACCGCGAGGCGCTGCTGCAGATCCTCACCGAGCCGCGCAACGCGCTGGTGAAGCAGTACCGCAAGCTGTTCGAACTCGACGGCGTGGAGCTGGAGTTCTCCCGGGACGCGCTGGAGGCGATCGCCGACCAGGCGATCCTGCGCGGCACCGGCGCGCGCGGTCTGCGGGCCATCATGGAGGAGGTGCTGATGTCCGTGATGTACGAGGTCCCCTCGCGCCAGGACGTCGCCCGCGTGGTGGTGACCGGGGACGTCGTCTCCAAGCACGCGATCCCGACCCTCGTCCCGCGCGACATGATCAAGCGGGAGCGCCGGGACAAGAGCGCCTGACGGCCCAGGCCGTGAAGAGACGTGAGGAGGGGGGGGGGCGCCCCCGGGGGGGGGGGGCGCCCCCCCGGGGGGGGCCCCCCCCCGCCGGGGGGGGGCGGCCCCCCCGGGGGGGGGCCCCGGGGGGGGGGGGGGGGGGGGCCGGTGTGTTGGT
>NZ_JBIWOW010000038.1:0-58149 GCF_044767945.1 Kitasatospora sp. NPDC101183 | reverse complement strand
CGGGTGCGGCCCTGGTTGCCGATGATGCTCCGTCGGAACGTCATCAGCGGCTCGTCCTTGAGGTGGCGGTACATCACCTTGTGCCCGGCCGGGCCGGGAAAGCCCTTCCACACAGGGCGGACACCGGCGTTGGGGCCCGTAGAGGCGATGACGCGGCCCATGACGAGGTCGGCGTAGGAGTGCTTGGGGTGCAACTCGTGCAGGGGGATGTCCCAGGCGGCGGCGACGTCCCGCACGTGCTGGGTGGTCTCCGGGATGCCGGTACCGGTGTTGACGTGCAGGATCGCCTGGTAGCGCTCGCGCATCAGGTGCATGAGGTTGACGGAGTCGTTGCCGCCCGAGAACAGCCCGAACACCGCCTCAATCGGGTAGGTGGCCAGGGCCTCATCGAGGATGGCGTGCGAGCGGGCGATCGCCTCGTCCAGCGTCAGCGCGACGTGCTCACCATCAGCCGCCTTCGGCGGGGTCTTGGGCAGCAGGTCGGGCATGCCGGGGAACATGTCCTCTACCTGGCGAGCCTTGCGCGGGCTGCGAGCACTCATCGGGCACCGCCGAGCAGATCGGCGACGAGCGGGGCGAGGTCGCTGTTGGCGTGCTCGGCGAGGACGGCGACGGCGGCTTTGGCCTCGTAGGTGAGGGTGCGGCCGGGCCGGGCGCTGGTCGGCCGTACGAGGTGGTGCGCGGGAACGGGCACGGTGACCTCGGTGGTGACCAGCAGCGAGGCGTGGTTGTCGCGGTAGGGGCGTTCGAGGTGCGGCCACGGCTCGTCTGGTCGCTCCCACGGGCTGCGCTCCCAGTCGGCGAACCGGCCGGTGGGGCGGCGGTTGAGAGCGGCGTGGCGCAGGGCGATGCGGGCGCGCAGGTGGAGGCTGCCGTTCGGGTCGGTGACCGGGGTGAGGTCGAGCAGGTCCGGGCGCACGGCCACGTAGCCCGGAGCCATGACCGGGGTGGTGGCGGTCCGCCACGCGATGACGGCGAACTCGGCCGTCGGCAGCGGTTCCCCGTCGTAGTGGAAGCACTCGGCGGACTTGGCGAGGTAGGCGCCGTAGCGGGAGTGGCCGTCGCTGGCGGTCTCCCGGTCGCGGATGTCGTCCACGAAGGCGAGCGTGAAGCGGTCGAACTCGGGCATGCTGGTCCCGTCTCTGATTGGGATGCACGACCCCGCACCGGCCGCCTGTCTTGGCGGATCGTCGGCCGGTGCGGGGTTCCGTGCTGTTCGGGGGGTGTCCGCTGGTCGGGTCAGCGGGTGGGGTTCAGGTCGATGACCAGGACGCTCGCGTTGTCGGGCCCGTCCGGGGCGGGGTCGGTGCGCACGGCGAGGTCGGTGAAGCGTCGGGCGACGGTCTCGGGGTCGCCGGCGAGGAGGGGGGTCAGGATGCCCGACCCTTCGCGGTGCCGGTGGGAGCCGTCCGGGCTCGGCGGGGGCAGGGCCCCGAACGTCTCGTGCGGCAGGTAGGCGCCGTCCGAGGCGAGCACCAGCCGCCGCAGGTCAGGCCGGGGATCGAAGTCCACGGTGACGGTGTCGACCACGCCGGTGAGGAAGCACAACGAGGACGTCAGGTGGTCGTGGGCGTCGGGCTCGGGCCAACGACCCTCGCGGCGCTGCTCGGTGGCCTTGTTGTGGTCGGTGGTGAGCAGTTGGACCCGGTCCCGTTCGGCGAGGTAGGCGCGGCAGTCTCCGGCCCACGTGATGTTCAGGCGGCCGGTGGGAGTCAGGACGGCGACGATCGCGGCGGCGTCCGGCGGCCAGTCCTTCGGGTAGTCCATGGTGGCGCGCTCGGTGTGGAAGGCCGGTCGCAGTCGCTGGATCGCGGCGTGGCCGTCGCCGAGTTCGGCGGCCAGCTCGGCGAGGGCCGGCGCTGCGCTGCGGGTCCAGGCGGCGGTGTGCTCGCGGTCGCCGATGCCGTCGAGCAGGACCCACGCCCGGTGGCCGGTGTCGGGGTCGTCGTGGTGGGCGGTGGCGTCGGCCTGGTGGGTGCGGCTCCCGATGTGCTGGGAGGCGGTCTGGTTGGTGGTGAACACCGGTGGTGTCTCTCCTCGTGCTGCGGGCTGGACGGTCCAGCTCCCCTCACCGCCCACTCGTGCCGGGTGGGCGGATCAGGCAGCCGCCGTAACGGCGGCGCGAGGAGTGAGGCCAACTTCGTTGGCTAGAAGGGCGGTTCGCTGCTGTAGACGGGCTCGGTCCAGCCGAGCCAGCGGCGGGCGATCCAGTGCGGGACGGGCAGCAGGTTCCGGGAGCGGTCGGGGTTCCAGCAGAGGCAGTAGTAGGTTTCGGTGCCGCCGTACTCGCCGTTCTCGTCGCCGTAGTCCTGGTCCCAGCCGCCGGCGCCCTGGCAGCTGGGGCACTTGGGGTTGGGGGTGTCGGTCAGGCGGATCGAGGGGCGGGGGTAGGTGGTGTAGCGCAGGCGCGGGCGCATCTGGGTTCCTCCGGGGTCAGCGGTTGCGGTTGGTGACGTTGACGCTCACGTTCACGGCGCCCTGTCCGCCCCGGCCCCCGCTGCCGTTCTTGAGGAGGTAGAGGACCCCGAGGGCACCGACGAGCAGGCCGAGGCCGGTGGTGGCGGCGGCGAGGGTCTGCAGCAGGAAGCCGAGGCCGAGGCCGCCGGCACCGACGCCGATGCCGCCGGCGAGCAGGCGGGCGGGCCATGGGTCCCTCGCCGGGGCCGTGATCGGGACCGGCAGGGGGGCGGGGGTGTGCGGGGCGGGCAGGTAGGCGACGGCGGGGTGGTGGATCGGGGCGGGGAGCGGTGCGGGCGGCTGGTAGAGGGCGAGGGGCGCCGGGGCGGGCTGGGTGGCGTAGTAGGGGGTGCCGTCCTGGGTGTAGAGCACCGGGGCGGTGAACGGCTGCGGGTTGGCGGTGTGGTCCACGGTGCTTCTCCTGTCGGTGGGCTGGCGGTGGGTCAGTGGAGGGTGGAGAGGTAGTGGGCGATGGAGGCGAGGGCGCTGTTGACGGGTCCGGCGAGGCCGGTCCCGGCGACCGTGAAGCCGGACAGCCAGACCAGGACGGCGCTGCCGGCGCTGACGCGCTGGGCGCGGACGAGCGCGAAGGTGGCCACGCCGAAGACGAGCGCGGCGGAGAGGGAGACGATCACGGAGAGGGTCCTTCCGGTCGCCCCGGGGCGGCTTCCGGGGCGCAGCCAACGGGGGCGTGAGGGCAACCAAGATCAGGTGCCAGAACAGGTGACAGAGGGGTGACAGTCGCCGACTGTCACCCCTTGCGCGCACGCGCTACCTGGGGAAAACGGCCCGGGGTGACAGTCACCGACTGGCGCCTGTCACCTGACAGTCGGGCTCAGGCGGCGGCCTGCTGGAGCGGAACGATCTCGTAGCGTCCGGCCGTGTCGGTCTCGCGCAGACGGCCCTTGATGACCATCTCGGAGACCTGTCCGGAGACCCACTGGCGGGAGCGGTGGAAGCGGTCGCAGTGCTCCATGAAGTCGACCGGACCGATCTCGGTGCAGCCGGCGGCCTCGAACTCGGCGAGGATCTCGGCCATGGCCTGCCGGGCCTCGTCCTGACTGAGCTTGGTACGGGGCGGGATCTCGGGCGGGGCGATCTCCACCACCGTTTCGACGGGCGGGAGTTCGGCGTCCGGGTCGATCCACTCGTCCTCGCCGTCCTCGTCGGCGGTCAGGTCGTAGTCGTAGGACACGGGGGTGTTCTCCTCCTGCTCGTAGATCCCGCCGTCCTCGTCGCCCATCGGTGCGGGGAGCGGGTATCGGGTGCGCTGGGTGAAGGCGGTTCCGGCGGCCTTGGCGGCGGCTGCGGCGGTGACCGGGTCGCACTCCGCGCGCAGGTGGGCGAACTCGGCGATGTTGCGCGTGATGGCGTCAACCGGGGTCAGGTAGGCGCGGCCCGGGGTGGCCCAGAACGTCTCCGGGATGCCGTTGGCGGTCAGGTAGGAGTAGCCGGGGCGCTTGTCCTTCCACGCCTGCGGGGACGCTCCGGCATCCATGGCCTCGTCCGGGAGAGCGAACATGGCATCCCGGTCGTCACGCAGGCCGAACACCCAACTGGAGCCGAGGGAAGCGCGGGTGTCGGTGCTCATCTGGTTGCCGGAGGCGCGCTGGAGAGAGATGACGATGCTGATGCCAGCGGAACGGGCTTCCTGGGCGGGGCCGGTGAAGGCGTCCTCGTCGATCTCCCGCAGGGTTTTGGCGGACTCCTCGGACCAGTAGAGCAGGTAGGGCATGCCCGGGGAGCCGTCGGCCTGGACCTCGGCGCAGGCAGGTTCCCACTGCTTGTAGCCGTACTTCGCCAGCCAGGACGTGCGGGCGGGGATGACGGCCTTGAGCGCGTTGACCATGGCCTTGGTCGACTTGATGTCGAGCGCGGCCCAGTCGATCGCGGGCAGCAGCGGGCCGAGGGTCTGCTCCGCCTTGGCGGGGTCGGACGCCCACACGATCACGTCGCGGCGGGTGATGACCTCGGTCAGCGCGGTGAGGCCGCCCTCGGACTTGCCGCTGCCGGTCATCCCCATGATCAGCAGGTGCATGGCGTTGCGGCCGGCCCCGGGGTCGCCGGGGAAGAACATCGCCATGTCTGCGCCGTCCTCGTAGATCCCGACGTGCACCGGGTCGGCGATGGAGCCTCCCGGGTAGGACGGGCCCGGGTACGGGGCTCCGGCCTTGAGCAGGTCGTTGGGCACCACGGTGAGCACGGCCCTGGACGAGTCGTCGGCATCGGGGGTCATCCGCACGGCGTTCTTGGCGACCTTGAGCGCGCCGGCGAGCCTGGGCAGGGCCTTGGACACGTCGTCCGGGGTCAGTTCGCCGCCGGGGAGCTGGAGGCCGAACGTCGCCTTGTTCGGCTGCACCGTTGCGCTGGTGACCATGGTCTTGGCCAGCCCGACCTTCTCCAGCAGACCCTTGTCCGCGCCCTCACCGGCACCTTCGGGGTTGACCCGCAGCAACTGGCGGATGTTCCACGTCGTGGCGAGCGCCGATCCCCCTATCAGGTAGAGGCCGGGCAGGGGGCCGGAGACGGGTCCGGCGAGGGCGGCGGCGGTGAACCACGACGTCCCGGCCGCGACCGTGATGGCGGAGTGGAGGCGGCGCTGCTGGCTGGTGGGCTTGCCCGCCCACCAGGTGGCGGCGGTGAGGCCGAGGGAGGCGAGGGTGAGCCCGACCGCAGCAGCGGCGGACTCGCCCCACATGGCGTGCGCGGGCAGCGAGAGGATGCCGGTGCCGGCGGCGACGATCCACGGCGGCAGGTAGGGCTTCATGCGGTGGAGCAGGTACTCGCCGACACCGCCGGCGTGCTGGTTGGGGTCGAGGTGCAGGTACCCGGCCTGCTGGCCGGTGTCGAAGTGGGCGACGGGCTGAGGCTGGCGGCGCACGGGCGGCCTCCCTGGGCAGCGCGGGAAGGGGAGCGGGGAGGGCCCGGCCGGGGCAGCGCGCGGCACAGCTCACCCGGCCACATGAGGGGCGGGGGGCGGTGCGCGCCCTGCCCCGGCCGGGGATCAGAGCGGGATCAGCCGCCGAAGTCGAACTTGCGGCGGGGCTGTCGGCGGGGCTGGGCCACGCGGGAGATCTCGGGGTCGTACTCGCGCTGGAACGCGGCGTAGGTGCGGGCGATCTCGGCGGCGCAGTCCTTCGCGTCGTCGGCGGCCTTCTTGAGGTGCCTGGCCACCCGGCGGGCGCGGGTCAGGGAGCCGAACGGGCGGCCGTCCGCGTCGGGGACCTCCTTGAGCACGGCGTTCAGCAGCTCGTAGGCCATGGCCAGGTCGAACGAGACCCGGGACAGCGCGGAGCGGCCCTGCTCGCAGTAGTTGCGCACGTCCTCGTTGGTGAAGAAGTCCGGGTCGCCGAGCGGGGAGTAGGCGGCCCCGCCTCCCGCGCCCCGGCCGCCGCCGGAGGGCTGGCCGATGCCGCCCGCCTGGGAGCCGCGACCGCCCGCGTAGCCTCCGCCCGGGGCTCCGCCGCCGGCGTACCCGCCCCCGCCGCCGGAGGTGTTGCGGGTGTAGTTGAAGTGGTAGCTCGGGCCGACGCGGGTGCGGGAGTTGCCGCCGCTCGGCGGGGACGGGGTCTTGCCACCGCTGCTGCTGTTGCCAGAGCGGCGCGGGGGCGGGAAGGGGCTGCTCGGGCTGCCGGAAGGGGTGCTCATCTGTGCTGCCTCCTAAGGGAGTTCAGGACTGCTGGGAGTCGAGCGGGGTGGTGGCGGCCTTGCGGCGGCGCTGCCACCAGAGCGTCTGCGCGGTGGCGGTGCCGGCCAGCCACGCGACGGCGAGGAGGCCGTTCACGGGGCCGAACCAGACGGCGAGCGCGGACCAGGCGAGGCCGATCGACCAGGCGGCGACGGAGCGGGTGCGGGCGCGGGCCTTGCGGCGAACGGCCGAGCGGGGGTGGCGGTGGACGATCAGCGCCCATCCGGCGGGGAGCAGCACCGCCGGGACGGCGAGGGCCAGCGCGGCGGCCGGGGCGGCGGACAGCACGCCCGCCGCCGCGAACACGCCGATCCCGGCCCACGTCGGCGCCCACGCGACCCGCCTGCGCCAGAGGGCGCGGCCGGTCGCGAGCGCCAACCGCCCGACGAGGGAGGGCTGTTGGGGGACGACGAGGACGACCGGGGCGGTGCCCCGGCCGAGGTCGACCACGTGAGCGGCGGGCGCTCCCCGCCGGCCACGCTGTGCGGGTATCTGGACCTTGGTGGTGCGGACACGAGCCATGGCGAACCTCCGGACGGGCTAGATGTCGTCACAGGTCAGGCAGGTACTGAGGTGCGCGGGCAGGACGTATCCGGCGTCCCTCCCGCAGGCGGGGCAGGTGCGGCGCGCGGCGTTGGCCTTGGCGAGGGCGGCGGCCCGCGCGGGGGTCATCGGCCGCACGGGCTTGGCGAGGGCGAGGCGGTAGAGGAATGCCGGGCGGGTGCCGCCGTAGCGGGAGCGCCACATGACCTGTGCGGCGACGTCCTGTCCGCCGGGGCGTAGGCCCTTGGCGCGGAGCTGACGGCGGGTGAAGTACCCGGCCGGGGCCATGCGCCACGGGTAGGTGGGAGTGCCGCCGTGGCGGGCGCCCTCGGGGTCCCAGTGCCGGGGGCGGCTCACCGCTCACCGTCCGGGGCGGGCAAGCGGACGCGGGCGGTGTTGTGGGCCTCGGTGCTGGTGCTGGTCACGCCTGGGTCCTTCCGAGGTTGTAGCCGGAGATGAGCAGGTCGGCGGCCTCCGCGCGGCGCCCCGAGGCGGTGGCGAGGGAGACGTCGAGGGCCTCGGCGATGGACTGGAGGGAGACGGCCTCGGCGTTGCCGCCGGCGGCGAGGATCATCCGGGCGACGCGGCGGGTGCCGCGCTGGGCGGGGGTCAGCTTCGCCGCGTCCTCCGCTTCGACCGCACGCAGCTCTGCTTCAGCCGCGCGACGGCGGGTTTCAGCAGCACGCAGCCGAGCCGCTTCGGCGGCATCTTCGGCGTCGGCCTGGGCGCGCTTGGCGGCGGCGGCGTCGCGCTCGGCTTCGGCCGTACGGCGGCCCGCTTCAGCGGTGGCCTCCTCGACTTCAGCGGCAGCCTTGGCCGTTTCAGCCGCACCGAGCCGGGCGGCCTGGAGGGCCTGCTCGTCCTCGGCGCGGGTCCGCTCGATGGCCACCGCCTCACGGTCCGTTTCAGCGGCACGGCGCCGGGTTTCAGCGGCGGTCCGCTCCGTTTCAGCGGCGGCTCGGTCGGTTTCAGCGGCGCGTTGGCGGGCTTCGGCGGCGTCCTGCTCGGCTTCGGCGGCGGCCAGTTCCTCCGTCGCCTGGTCGAGCCGCTCGGCGGCCTCCGCCTCCCGGCCAGCGGCTACGGTTCGGGCCTGGGCCTGGGCACGGGCGGAGGCCGTATCGGCGTCGACCTCGTACCCGGCGGCCTCCACCCGGCCCGCCGTACGCAGGCTGGAGATCTGCGCGTCCGCAGCCCGGGCCTCGGCCCTCACGCCGGCCTCGGCTTCGAACGCGGCTGTGCGTTCGGCTCGTCGTCGGGCGCTCTCCTCCGCCTCGATCGGCAGGGCGAGGGCCTCGTCCACGGAGAGCCCGAAGCGCTCCATGGTGAGGGGAAGGCGCTGGTCAGCGGGGGCTGTCTTGCGCCAGTTGCGTCCGTGCTGGCGTTCCAGCATCACCCGGTAGACCAGGCGCTCGCGCTCCAGCTCCACCGCCCGACCGTAGGAGGTGATGCCGTACAGGCGCATCCGCCGGAACATCATCCAGGACGGCCACGGGGCGAGCAGCCAGCGGTGCAGCGGAACGCCGTCGCGCTGGTGGCCAGCCTCGATCCGGGTGATCCGGATGACCAGGCGCCGCCCGGCCTCCACCACCGCAACGAACATGACCGGGATGACGGCGTGCATCGCCGTGCCGGTCGGGTTCTTCAGCAGCGGCCCGGCGGAAGCGGCGTTGAAGTAGATCGTCGCGCAGGTGAAACCGTGGGCCAGCAGCCGCAGCATCGGCCACGGGGCGCGCTTGCGGATCAGGTGCAGGTCCATCGCCAGCAGGGCCACGATCCCGGCATCCACACCGACCGGGAACGCGTAGCTGAAGTCCCCGAACCCGTGCCTGAACCCGAGGTCCCGCAGCGCGTTGTAGGAGCCGCTGAAGCCGATCCCGGCGAGCACCGCACCGCCGAGCGCGGCGAGGACCGTCAGCCCCAGCATCAGGGCCTTCGCGCCGTCGACCCGCGCGGTTGAAGCGGTCGGCCGCGCCGTTGAATCCGGGGCGGCCGGGGTCGAAACGCCCGTGGGCGCCGCCATCGTCGTCACCCGACACTCCCGGCGTTCGCCCGGGCCCGGTCGCGGGCTGCCCGCCGCAGCAAGCTGTTGCGCTCGTCTGCGTTCAGGCCGCCGAAGATCCCGTAGGGCTCCCGGCGGTCCAGCGCCCGGCCGAGGCAGAGCAGACGGACCGGGCACCCGGCGCAGATCATCTTGGCGCGACGCTCGGACCACTCAGCCGTCGCGAGGGCGGCCTCCATGTCCTCGGCGTCCTCGTCGACCTCCGGGTGGAACAGGCTCGGATCGACACTGGCGCAGGCGGCGCCGCGCAGGTCGCCGTCCGGGTTCGGGCGGTACTCGGCGAGCACGGTGGCCGCCGGACGGGCCCGGTGCGGGTTGCGGATGGCGGCCTTGAACCGCCGGACCTTGGCGCTCATCAGGCCGCCGCCTTCCAGGTCCGCACCCGGGAGCGCTCGGCGGTGTGCATCAGCGCGGACCCGAAGCCGGCCGCCGGGCCGTCCAGGTCCCGCAGGATGTCCCGCGCGGCGTCGAGCCGAATCAGGCGGTCCTCGTCCGACTCGTCCTCGCTGCCGATGAACAGCTCGACGTCGATGCCGACACCGAGCGCCAGCTCCATGAACTCCAGGGGCGTCAACGCCTCCTGGCCTCCGACGTACAGTTTCACTGGGTTCACCTCGTCAGATGGTGGGTGAGCCCGCAGAGCCGCCGCGCACCCGGCCAAGGACAGCGCGGCGGCTCGTTGCATGCAGGCCCAGCTACTCGTCACATCACGAGCAGCCATGGCCCCCGACCCGACCGACGAGCGGACGGATCGGGGACCAAAGACACTCGAAACGCTGCGGACGTCACCCGGTCCGCGCGGGGACGGGGCTGAGCCCCGTCGTGAAGCACTCTGTTGAGTTCTCAAAGGTCGAGCACTGCCTTCGGGGGGCTGTCACCCCACCCCTCCGGGCGCGTTTGTGCAGGTCAAAACAGGCCCCATGAGGCCTTTTGCTTCACAGTCCTGGGACTGCGGCGCTGATGAAGACATTGCCCCACGCGCCAGAGGATGTCAACAGTCCTGGGACTGTGCTTCACTGGCGGTGGATCGAGGAGGTCACATGGCGCCGAAGTGGCGAGAGCTGGCGGACCAGCTGGCAGAGCAGATCAGAAACGGTGAGTACGCCCCAGGGGAGCCGCTGCCGCACATCCGCGCCCAGGTCGACGCGGGCAAGGGGTCGAAATCCACCGTTCACGCGGCTTACAAGGCCCTGGAGGCGGAGGGGCTGGTCATCTCGTCACGCGGGCACGGGACCCTCGTCCGGGCGCAAACTCCGCTCAAGCGGATCGGCATCGAGCGCTACGACAAGGTCAAGTGGCGCGACGGGGATGAGGTCGCGTTCGTCGCCGACCGCGTGGCATCGGGGCGGGCATACCGGCGTGGCGAGCAGACCCAGACCGTCTCTCGCGTCGTCGCCCCGCCTGCCGCCGCTGCGGCTCACGGCCTGCCGGCCGGATCGGAGGTGTACGCCCGTGCACGACTGGTCAAGGAGGGAGAACAGCCCACCCACACCCTGACCAGCTACTACCGACCCGAGCACGTGGAGGGGACGAGGATCGTTGACCCGACCCCCGGCCCGGCTGGCCGTGGCGGCGGCTTCCGGGTGCTCTACGACGCGGGATACGAGATCGATCACATGCGGGAAGAGATCTTCGCTCGCGCCGCTACGCCGGATGAGGTGAAGGTGCTCCAACTTCCCTTTGGCGAACCGGTCGTAGAGCTTCACCGGACCACGTACACCGCCGACGGCACGGTGGTCGAGTTCGCCATTGGGGTGCACGCCGCTTCGTACTTCGCCTGGCAGTACGACTTCCAGGTCCCCGACTCCAGCAAGGACCGGCAGAAAGACAAGTGACCTCCCTCGTCCCCTGGGCCCCTAGAGTGGCCAGCAAGCAGCCGACCAACTCAGTCAGGAAGGTAGCAACGTGCCGAGTGAAGGCAGGCCCCGCGCGATCGACACCGCGACGATCGGCACCCCCGCCGACGTCCCACCTGCGAGCATCGGGGACATGGCTGACCGTCGCGAGCGGCACAATGCCCGGCTGACTGGCACTGGGACGGCTTGGGGTGCCCCGGAAGCCCCTGATGCCATCGCCGCTCTAGCCCTGGGTGTGGCCATCACTCAGGCCGTGGCAGCAGGGCAGCCCCTCCTCGTTCGGGAGGCCCTGCGGCATGGGAGTTCCTGGGAGCAGATCGGCGCCGCCCTCGGCACCACTCCGGCTGACGCTCGCGCGCTGTACACGGCGTGGTCCGAAAGCCTGGACCCCAAGGAGCGAGAAGCGGCCGACCAGCTAGCCGACCAGTGAACAGCCGCGCCCCCCGAGGATCCTCCGGGGGCGCCGCTCTTTGCCAGTCAGCCGGGAAGGTCAGCTGCGGATCAGACGGCTGTCGAAGCCTGCTGCGCTCAGGCGATCGAACGCGGCCCGCACGTCGTCCGGCACCTCCTGCGGGATGGTGAAGCCCTTGTCTGAGTAGAGAATCACCCGTTGCAGAGCCCCAGTGAGCATGTCGATGATCAGCTTGGCATCGCCGATGCCAGCGATATAGTCGCGGAACTCCACCGGCTCCGAGGCGCACACCACCTCCACCTCCGGCCACAACTGGCGGAAGGTCGCGAAGGACCGCCGTTCCTCGTACGGCTTGCAGACAACGAGCACCGAAGAGACCGGGATCCGCGCGGCGGCCAGTACCTCACGCGAGAAAGCGACGTTCTGGCCGGTGTTCGCAGCGTTCGGCTCAACCAGGATCGCCGAGTCGGGGACGCCGAGCTCCATCGCGCGTGCTCGGTAGTGAACGGCCTCACCCTGCGGGAAGCGGGCGGCGGTCGTCGGGCTGTTCCCTCCAGTGAACACCAGCACCGGGAACAGGCCGTCGTTGTAGAGCTCCGCAGAGTGCGTCGCCACTCCCAAGTCGTGGCTGCCCAAGCCGATCCCAGCCGAGCACGGCTTGAGCGTGTGGTGCATCAACTGGTACTCCCAGATCATCTGGGCGTCGCTCCACTCGCGGGGGGAGATCCCTCGTTCTCCGCAGTCCCTGTCCGTCAACTCGCGCTCCCTTGGCTACCGCGTCCTGTGCAGCCGCTTCCAGCCGCGTGACCACCGTATTCCTAGGCCGATGATGGTCTCAGTTCTGGTCTCAGCGCGCCCGTCAGGCGGCCTTCTTCGTACCGCCCGACTCGCCCGACTCGTCGTCGATGGAGGCTTTGAGCTGAGAGTCCTGTGGTGTCGGGCCCGGGCCGTATGGGCGCTCCGCTGGGGCCGGTGCGGGACGTGATGCTGACATCGCTTCCTGACATCAACACGCCCGGACGCCGACACACCTGCGCGTCCCCGTGAACACTCGGCGTTGGCGGGCGGGATGCGTTCGGGCCGGTCCCCAACGGCCGCGTTCGATCTTACAAAGCAGATGTCGGCGGTTCGAAACCGTCCGCGCCCACCCCCTGAACGGACAGATCTGAGGCTGCGGCCCAGGTCGGGAGCACTCTCCCGGCCTGGGCCGCAGCCGTTTGTGCATGTGCGCCAGAGCCTCGCCGGGGTGGGATGGGGGCTGTCGCGCTGATGTGTCTCCGAAAATTCTCCTAAACGATCATGGGCCGGAAGCCCCGCAGCGATTGTGCTGCGGGGCTTCCGGCGTTGGCGCGGGCTCGGGGCGGTGGCGGGTCAGCGGCGGGTCCGCGGGGCGGGGTCAGACCGGTTGGGATTCCAGGTCGCGGTCGATGGGGCGGTGGGTGTGGGCGGTGAGGGTGTCGGGGTGGGTGGGGCCGAGGTGGTGGGTGAGGGTGGTGAGGGTGTGGGTGTGGAGGGTGGCGGCGTCGGCGGGGTGGCCGAGGGCGTGGAGGGTGAGGGCGAGGTTGGCGGTGCAGACGAGGGTGTCGGGGTGGTCGGCGCCGTAGCGGGTGCGCAGGCCGGTGGCGGCGAGGCGTTGGAGGGCGAGGGCGTCGCTGTGGCGGCCGACGTCGTTGTGGGCGTTGGCGAGGTTGGTCATCGCCTTGAGGGTGAACGGGTGGTGGGCGCCGACGCGTTCGCGCAGGGCGGCGACGGCGGCCTCGCCGCGGTCGACCGCCGCCTCGGGTTCGCCGCTGGTGCGCAGGTAGAGGGCGAGGTTGGCGGCGCAGAGGAGGGTGAAGGGGTGGTCGGGGCCGAAGAGGCGGTGGTGGGCGGCCTGGACCTGGATGGTGAGGGCGCGGGCGGCCGCGTTGTCCCCGGCGGCGCTGTGGTCGGCGGCGAGGTTGATCGCGCAGATGAGGGTGTCGGGCGCGTTCTCGCCGTACCGGCGCAGGAGGCGCTCGTACGTGACGGCGTTGGTGGCGCGGGCCTCCTCCAGCAGGCCGGCGCGGCGCAGGGAGACGGCGAGGGAGGTGGCGTTGCGCAGGTTCTCGGGGAGTTCCGGGTCCTGGATGGTGGCGAAGCCCTCGCTGGACTCCCGTAGGAGTTCGATGGAGCCGGGGAAGTCGCCGAGGTCCCTGAGGTCTCGCGCGAGGCAGTACTTGGTGACGAGGGTCCAGGGGTGCAGCGGGCCGAGGACGGCCGTCTGCCCGTCGAGGGTTTCGAGGTCGAGGTCGAGGGCGGCGCGGCTGTCGCCGACGAGCCGGTGGTCGATGGCCAGGTTGTGGGCCATGGCCAGGGTGCGGTCGTTGTGGCGGCCGAAGAGCCGCAGGAAGTGGGCGTGGGTCTCGACGTCGAGGGCGAGGGCGTCCTCGAAGCGGCCGAGGCAGCGGCGGTCGGCGGCGAGGGAGCCGGCGGTCATCAGGGTGTGCCGGTGGTGTTCGCCGAGGACGGCGCGCTGCCCGGCCAGCACGGCCTCGTCCAGGGCGAGCGCCTCCTCGTGCCGACCGAGGGAGCGCAGGATGTTGGCGCGCTGGAAGCGCAGCCGCAGGTGCTGGGGGTCGTTCTCGCCGAGGTGTTCGGCCCACAGGGGGAGCAGGGCGACGGCGAGGTCGTCGGCGTGCCGGTGGTCGCCGCGGCGCCACAGGTAGCGCACCCGGTCGATGAGCAGTTGGCGGGGTTCGGGCTGGTCGCACTCCTCGACGCCGGAGGCTCCGAGGTGCGGCCAGATCTCCTCGATGACGGGCCAGTCGGCGGGCCCGGTGTCGTCCCCGGCGGCGGGGCGGGCCCCGGCGAGGACGAGGTGGACGTCGTGCCGGGCGGCGCGGCGTTCGGCCTCCGTCATCTCGGAGCGGATGACGGCCTGGACGAGCCGGTGCAGCTGGACGGTGCGGCGGGTGGCGTCGACCCGGGCGAGCGAGTAGCGGCCGATCGCGCGGATCGCCCCGGCGAGGGCGAGCGGGCCGTCGATGCGCTCGTCGTAGCGGGCGAGCGCGTCGACCATCGGCTTGCTGTAGAAGAGCCGCATGGCGATGGGCTCGGGGGCGAAGAACGCGCACAGCTGCAGCAGCCGGGCGGCCGCCGGGGCCTCGGTGCGCAGCCGGGTGATGGAGACGCTCCAGGTGGTGGCGACGGAGGCCGGGTACCCGACGGGGCGGTCGAGGGCGAGGGCCCGGGAGGCGGCGCTGCGCAGCTGGGCGAGGTAGTCGTCGACGGGCATGCCGGTGGCGTCCAGCCAGGCGGCGGCGACCTCGACGGCCAGCGGCAGGTCCCCGAGTTCGTCGGCGACGAGGTCGGCGTCCCGCGCGGTGAGGCCGGGGGCGCGCCGGCACAGGTGCTCGACGCTCTCCCGGCGGGTGAACACGTCGACGGCGAAGGCCTCGGCGATCCGGTTCCAGCCGGGGTTGCGGGAGGTGACGAGGACGTGCCCGGAGCCGCCGGGCAGGAAGGGCTGGATCTCGGCGGGCTCGTCGGCGTTGTCGAAGACCAGCAGCCAGCGTTCGGCGGGGGCTCCCCGGCGCAGGGCGGTGAGGGCGGCGTCGGAGGCCTCGGTGACGGAGTCGCCGACGGGCAGGCCGAGTTCGCGGGCGACCTTGGCCAGCGCGGTGGGGATCAGCTCAGGCTGCTCGGCGTCGATCCACCAGACGAGGTCGTACTCGGCCTTGAACCGGTGGGCGTACTCCAGCGCGATCTGGGTCTTGCCGATGCCGCCGAGCCCGAACAGGGTCTGGGAGCTCGGCAGGACGGCGGCCACGCCGCCGCCGAGGCGGCGGTGCAGGTGGTCGAGGACCTCGCGGCGGCCGGTGAAGGCGGACTGGCGCAGCGGGGCCTTGAAGTGCGCGCCGCCGGAGCCGGGCCAGCGCAGCCCGGTGAGGTCGGGCACGCGCGGGGCGCCGCCGAGGGCGTCGAGCAGTGCGGCGGCGGCGCGGGTGCCGTCCGGGCCGGTCAACTGGACGCCGGGGAGGGTGCGGTGGGCGGCGAGCGGGGAGACGCCGTCGATCCGGCCGACCACGACGCGGCCGGTGGCGGGGGCGGGCGGCCTGGGCGAGCGCAGGGAGGCGGGGGAGACGAGCAGGACGGTGCGGTCCGGCGACTCGCTCGCATCGGAGCCGTCGGCCGGCTCGGGGACGGGGGTGAGGCCGGCCCGGGTCAGCACGGCCTCGACCCACCGGGCCCAGACCACGTCCTCCGGTGCGTACCGCAGCGCCACGGCGGTGTCGGCCGGGCCCGGGGGCGCGCACAGGGGGCAGGCGGTGGTCGGCCGCCCCGTACGGGCGGGGCCGTGGCGCAGCCCGTACGGGTGCGGCGGCGCGGCGGTGGCCTCGTCGACCAGCCGGTCCGCGAGTGCGGCCAGCCGGGCGGGGTGGCCCGCCTCGCCCTCGGCGAGGGTGCCCAGCTCCGGCGCGGGCGCGTGGAGGTCGTGGACGGCGAGGCGGTCGGCGAGGAAGCCGACGGCTTCGGCGGCGGTGAAGTGCCCGACGGGGACGTGGCTCTGGCGCCGCATCCGCAGCCGCTGCGAGCTGCTGCGGGTGGTGACGAGGACCCGGCCGGTGGCGGACGGGGCCGGCCGCAGCTCGGCGAGGTCCGCCGGGGTGTCCAGCCCGTCGAAGACCACCATCCAGCGGCGGTCGGTGGTGTTGAGCCAGGCGAGCAGGCGGTCGGGGCCCTCCTCGGCGGCGCCGGGCCCGCCGAGCCGGGCGACGGCGTGGGCGTAGGCGTGCAGGACGGCGGCCCGGCTGGAGGCGTCGATCCACAGGACGACGTCCAACTCGCCCGCCTGGAGGGCGAGATGGACGAGGTGTGCGGCCGCCTGGGTCTTGCCGGTGCCGGCCGGGCCGCTCAGCAGGGCGGAGCCGCCCTGGGCCAGGCGGCCGTCCACGGACGGGCGGTGGCGGTAGCAGTCGGCGGGCGCGGGCACGGTGCCGAGCTGGACGGGGCGGTCGGGCCGGTCGGGGGCCGGGGCGGCTGCGCCGCCGTACAGGTGGACGTGGTCGACGTGCCCCGCGAGGACGCCGCGGTGGTTGGTGACGTCCCGGCCGGCGCCGACGCCTGAGGGCTGGTGCTCGTGCTGCGCCTGGCCCGCCCGTTCGGCGGGGTCGTGCTCGTCTCCGGAGCCGGTCAGCGCGGGGCCGGCCCCGGCGGGGTAGGGCGGTCGGTGCCCCCGAACACGATGCCGCCCTCGACGTCGCGGGCGATCACGCCGCTGTTGTGGACGTCCCGCCCGGCGGCCACGCCGCCGTCGGAGGCCTGCACCCCGGGCGCGGGCTCCCGGCCTTCCTCCGCGAGGGTGAGCAGTGCCCTCAACTCCCTGACGGCCTCGGCCTGTTCCTCCGCCGGGAGGTCGCCGAGGAAGACCTGCAGCCGGTCCGTCCAGCGGTCGCGCCAGCGCTCGGCGGCGGCGGGCGCGCCTTCGGCGGCGGCCAGTTCCCGGCCCGTCTCGTCGAGCCGCTCCCGCGCGGCCAGCTCGGCCCGCTCCTCCTGCTCGGCCCCCGACCGCCCCCGGCGCCACAGCCGGGCCACCCGCTCCCGCACGGCCGACCACAGGTCGGTCCCGGCGGCCTGGACGATCCCCGTGGCCGCGGCCACGGTCAGCGCGCTCAGCTCCTCGGGCAGCATTCCCGGCAACCCCCTTGTCCTGTCCGGTGAGTGTTCGCTCCCGGAGTGACGGTCGGTCAACTCCCATGGTTCCCACGGAGAGCACGGACTGGAACATCCGTTTGGGGCCCCGCCCGCACGGGTTTCGCGCGGTGGTGGTACGAAGGTGCGGTGACCAGGGGATTCGATGCGGTGTTGTGCGACGTGGACGGTGTGATCCGGTTCTTCGACGGGGCCGGGGTGGCCGCGCTGGAGCGGGAGGCGGGGCTGGAGCCGGGGAGCGTGGCGGCCGTCGGCTTGCGCCGGAGGTGGACCTGCCGCTGCTGCTGGGCCGGATCACCAAGGCGCAGTGGGTGGAGTCGATCGCGCGCGGGCTGGAGCGGGCGGTGGACGGCGAGCGGGCCCGGCGGCTGGCCCAGGCGTTCGCCGACTCGCCGTTCCGGGCGGACGGGGAGGTGGTGGCCCTGCTGCGCCGGGCGCGGGAGCACGGGCCGGTGGTGCTGGTGACCAACGCGACGCGCTGGCTCGGCGAGGACCTGGCGTCGATGGGCCTGACGGACCTCGCGGACGCCGTCGTGAACAGCTCGGAGGTGGGCAGCGCCAAGCCGGACCGGCGGATCTACGAGATCGCCGCCGAACGCGCCGGAGTGGCCCCGCACCGCTGCCTGTTCGTCGACGACCGCGAGGAGAACGTCGAGGCCGCACGGGCCCTCGGCATGACCGGCGTGCTGTACCGGGGGCCCGAGGACCTGCGCCGGGCGCTGGGCTGAACGTGTGAGTCGCCCCGCTGGCGGCCTCCCGGGAAGCGGGCGAGGATCGGGGCACCGACCCCGAGGAGCACGATGGCCCAGCAGACGGGCGAGCAGACGGGCGAGCAGACGGGCGAGTCGCGGGCGCGGCTGGCGTCGAGGCTGAACTGGCTGCGCGCCGCGGTGCTCGGTGCCAACGACGGCGTGGTGTCCACCGCGGGCATCCTCACGGGCGTCGCGGGCGCGGCCGGCTCGCGCACGGCGCTGCTGGCCGCCGGGGTGGCGGGGCTGCTGGCCGGGGCGATGTCCATGGCGGCCGGCGAGTACGTCTCCGTCAGCACCCAACGCGACACCGAGCGGGCCGCGTTGGCCAAGGAGCGGCGCGAACTGGCGGAGGACCCGGAGGGGGAGCTCGACGAGCTCACCGACTACTACCGGGGCAGCGGCCTGGGCGACCCGCTGGCCCGCGAGGTGGCCGTGGCGCTCACCGAGCGGGACGCGCTCGGCGCCCACGCGCAGAGCGAACTCGGCATCGACCCGCAGGCGTTGACCAACCCCTGGGAGGCGGCCCTGGCGAGCGCCGCCGCGTTCACCCTGGGCGCCCTGGTGCCCCTGCTGGCCGTGCTGCTGCCGCCCGAGTCCTGGCGGCTGCCCGTGACGGTGGCCTCCGTGGTGGCCGCCCTGACCCTCTCCGGCTGGGGCAGCGCCCGCCTCGGCGGCGCGGGCGCCCGGCGGGCGGTGCTGCGCAACGTCCTGGGCGGGCTGCTGGCGATGGCCGTGACGTACAGCGGCGGCGTGCTGCTGGACCACTTCACCGCCTGAGCAGGCCCTTCGCTCGACAGGCGGCGCCGACGGCCCTGTGTTTGTGTGGCAGCAAACCGCTTGGGAGAGGTGAATCGCCGTGACCATGCCCCCGTTCGGATCGAACGATCCGTTCTCCGACCTGCTCAGCCGGTTCTTCGGGATGAGCCCGCTGGCCTCCCCGCCCGCCGTGCAGAGGGTGCCGATCGGGCGGCTGCTCAGCGAGTCCTCACAGGAGCTGCTGGCACTGGCCGCGCAGCGCGCCGTGGAGGACGGCACCAACGACCTGGACACCGCGCACCTGGCCTGGGCGGCCACCCGGGTGGACCCCTCGCGCCGGATGCTGGAGCGCGCGGGCATCGACCCGGACCAGATCGCCGAGGACCTGGAGCAGGCCCTGCCCTCCGGCCCCGGCGCCGTGGAGGGGCAGCCCGCGCTCACCCCCTCCGCCAAGCGCGCGCTGCTGGCCGCGCACGCCCGCTCGCAGGCGGCCGGCGCCTCGTACATCGGCCCGGAGCACATCCTCGGCGCGCTGCTGGACCAGGAGCGCTCCGGCGGCGGCGCCGCGCTGCGCAACGCGGCGCCCTCGCAGGAGGCGCTGAAGACGGTGCTGGACGGCCGGGGCGTCGGCGGCGAGCGCAGCAGCACGGGCGCGCAGCCGAGCGAGACCCCGACCCTGGACGAGTACGGCCGGGACCTCACCGAGGAGGCGCGCTCGGGCAGGCTGGACCCGGTGGTCGGGCGGGCCGAGGAGATCGAGCAGACCGTCGAGATCCTCTCCCGCCGCACCAAGAACAATCCGGTGCTGATCGGCGAGCCCGGCGTCGGCAAGACCGCGATCGTCGAGGGGCTGGCGCAGCGGATCGTCTCCGGGGACGTCCCGCGGAGCCTTGCGGAGAAGCGGGTCGTCTCCCTGGACCTCACCGCGCTGGTCGCCGGGTCCAAGTACCGGGGCGAGTTCGAGGAGCGGCTGAAGAACGTGATCGACGAGGTCACCGCCGCCGAGAAGAGCGTGATCCTCTTCCTGGACGAGCTGCACACCGTGGTCGGCGCGGGCGGTGGCGGCGAGGGCTCGATGGACGCCGGGAACATCCTCAAACCCGCCCTGGCGCGCGGCGAGTTGAGTGTGGTCGGCGCGACGACCCTGGACGAGTACCGCCGGCACGTGGAGAAGGACGCCGCGCTGGAGCGCCGCTTCCAGCCGGTGCTGGTGCCGGAGCCGAGCGTGGAGGAGACGATCGAGATCCTCCAGGGCCTGCGCGACGCGTACGAGGCGCACCACCAGGTGCGGTTCAGCGACGAGGCGCTGGACGCCGCCGCGACGCTCTCCGACCGGTACGTCAGCGACCGCTTCCTGCCCGACAAGGCGATCGACCTGCTCGACCAGGCCGGTGCGCGCGTGCGGTTGCGCAGTCTGAGCGGCTCCACCGAGGCGACGTCCGTCCACGACCGGATCACCAAGCTCAAGCGCGAGCTGGACGAGGCCGTCGCCGACGAGGAGTTCGTCCGCGCCGCCAACCTCAAGACCGAACTGCGGCAGACCGAGGACGAGTTGGCGGCGATCGCCGAGTCCCGCGAGGAGGTCGTGGACGTCACCGCGAACGACATCGCCCAGGTGCTCTCCTCCCGGACGGGCATCCCCGTCGCCGAGTTGAACGCGACGGAGAAGGAGCGGCTGCTCAACCTGGAGGCCCACCTGCACGAGAAGGTGATCGGCCAGGACGAGGCCGTCACCGCCGTCGCCCAGGCCGTGCGCCGGGGCCGCGCCGGGATGGGCGACCCGGACCGCCCGACCGGCTCCTTCCTCTTCCTCGGCCCGACCGGAGTCGGCAAGACCGAGCTGGCCAAGGCCCTGGCGGCGCTGCTCTTCGGGGACCCGGACCGGATGATCCGCTTCGACATGAGCGAGTTCCCGGAGAAGCACACCGTCTCCCGGCTGGTCGGCTCCCCGCCCGGGTACGTCGGCTACGAGGAGGCCGGGCAGCTCACCGAGGCGGTGCGCCGCAAGCCGTACAGCGTGCTGCTCTTCGACGAGGTGGAGAAGGCGCACCCGGACGTCTTCAACCTGCTGCTCCAGGTGCTGGACGACGGCCGGCTGACCGACTCCCAGGGGCGCACGGTCGACTTCCGCAACACCGTGGTCATCATGACCAGCAACATCGGCTCGCAGCGCATCCTCGACCACGCGGGCAACGTGGAGGAGATCCGGGACGACCTGATGAGGGACCTGCGCCAGCAGTTCCGGCCCGAGTTCCTCAACCGGATCGACGAGGTGATCGTCTTCCACGCCCTCACCCGCAAGGACCTGCTCTCCGTCGTCGACCTGCTGCTGGACCGCACCCGGCGCCGGCTGCGGGCCCAGGACGTGGAGCTGGACGTCACGGATGCGGCCAAGGAGTACCTCGTCAACCGGGGCTACCAGCCGGAGTTCGGCGCCAGGCCGCTGCGCCGCACGATCCAGTCGGAGCTGGACAACCGGATCTCCAACCTGCTGCTGGACGGCACCGTCCGCGAGGGGGACACCCTGATCGCGGACACGGGCGACGGCGAGCTGACCGTCACCCTGGCCCGGCCGGAGGCGTCGGCGGCCTTCGAGGAGGCGAACGCCTGATCCCCGGGACGCACCCCCCGCCGTCGCGGGGGGTGCGCCCGTGTCACGCGCCCGGGAAGACCTCGCGCAGCAGCGGGTCCGGCAGCCCGCGCTTGCGCCACTCGCGCGGGTACCCGAGGGAGACCTCCTCGAAGGGCACCCCGTCGTACACCGTGCGGCGCGGGATGTGCAGGTGGCCGTAGATCATCGCGGCGGTGGGGAAGCGCAGGTGCCAGTCGGCGGTCAGCTCGGTGCCGCACCACTGGGCGAACTCCGGGTACCAGAGGATCTCGGTGGGGGTGCGCACCAGCGGGTAGTGGTTGACCAGCACCAGCGGGACGGACGGGTCGCAGGCGGCCAGGCGCTCGGCGGTGAGCCGGACGCGCTCGCGGCACCAGGAGTCGCGGTCGGGGTACGGGTCGGGGTGGAGCATCCGCTCGTCCGCGCAGACGATGCCGCTCTCGTACGCGGCGGCCAGCGACTCCTCCTTGGTGCTGGTGCCGGGCGCGCGGAACGAGTAGTCGTACAGGAGGAACAGCGGCGCGACGCGGACGGGCCCGCCGGCGCCGGTCCACACGGGGTACGGGTCCTCGGGGGTCAGGACGCCCAGGCGGCGGCAGAGGTCGACGAGGTGCTCGTAGCGGGCGACGCCGCGCACCGTCACCGGGTCCTCCGGGTGGGTCCACAGCTCGTGGTTGCCGGGCGCCCAGATCACGCGGGCGAAGCGCTCGGCGAGCAGGCCGAGGGCCCACTCGATGCTAGCGGAGTGCTCGGCGACGTCCCCGGCGACGATCAACCAGTCGTCCGGGTGGCCGGGTTGGAGCTTCTCGACCAGGTCCCGGTTCTCCTGGTACGAGATGTGCAGGTCGCTCACCGCGAGCAGGCGCCCGCCGTCCGCCGGTGTCGTGCCTCTGTGCTCGTCGGTCGTCACTGCCGCCCCCTGTGGTCACCCGGCCGTCTCACCCGCCACCCTACGGCGCGCGGGGTCCGGGGGAGTGAACTCCGGTGAAGCGTCGGGATCTCAGGCGCGTCTCAGGCGCGTCTCAGGAGTGGATGTCGATCAGGACGCCGTGCGAGGTGGCGGTGGTGACGGCCAGGATCACCAGCGAGGCGACGCCGAGGCAGAGCCCGAGGACGGCCCGGGCGCGCCGGCGGGTGCCGCGGACGAGGGCGAGGGCGCCGAGGACGACGGCGATCGGGCCCAGGACGATGTTGAACAGGAGCAGTCCGGGCAGGCCGAGCAGGAAGGAGGCGACGGCCAGGCCGTCGGCCTCGGCGGCGTCGGTGCGGGTGCTGACGGCGGTGCTCATGACGGTGGGTCCTCTCCGTGCAGTGGGGCGGGGTGCTCCGTGGGGCGGGGTGCTCCGTGGGGTGGGGTCTCCGTGGGGCGGGACGGCTCAGCGCTGCCGCAGCCGGGCGATGCCCTCGCGGGCGCCGAAGGCGAGCAGCCAGGCGGTGATGGCGGCGGAGGCGGTGAGGAAGACCGGGAGCGAGGTGTGCGCGGCGGTGCCGATCAGGACGCCCATGGCGACGAGGGCGGAGAACAGGATCACGGCTGACTCCTCCGACGGTGCCGGGCGCTGTGGACGGCGGCACCGATTTCGGTTGACAAGTGTTCACTGACTTCGGGCCTCACTGTACGCCGAGTGGCGCGACTCGGCAAACAACTGTTTACTGAATGGCGTGAGTCACACCGTGGGGGCCAGGCAGGCCCAGAAGCAGCAGAGCCGCCGCGCCCTGATGGACGCGGGCCTGCACCTGCTGGCCGAGCAGAACCTGGCGGGCCTCGGCGTGCGCGAGGTCACCCGCGGGGCCGGGCTCTCCCCGGCCGCCTTCTACCGCCACTTCCCCGACCTCGCCTCGCTCGGTGTCGCCCTGGTCGAGGAGTCGCTGGCCAGCCTGCACGTGATGATCCGCTCGGTGCTCGCCGAGGCGGGAGGCGCCGAGGAGCTGATCGACCGCGCGGTGACGGTGATCGAGCGGCACGTGCGCGAACACCGGGCGCACATGCGGTTCCTGACCCGCGAGCGGCACGGCGGCGTCCGGCAGGTGCGCGAGGCGATCGAGGCCGAACTCGGCGGGTTCGCCTCCGAGGTGGGCGAGGCGCTGGCGCTGCAGCCGCCGCTGCCGGGCTGGGGCGCCGAAGAGCTGCGGATGCTCGCCGAACTGTACGTGGACCACATGGTCTCCATGGCCGCCGCCTTCCTGGAGGCGCTGGAGTCCGATCCGGGCCGGGTCGAGCGCATCGCCGCCACCGCCCGGATGCAGTTGCGCCTGATCAGCATCGGTCGGCGCCACTGGCACGGGAGTTGACGGGTTTGCGGTTCGCGCCGGAAGGGCAGTGAGTGGCCCGATAGCACTGCGTGCCAGGTCTTGTGGTGACTCTTGACAGTGGGTCATGTCCGCGACAGGTTTGGTGGACCCCCACACCGAGAGGTCTCTCATGAAGAAGCCGCTCATAGGCACGTTCGCCGCGCTCGTCCTCGCCGGAGGAACCGCTCTGACGGGTGCGGCACCCGCCCAGGCCGACCCGGTCGGCGCCGTCACCTTCGCCGGGACGGTGGCGCTCAGCAACTGCTCCGGTTCGGTCGTCCGGATGCCGAACTCGGCCCCGACCGACCCGGCGCTGGTGCTCTCCAACGGGCACTGTCTGGAGACCGGCATGCCCGGCCCCGGCCAGGTCGTCACCAACCAGGCGTCCAACCGCACGTTCATCCTGCTCAACCCGGACGGCAGCGACCTCGCGACCCTGACGGCGACCCAGGTCGTCTACAGCGCGATGACCGACACCGACGTGACGATCTACCAGCTGAACACCGACTACGCCACGATCCAGTCGCAGTACGGGATCGCGCCGCTGACCGTCGCCGACACCCACCCCGTCCAGGGCGCCGACATCCGCGTCGTCTCCGGGTACTGGAAGAAGATCTACTCCTGCTCGGTCGACGGCTTCGCGTACCAGCTCAACGAGGCGGACTGGACGTTCAAGGACTCCGTCCGCTACACCCCGAGCTGCGACGTGATCGGCGGCACCTCCGGCTCCCCGGTGGTCGACGCCTCGACCGGCCTGCTGGTCGCTGTGAACAACACGATCAACGAGAACGGCGAGTCCTGCACGCTCAACAACCCCTGCGAGGTCGACCAGAGCGGCGGGGTGACGGTGCACCAGGGCATCGGCTACGCCCAGGAGACGTACCTCATCCCGGCCTGCTTCGGCCCGGGCAACCAGCTGGACCTGACGCTGCCCAACTGCGTCCTGCCCCGCCCCTGAACCCGATGAACCCGTGAACCCGATGAACCCGTGAACCCGAAGGCCCGTCGAGCACGGCAGGCGTGCCCCTGACCGGCGCCTTCACCCCGATGGGCCACCCGCGACCCGGCGGGTGGCCCATCCGGCCGTCTACCGGACGGCCACCGCACCGCCCGCACCGCACAGTCGTGACCACCACGGCGCCGTTCATGTCCGTTGACCAGATGGAGAGTTGATGAGCACCAAGTCGATAGCCAGGTTCCGAGGTCTGATGGTCACCGCCGTGCTGACCCCGGTCCTGGTGATGGGCGGGGGCCTGGCGGGCCCCGCGCTGGCCGCGGACGGCGGTGCGGCCGCGGCCGCCCACGGCCACAGCCCCGCCGACGACCCGAACGCCGACATCAAGGACCGCCTCGCGGCGATCCCCGGCGTGACGATCACGGAGGAGAAGCCGACCACCACCGGCCACCGCTTCTTCGTCGCCACCTACACCCAGCCCATCGACCACTTCCGCCCCTGGCTGGGCACCTTCCAGCAGCGCTTCACCCTGCTGCACCGCGGCTACGACCGCCCGACCGTCTTCTACACCAACGGCTACACCCTGGGCACCACGCCCTCGCGCACCGAGCCGACCCGGCTGGTGGACGGCAACCAGGTCTCCATCGAGTACCGCTACTTCACGCCCTCGCGCCCCGAGCCGGCCGACTGGACCAAGGCCGGCATCCGCCAGCAGGCCGCCGACTCCCACAAGCTGGTGACCGCCCTCAAGCGGATCTACGACCAGGAGTGGCTCTCCACCGGCGCCAGCAAGGGCGGCATGTCCTCCACCTACTACCGCCGCTTCTACCCGGACGACATGGCGGGCACCGTCGCGTACGTGGCGCCGAACAACACCAACGTGGACGACTACTCCGCGTACAGCACGTTCTTCCAGACCGTCGGCACCCCCGAGTGCCGCAGCCGCCTCGCCGCCGCCCAGCGCGAACTGCTGGTGCGCCGCGACCGGATGGAGACCCGCTTCGACGCCGCCAACAAGGCCGCCGGCTCCACCTTCACCACCGTCGGCAGCGCGGACCGCGCCTACGAGGGCGGCGTGCTGGACACCGTCTGGTCGTTCTGGCAGTACAGCCTGGAGGCCGACTGCGCCAAGGTCCCGGTGGCGGCCACCGCGAGCGACGACGAGCTGTTCAACTGGTACGACGCCCAGGTCGGCGCGACCGGCAACAGCGACCAGGGCCTGGCGAAGTACACCGCCTACTACTACCAGGCGGCCACCGAGCTGGGGCAGCCGTTCTTCGACGTCTCGAACATCAAGGACCTGCTGCACTACGACTACAAGGAGCTGTACTCCGCGCGCTCCTACATCTCCAAGGACGTCAACGTCCCCGCCTTCAACCCGTACGCGATGCGCGACATCGACCGCTGGGTGAAGCGCGACGCCGAGCGGATCATCTACGTCTACGGCGGCAACGACCCGTGGGGCGCCAAGCCGTTCCGCCCGGACGAGGAGAACGACAGCTTCGTCTACACCGTGCCCGGCGGCAACCACGGCTCCAACATCGGCAAGCTGCCGGCCGCGGAGTCGGCCGAGGCGACCGCCAGGGTGCAGCAGTGGGCGGGCCTGGGCGACCAGGCGGCGGCCGCCAAGTCGCTGACGAAGTCCCCGCAGTCCGTCCCGGCGTTCGGGCCGCTCGACGTCGAGGGCCAGAAGCTGGAGCAGGAGCACCGGCCGCTGTAACGCGGTAACGCTGCAACGCGCCGTACGTGAGGAGGCCACCCCCGAGCAGCGGGGGTGGCCTCCCCGCGTTCCCGGGTCCTTCCTGAAGTGCTGAATCAGTGCTTCAATGCTTCCATGGCCTACCGACGCACCCCCGCCGTCCAGGCACGCCTGGACGCCCAGCGGGAGGCCGTGCTCCAGTCGGCCGTGCTCCTGCTCGCGGACCGCGGCTACGGCGGCTGCACCATGGCCGCCGTCGCGGACCGCGCCGGGATCGCCACCGGCAGCCTCTACCAGCACTTCGCCAACAAGGCCGAGCTGTCCGTCGAGCTCTTCCGCCGGGTGGTGAGCCGGGAGATCGCCGCCGTCCACGAGGCCGTCGCCCTCCGGGACGATCCGCTGCGGCGCGTGGCCGCCGTCGTCGAGACCTTCGCCGCCCGCGCCCTGCGCGCGCCCCGGCTGGCGTACGCGCTGCTGGTCGAGCCGGCCGACGCGGTGGTCGACGGCGAGCGCCTCGTCTTCCGGCGGGCCTTCCGCGACGTGATCGCCACCGAGATCGCCGCCGCCGTGGCCGACGGTCAACTCCCGCGCCAGGACCCGGTGCTGACCGCCGCCGCCCTCGTCGGCGCCGTCGGCGAGGCGCTGGCCGGACCGCTCGGCGACCCCACCGAACGGGCCGCCTCCGAGGTGGTCCCCGCCCTGGTCTCCTTCACCCTGCGTGCCCTGGGAGGACGCGATGACAGCGACGCATGAGGTCACCAACCAGGTGCCCCTGCCGTACGGACACGACACCGCCGCCGATCCGACCCTGCTCGACGCCCTGCACCGCGCCGGCGCCGACTGGGCCGAGCCCGAACTGCGCGAACTCGGCCGCCTCGCCGGCTCCGAACAGGCCGCCGAGCACGGCCGGTCGGCCAACGAGAACCCGCCCGTGCTGCGCACCCACGACCGCTTCGGCCACCGCGTCGACGAGGTCGAGTTCCACCCCTCCTGGCACGAGCTGATGCGCACCGCCGTCTCGTACGGCCTGCACGCCGCGCCCTGGCGCGACGACCGGACGGGCGCGCACTCCGCCCGCGCCGCGAAGTTCTACGTCTGGGGCCAGGTCGAGGCCGGCCACACCTGCCCGGTCTCGATGACCTACGCCGCCGTCCCCGCGCTGCGCCACAACCCCGCCCTGGCAGCGGAGTTGGAGCCGCTGCTGGCCGCGAAGGAGTACGACTTCGGGCTGCGCGAGCCGCGCACCAAGCGCGGGCTGATCGCCGGCATGTCGATGACCGAGAAGCAGGGCGGCTCGGACGTCCGCACCAACACCACCACCGCCACCCCGCAGCCGGACGGCACCTACCGGCTCACCGGGCACAAGTGGTTCACCTCCGCGCCCATGTCCGACCTCTTCCTGACCCTCGCCCAGGCCCCCGGCGGGCTCAGCTGCTTCGCACTTCCGCGCGTCCTGCCGGACGGCAGCCGCAACCGGCTCCAGCTGATGCGGCTCAAGGACAAGCTCGGCAACAAGTCCAACGCCTCCGCCGAGTTGGAGTACGACGGCGCCGTGGGATGGCTGGTCGGCGAGGAGGGCCGGGGTGTGCCGACCATCATCGAGATGGTCAACATGACCCGCCTGGACTGCACCCTCGGCGCCGCCTCCGGCATCCGCCAGGCCACCACCCGGGCCGTCCACCACGCCCTGTACCGGCGGGCGTTCGGCAAACCGCTGGTCGAGCAGCCGCTGATGGCCAACGTGCTCGCCGACCTGGTCGTCGAGTCCGAGGCCGCCACGATCGTCGCCATGCGGCTGGCCCAGGCCACCGACCGCACCCTCGCCGGGGACGAAACCGAGGCGCTGGTAAGGCGGTTGGGCCTGGCCGCCGCCAAGTACTGGGTCTGCAAGCGCGGCCCCGCGCACGCCGCCGAGGCGCTGGAGTGCCTGGGCGGCAACGGTTACGTCGAGGAGTCCGGCATGCCCCGGCTCTACCGCGAGGCGCCCCTGGTCTCCATCTGGGAGGGCTCCGGCAACGTCGCCGCCCTGGACGCGCTGCGGGCCATGGCCAAGCGCCCCGAGACCGTCGACGCCTTCCTCGGCGAGCTCGACTCGGCCGCCGGGGCCGACCACCGGCTGGACGCCGCCGTCGCCGGCCTGCGCAAGCAGCTGGGCGACCGGACGGACCTGGAGTACCGCACCCGGCGCCTCGTCGAGGCCATGGCGCTGGCCTTCCAGGGCTCCCTGCTCGTCCGGTACGGCCACCCGGCCGTCGCGGACGCCTTCTGCGCCACCCGCCTCGCGGGGGGCGGGGGTTCGGCCTTCGGCACCCTGCCGACCGGCGTGGACACCGCCGCGATCATCGACCGCGCCCGTCCGGTGCCGGCGTGAGCGCCCAGGAGGCCGTGGCCGTACGGGAGTTCTGGCAGGGCCTCGGCCTGCCCGGGCTGATCGACGTGCACACCCACTTCATGCCGAAGAACGTCCTCGACAAGGTGTGGGCCTACTTCGACGCGGCCGGCCCGCTCGTCGGCCGCCCCTGGCCGATCACCTACCGCGAGGCGGAGGCCGAACGCGTCGCCCGGCTGCGGGAGTTCGGAGTCCGGGCGTTCACCTCGATGCTCTACCCGCACAAGCCCGGCATGGCCGGCTGGCTCAACGCCTGGGCTGCCGACTTCGCCGCCCGCACCCCGGAGTGCCTGCACACCGCCACCTTCTTCCCCGAGCCCGGGGCGGCGGCCTACACGGCGCGGGCGATCGAGGAGGGCGCCCGGGTGTTCAAGGCCCACCTCCAGGTCGGCGGCTACGACCCGGCGGCGCCCGAACTCGACGAGGTGTGGGGCCTGTTGGCCGACACCGGCACCCCCGTGGTCACGCACTGCGGCTCCGGCCCCGTCCCCGGCAACCACACCGGCCCCGGCCCGATCGGCGAGGTGCTCAAGCGCCACCCCGACCTGGTCCTGGTCGTCGCCCACCTCGGCATGCCCGAGTACGCCGGGTTCCTCGACCTCGCCGAGCGCCACCCGGCCGTCCGGCTGGACACGACCATCGCGTTCACCGACTTCGCCGAGGCCGACGTGCCCTTCCCCCGGGAGGAGCTGCCCCGGCTGCGCGCGCTGCGCGAACGGGTGCTGCTCGGCAGCGACTTCCCCAACATCCCGTACCGGTACGTCCACCAGCTGGAGGCGCTGGCCGGGCTGGGGCTGGGGGAGGAGTGGCTGCGGGCCGTCTGCCACGACAACGCGGCGGGGCTGTTCGGCCTCGACCTCGGCCGCGGCCACGGCCTCGAACACGGCGTCAACCTCGGCCCCGACCTCGGCGTCAGCTGACCGTCCGCAGCACCTCCAGCGCCCGCGCGTGCAGCCCGGGCGCGGCGGCGAGGAAGCTGTCGGAGCCGGCCGTCCAGGCCGCCCCGGCGGCGTCCGTCACCGCCGCGCCCGCCTCGCGGGCGATCAGGGCGCCGGGCAGCAGGTTGCCCGCGTCCACGCCGTACTGCCAGAACAGCGGCAGGTGGCCGGAGCCGACCTGGGCCACCTGGAGGGCCGTCGGGCCGAGGTTGCGTACGGCCAGCACCTCGCCCGCCATCGCGGACAGCGACTCCCCGGCGCGGCGCAGGGCCGTCGCGTCCCGCGCGACCGTCGGCGGCTGGCTGGTGGCGGCGACGGTGATCGCCAACTCCCGCTCCAGCGGCGCGATCGGGCGCCTGTCCAGCTGGGCGCCGTCGCCCAGCACCGCCCGGTACGTCCGGCCCCGGCCGAACAGCTCCGGGGCGTGCACGACGGCCAGCTCCGCCGCGCCGTCGCGCACCAGCGTGGCCGTCACCGCCCAGTGCGGTTGCCCCAGCAGGTACTGCACCGCGCCGTCGGTGGCGTCGCAGACCCACCACTCGCCCTCGGCGGGCACCGAGCCGTCCAGCTCCTCGGGCAGCCAGCCGGCCGCCGGGTACAGGGCGGTGAGCAGCTCGCGCAGCTCGGCGGCGGCCGGGCCGTCCACCGCCGCGAAGGCGGCCGCCGCCTCCTCGGCCGTCCGCGCCGCGACCGGCTCGACGGGCCGGCGCGCCACCAGCCCCGCGCCCACGGCGCGCACCGCCGCCTCCACGCCCTCCGCCATCGTCCACAGGTCCATCGTCGTCCTCCTCCTCGTCGGTAGGACAAGGAGTACCGTGTGGGCTGCCGATCAGGACGTCCCCTGCCAGTGAATGACGGAGAACGGACATCATGGACCTCTCAGCGACCGATCCGGACAGCCCGCTGGACCCTCTCGACCGCCGCCTGGTCTGCGCCCTCCAGCTCGACGGACGGGCCGAGCCCGGCCGCCTCGCCGAGGTGCTCGGCGTCTCCGCCCGGACGGTCACCCGCCGCCTCTCCCGGATGCGGCAGACCGGCGTGCTGCGGGTCGTGCGCCTCCCCGATGTCGAGGACGACGCCGTCGGCGCCCTGCTGCTGCGCGTCCGGGTGCTGAGCGGCACCGTCGACGCCGTCGCCCGCGCCCTGGCCGACCGGCCCGACGTGCCCTTCGTCGACGTCCTCCTCGGCGGCCAGGAGATCGGCGCCGTGATGCTCACCGACGCCGGCTCCCGCGACCGCCTGCTGTACGGGCAGCTACCCGCGACCAGCGCCGTCACCGAGACCACCGCCCACGCCGTGCTCCACGCCTTCGCCGACGCCTCCCAGTGGCAGGCGGGCCACCTCACCGCCTCGGAGGCCGCCGCCCTCGCCCGCCCCCGGCCGCCGCGCCCCGCCGTACGGCCGCCGCTGGACGAGCTGGACCGCGCCCTGCTCGACCGCCTCGGCGAGGACGCCCGGCAGTCCCACGCCGCCCTGGCCGCCGCCGTCGGCGCGCCCGAGTCGACGGTGCGCAGGCGCCTGCACCGGCTGGACGGGCTGGGGCTGCTGCGCACCCACGTCACCGTCGATCCCCGGCTCCTCGGCATGGCCGTGGACGCCAACCTCTGGCTGGACGTCCCGCCCGGTCGCCTCGCCGAGGTGGGCGAGGCCCTGGCCGGCCACCCCCAGGTGCACGGCGTCTTCGCCACCAGCGGCCCGACCAACCTGCTGGCCACGCTCTTCTGCCCGGACCACCCGGCCCTCTACCGCTTCCTCACCGACACCCTCGGCCCGCTGGGCGTCACCCGTGCCGAGACGACGATCACCGCGCGGGCGGTGAAGCGGGCGGGCGTGGTGCTGCGGGGGCGGCCCTGAACCGCCATGACGTGGGAGGTAATCGACGCCCGCCGCCCCTCCCGGCAGGCTGGGGGCATCCCCACCGGAACTCCCGTCAGGAGGCGAATCCGCCGTGTCCGCGCACGCGACCACCCCCGCACCCGCCCTCTCGCCCTGGACCGTCCGCGGCACCCTCGCCCTGGACGCCGCGGTGACCGGCGCCAACGGCCTGGCCTACCTGGCCCTCTCCGGCCCGCTCGGCGGCCTGCTCGGCCTGGGCCGCTCCACCCTGTTCGGCCTCGGGTTCTTCCTCACCGCCTACGCCCTGCTGGTGGCCGCTCTCGCCGCCCGCCCGCGCCCGCACCGCCTCGCCGTCCTGGCCGTCGTCGACCTCAACGCCGCCTGGACGGTGCTCAGCCTCGCGGCCCTCGCCACCCGGCTGGAGCCGACCACCGCGGGCGCCGTCTGGATCCCCGCCCAGGCCGCCGTGGTGGCCCTTTTCGCGGGCCTCCAACTCGCCGCCCTGCGCCGGGAGTCCGGGGGGTCCGGGGCCTAGGGCCGCACCTGGGAGCGCAGGTAGCGGGCCGTCCGGTCGTCCGCCGGCAGGAAGGTCTCGATGGCCAGCTCCGAAACCGTCACGTCCAGCGGGGTGTTGAAGGTCGAGATGGCCGACAGGAAGGACAGCACCAGCCCGTCGTGCCGGATCCGCAGCGGCAGCGCGAACGGGGAGGGGCCCGTGGCCTCCGCCGGGTCGTCGCCCTCCGGTTCGGGGTAGCCGAGCGCCTCCTCGTACAGCCGCCGCAGCGTCTCGGAGCGGACCAGCTCCAGCTGCCGCTCCATCCGCTCCAGCAGGTGCCGCCGCCACTGCCCGTGGTTGACGATCCTCGGCGCCAGCCCGTCCGGGTGCAGGGCGAGCCGGATCGCGTTGGGCGGCGGCTCCAGCAGGTGCGGGGCGACGCCCTCCAGCAGCAGGGCGCTCGCCCGGTTCGCCGCCAGGACCCGGAAGGCGCCGTCGACGACCAGCGCCGGGTACGGGTCGTGGGCGGCGAGCAGCTGCTCCACGCCGTCGCGCAGCGCGTCCATCGACGGGTCGTCCAGCGGCGTCTCGGCGTAGTGCGGCGCGTAACCGGCCGCCAGCAGCAGGGCGTTGCGCTCGCGCACCGGGACGTCCAACTGCTCGGCCAGGCGCAGCAGCAGCTCCCGGCTCGGCCGGGAGCGCCCGTTCTCGACGAAGCTGAGGTGCCGGGCGGAGGAGTCCGCCCGCAGCGCCAGCTCCAGCTGGCTGAGGTGGCGCCGCTCGCGCCAGCCGCGCAGCAGCGGGCCGACGCCGGTCCCTGTGGGGCTGCCCATGCCCGCCGTGATCGTCATGGTCGAGGACGGTACTCGAACGAGCCCGGCGTACGGGAGGGCGCCTCCCCGCGCGGGGCGCTTCTCAGGCGCCGGTGGTGGAGCCCGGGCGGATGATCATCAGCACCACGACCACGGCCCACAGCAGGTTGAACACCCCGGCCGTCATCGGCAGCAGCCGCAGGCCGCTCACGGCCTTGCCGTGCTGCTCGTCCTCCGGGGCCAGCTCCAGGGCGTCGACGGCGGCCTGCTGGCCGGGCAGGACGAAGAGGAGCAGGGAGAGGCCGGCGATCGCGGTGAGCACCATCGAGACGATCAGCCAGGACTGCCCCAGCACGCCCATCACCTGCGCGACGCCGATGCCCAGCACCGGGACGGACACGCCCAGCAGCGCGTAGACCTGGGTGATCCGGTGCAGCACGCGCAGCACGCCCGCCTCCCCGGCGGCGTCCGGCCCGCCCGCGAGCGCGGCCTTCGCCCGGCGCGGGAACATGCTGACGGCGACGGCGACCGGGCCTATGAACAGCACCGACACGAGGACGTGCAGGCTCAGCAGGAACTTGGCCACGGCGGGGCACCTTCGATCGGTCCGGGGGAGGGGGCGCGGGCGCGGGCCCGCGAGCAGGCACGCTAACACCTGCTTATCCGCTCATCGGCTCGTGGGAGTCCGGCTGCGGCCGTCGGGCTGTGGGAGTCCGGCGGTGGGAGCCCGGCTGCGGGAGTCCAGCTGCGGGAGCCCGGCTGCGGGAGCCCGGCTGCGGGAGCCCGGCTACCGCAGGCGCAGCGCCCGGCGGATCCGGTCGAGGACCGTCCGCAGCACGGCGAGGTCGTGGGTGCCGGGCAGGGGAGGGGCGGGCTCGCCGTGCCGGGCGGCGCGGTGGCTGTCGAGGAGCTGCTGCTGCAGTGCGTTCATGCCCCCACCCTGCGTGCGGGGCGGGCCCGAGGTCCCGTGGATTGACGGCCCTGGTCAAACGACGCGACACCCGCCCCACCCGACCCGGCACCATGGTGGGGTGAGCGTGACCATCGACATCACCGGACTGCCGCCCGAGCGGATCCTCTTCTGCCCCTCTCCGCTGGCCGAACTCGCCAACGCGCTGCACGCGCTGGCCGAGCCCGCTCACCACCCCAGGCTGCACGCCTGGACGACGGCGACCTCCGCCGCGCTGGAGCCCGAACTCGCCGACCGGCTGATCGAGGCCGACTTCATGTGGCGCTCGACCCGCTCCGACATCCTGATGCCCGCCCGGCCCCGGGAGACCCTCGCCGAGGAGCTCGACGACCTCGACCACCTGGACGACGAGACCTTCATCGGCTCGGCCCTGGAGATCTCCTGCAGCAGCAGCCTCTACACCCGGGGCCTGCTCTCACCCCTGACCGACGCCTGGTCGCGCCGCCGCGCGCTGGACCTGGCGGCCGCGCGCGGCCCGCGCCAGGCGGCCTTCGTCGAGCGGGCGCTGGCCGACCCGACCGGCACCCGCGCCTGGATCCGGCGCCTGCTGGAGGACTGCGAGCAGGCGTTCTTCGCCGACGCCTGGCGCCGCGTCCACGTCCAGCTCGCGGCAGACGCCCGGCACAAGACCGACCTGCTGCGCCGCAAGGGCCTGGCCGAGGCGCTCGCCGCCGCGTCCCCCGTCCTGAGCCTGGAGGAGGACGGGCAGGGCCGCCGGATGGTCGTCGACAAGCTGGTGCACGGCCGCACCGACGCCCGGGGCACCGGCGTCACCCTGGTGCCCACCGTCTTCGGCTGGCCGCACTTCTTCGCCCTGTACGCGCCGGGCTGGCAGCCCGTGATCCAGTACCCGGCCGCCGCCCACGAGGTCGGCGGGGCCGAGTCCGTCGAGGCGGTGAAGCTGCGCCTGGAGGCGCTGACCCACCCGATGCGGATGAGCCTGTGCCGCCACCTCGCGCGCGGCGCGTACTCGACCAGCGAGCTGGCCGACTCGCACGACCTCACGGCCCCCGAGGTCTCCCGCCACCTCGCCGTCCTGCGCAAGGCCGGGCTGCTCACCACCCGGCGCCGGGGCCGGTACGTGCTGCACCAGCTGGACCTCTCGGTGGTGGTCCGGATCGGCAGCGACTTCCTGGAGTCCGTGCTGCGCTAGAGGTTCACGAGGTCCAGGACCCGCGGCGCGGCGGTGGAGACGGCCGCGACGGCGGCGTCGTGCTCCCGGTCCGTCCAGTCGAGCAGGTGCAGGTCCTCGTACCGGCTGCGCAGCGGCGCGCCGGGCGGGACGTCCAGGGGGAGGGCGGCGAGGTCGAGCGTGCCGAGGGTGTCCAGGCGGGCCCGGCCGATCTTGATCAGCGACTCCTTGCGCACCCACTGCCGCAGGAAGGCGAGGTCCGGCTCCGCGGCGGCCTCGACGGCGGCGAGCTCCCCGGGGGTGAGCACCCGGCGGGCGACGGCGCGCAGCGAGCCGCCGCGCACGGCCAGTTCGACGTCCACGCCGATCGGCTGGAACCCGGCTCCGGCCGCGACCACGCCCCGGGTGTGGGAGAGGGTCACCTCCACGCCGGGGTGGTCGGGCAGGTACGGCTTGCCGTGGTCGGCCAGCCCGCAGTCGGGGCACTCCTGGGCGAGCACGACCGAGGCGGTCGGCACGCCGAGCAGCCGGGCGGCGCAGAGCCGGACGAGGACGTGCCCGGCGGTGTAGTCGGCGCGTGAGGTGTCGTGCCGGAAGCGGGCGGCGCGCTCGCGCTCCATGGCGGTGAGCAGGTGTTCGCCCGCCTGTTCCCCCGCCTCGGGGTGCCGCAGCACGGCGTCCGTGGACGCGACGGCGACGAGCGGGGCGCTCCGGTCCTGGGCCTCGGTGGTCATGCCCCCAACCTAGCCGGACCCGTCCTCGGCCGGGGATTCCGGCCCGGGCACGGATTCCGGCTGCGCCGTTCGGCTGACTTTCGCAAACGACCTGAGGGTCTGTAGGGTATGAATCGTCCGATTTGGGGTTGGATGCACCGAATCTGTGGGATCGCCAGCAGATCACACAGAATGCGGCAGGTACTCGACACCTGCCCTTTTCTATGCACGGAGGAAGTGTCGATGGGTCAGGGCCGCACCGGTACGCCGGATCACAGAACCACCGTCGTGAGAAGGGCTCCCGCCACGGGCCGCCGCCGGGCCGTCCGGGTCGCCGTGGCCACCGCCGTCGCCGCGCTGCCGCTGGCCGCCGTGCTGACGGTCGGCACGGCCGCGCCGCTGGCCCCGCCGCTGGGCGCCTGCACCGGGCCGGACTGTCCGGCGACCTGGCCGGAGCCGAACAACGGCGACTTCACCGGCCGGGACGCGAGCATCAACGTCTTCACCGGCGGCAACTTCACGGTCAACGGCCGGGCGGCCGAGGCGGAGGGCAAGATCGTCACCCTCGGGAACCTGACCGTCGACAAGAACGGCGGCGGCATCTACAACATGGGCGTCGTCGGTGTCGGCTCCCGCGTCGTCCCCCCGAACGGCAGCGACTTCGTCACCGCCGGCGGCAACGTCGACGCGGTGGCCGGCAACTCGATCCTCATCGGCGGCAGCGACTCGCACGGCCCGGCCTTCGGGAACCTGCGTCACGCGGGCAGCGTCACCGGCACCGTCACCATCGACCCCACCGGCGAGGCCATCCAGGACCCGAACGCCGCCGCGCCCTACCAGACCGTGCTGACCCAGATCGAGGAGGTCTCCGACTGCGTCGGCAAGGCCACCGCCACCGGCACCGTCGACGTCACCAACAGCGAGGCCACCTTCACCGGTGACGGGACGAGCATGAAGCAGGTCTTCAACGTCTCCCAGAACCTCGCCTCGCCCAGCGGCGGGCAGATCGGCCTGGTCTTCAACAACATCCCGGCCGGCGCGACCGTCGTGGTGAACATGCTCGGGGACAGCCCGATCATCAACACCTACACGGGCACCGGCCTGGCGGGGGACCAGACCACCGACATGCGGTCGAAGCTGATGTACAACTTCCCGACCGCGACCAACGCGCAGATCCTCGGCAGCGCGCAGTTCCAGGGGTCGGTGCTGGCGGGCAACCCGGGCGGTACGACGACCATCGCGCAGCCGGGCATGAACGGGCGGGTGTACCTCGCGGGCAACCTGATCCACACCGGGACGGGCGGGTACGAGCTCCACGCCTACCCGTTCGACGGGGACCTGCCGGACTGCAAGGTGTCGCCGAGCCCGTCGCCGAGTTCCTCGTCGCCGTCTCCGTCGGAGTCGCCTTCGTCGTCTCCGTCGTCCAGCCCCTCGTCTTCGCCGTCGTCGTCGCCGTCTTCCAGCCCGTCCTCGTCGCCCTCGTCGAGCCCGTCGTCCTCGCCGTCCTCCTCGCCGTCGTCCTCGCCGTCGTCCTCGCCTTCGTCGAGCCCGTCGTCCAGCCCGTCCTCGTCCCCTTCGTCGAGCCCGTCGTCGTCGCCGAGCCCCTCCTCGTCCCCCTCGACGAGCCCCTCGACCTCGCCGTCCTCCTCCCCCTCGGCGAGCGCGAGCACCACCTCGCCCTCGGCTGGTTCCAGCTCCTCGACGGCGGGCCCCGGCCCGACGAGCCACCACCCGTCCGAGCACCCCGGTGGCGGGGGTGAGCTGCCGTCCACCGGTGCGGGCAATGCGCCGATGGTCTTCGGCCTGGCGGGCGCCGGTCTGCTCGCCCTCGGTGGTCTGGCCGTGATGGCCGCCCGCCGCCGCGGTCGCCACAGCTGAGAGGCCGACCGGCCGTAACGAGTTCCACGCGAAGGCCGCCCGGGTCGACACCGACCCGGGCGGCCTTCGCCGTGCGCGCCGCCGCCGCGTACGGTCAGCGCCCCGCCGGCGGGTAGTCCGCGAGGCCAGCGCCGAGGAGGGTGAAGGCCTGGTCCACGGCCGCCTCGATCCGGGGGCGCAGCACCTCGGGCGCCTCCCCGGCCACCGTCGAGCGGCGGATCTCCGCGAGCGCCGCCCGGTGCGCCCCGGCGAGGGCGCCGGCGAGGAGCCGGGGGAGTGGGTCGGCCGGGTCGGCGCCGGTCTCCTCGGCCAGGACGTCGGCGAGGGCGGCCTCGGCCCGTTCGCCGAGGTCCAGCAGCCGGGCCCGCAGCGCGGGGCTGTCGGTGACGATCCGCCAGAACGCCGCCATCTCCGGGTTCAGCCCGACGGTCGGCTCCCCGGCAGCGATCGCGGCCAGCAGGTCGTCCCGGACGGCCCGCGCGGCACAGACGCCTTCGGGGCGGTGCCGGACGGCCTCGGCGAGGCGGGCGACCACCTCGTCCTGCCGATCGAAGAAGAGGTCCTCCTTGGTCGGGAAGTAGTTGAACACCGTGGTGGGCGCGACCCCGGCGGCCCGGGCGATCTCGGTCACGGTGACCTTGTCGAAGCCGTGCTCGGCGAACAGGCCCATGGCCGTGTCGGCCAGCAGCAGGCGGGTCTGCTGCTTCTTGGTCTCGCGAAGTCCCATGGGCGGAGCCTAGTCGAATCCTGTGGTGTCACTCCAAATTTGCAGTGACACCAAAAATCTGGAGTACGGTGTCACCCATGACCTTCTTCGGCGACGGCTTCACCTTCGGCGTCTATCCCGGCGGCCTGCTCGGCAGCGAGACCGGCCTGATCGACCCCGTCACTCCGGACGATCCGGGGCGGATCAACGAGGCGATGCGCGAACTCCAGGGCGATGCAGGTGAGTTCACCGTCCGTGCGTACCGCTCGTACCCGGAGGGCGCCCCGACCCCGGCCGACCCCGAGCAGTACCTCCACGACGGCCGCAAGCTCGACCTCGTACTCCAGTTCCGCGACCGCAGCGGCGAGTTGGGCGGCTGGCTCGACTTCGTCCGCGACGTCGTCCGGGCCGAGGGCGCGCGGATCGCGGCCCTGCAGATCTGCGAGGAGCCCAACGCGGACCTGCCCGTGCTGGACGGCAGCGTGCCCGGGGTCCGCCGGGCGCTGGTGGAGGGCGTGGTGGCGGCCAAGGAGACGGCGCTGGCCTGCGGGTTCACCGACCTGGCGGTCGGGTTCAACGCGGTGCCGACCTTCGACCCGGCCGACACCTTCTGGCCGGAGATCGGCGAACTCGCCGACGAACGCTTCCACCAGGCGCTGGACCACGTCGGCCTGGACTTCTTCCCGGACGTGTTCCGGCCCGTCCCGGCCGAGCAACTCGCGGGCGCCGTGCGGTGGTTGATCGAGGAGTTCCGCACCGGGGCGCTCCCGAAGGCGGGGATCGCGCCGGGCGTCCCGATCCGGATCTGCGAGCACGGCTGGCCCACCGGCCCCGGGCGGAACGAGGCGCGGCAGGCCGAGGTGGTCGAGCTGGTGGTCCGGACGGTCGCCGGGCTCGCCGCCGAACTCGGCGTCACCGGCTACGCGTTCTTCGACCTGAGGGATGCGGACAGCGCGGGCGCGGGGGCCTTCGACCGCTTCGGACTGCTGCGCGACGACTACTCCCGCAAGCCCGCCTTCGATGTCTTCCGGCGCCTGGTCGGCGAGTTGACCCGGACGGGCTGAACCCAGTCCTGAACCGGCCCTGAACCGGGTCCTGGACCGGGCCGTCAGCGCTCAGCGAAGAAGCGGTCCACCGTACGGCGCTCGGCGGCGACCGCGTGCACGGGCTCGCCGACCACCCGGCCGGCCAGGCTGACGGCCAACTCGCCCACGTCCTGCCGCAGTCGGGCGGACACCAGGGCGCGGTCCGCGTCCAGCGCGGCGTGCGTGGTGGCGAGCATCGCCTCCCGGTCGCGCACGGCCTCCGCGCGGGCCGCCGCGATCGAGGCGGCGCCCCGCTCGGCGTAGTCCTGGCGGATGCGCGCGGCCTCGTGCCGGGCGGCGGCGAGCTCCTTCAGACGGGCCCGCCGCACGGCCTCGGCCTCGGCGTGCAGTTCCTCCGCCCGTTGGGCCCGGCCCTCGGTGGCGTCCCAGCGCTCGGCGCGCAGCCGCTCGATGCGGGGCAGGAGGAACCGGCCGAGCACGCCCATCATCAGGAAGAGCAGGGCCAACCCGAGGACCAGCGGGGAGGGTTCGGGCTTGAGCGGGCCGAGTTCGATCTTCACGGTGGAACCTCCCCTGTGGCCGACGAACGGTCAGAGGGGAGGCTTCCCAAGGGCGATGGCGATCGAACTGTCGTCCGTCATGACGTTCGTCACGCCCGCCGCCACCGCCTCTGTGCCGCGCCTACTGGCCCAGGACGTACTTGACCGTCGGCCCGGTGGTCCAGCCGCCGTCCACGGCCAGCTCGGCGCCGTTCACGTACGAGGCGTCGTCGGAGAGCAGGTAGACCATCGCGGTGGCGATCTCGGGGGCCTCGCCGACCCGGCCCATCGGGGTGTTGGGGTAGTTGCCCTCGCCGCGCTGGATGCCCACCGAGGCCGTCATCGGGGTGTACGTCATGCCCGGGTGCACCGAGTTGACGCGGATGCGCTCGGCGCCCAGTTCGACGGCGCCGATCTTGCTGAGGCCGCGCACGCCCCACTTGGAGGCGCCGTAGCCGGCGGTCAGCGCGAGGCCCATCAGGCCGGCGGAGGAGGAGATGTTGACGATCGAGCCGCCGCCGGCCGCGCGCATCGCCGGGACGACGGTCTTCATGCCGATGAACACGCCGGTGAGGTTGATGTCCAGCACCTTGCGGAAGTGCTCGACGCTCTCGTCCGCGAGCAGCGAACCGGTGGAGATCCCGGCGTTGTTGACCAGGCCGTTCACCGCGCCGAACTCCGCCACGGCGAAGTCCACCACGCGCTGCCAGTCCTCCTCCGAGGTCACGTCGTGCCGCACGAACCGCGCGTGCTCGCCGAGTTCGGCGGCGGTGGCCTTCCCGTCCTCCTCCAGCACGTCGGTGATCACCACGTTGGCGCCGGCGGCCACGGCGAGGCGGGCGGCCTCGGCGCCCAGGCCGCGGGCGCCGCCGGTGATGATGACGGTCTTGCCGGTGAGGTCGTTCATGACGTGCTCCTTCGGGGGATGGGGGAGGAGAGCATGGCGGCGGACATCGTCACCAGGTCGATGAGGAAGGTCACCTCGTCCGTCAGGGGGGTGGCCCTGGTGAGGTACTGGTGGGCCCGGTCGGCCAGGGCCGCGCCGATCACGGTGAGGACCAGGTCGATCCGCTCCAGCCGGATCGGCTCCGGGACGTCGGCGATCCGCGCCTCGATCAGCTCGATCACCCGCCAGTAGCCGCTGCCCACGAGCGTGGGGTGCGGGGTCCGGGTGCGGACGCCGCTGCGGTGGCTGACCTGGGCGGAGATCCGCAGGCAGCGCCGCCCCTGGTCGGTGCGCAGTTCGGCGGCCTCGGCGAGGATGAGCGCGCTGAGCAGTCCGCGCAGGTCCTCGGTCTCGAGGTCGGGCAGGTACGGCGCGAGGGCCTGCTCCCCGCGCTCGTGGTGGGCGGCCATGAGCGCGTCGAGCAGGCCCTCGCGGGAGCCGAAGTGGTACTGCACGGCGGAGGGGTTGCTCTGCCCCGCCAGCCGGGTGATGTCCCTGGTCAGTGCGGCTTCCACGCCACGGTCGGCGAAGAGTTCCTCCGCCGCTCGCAGCAGCCTCTCGCGGGTCTCGTGGCCCGCTGACGTCCTTGCCATGGGCCCAAGGTTAATGCTGGGCATTATTATTAGCAACGGGAAACGGACCCCACCGCTCCGCGCAGAGCCCGATCAGGTCGGGCGGGTAGGGCAGGTTGAGCCAGATTGGATCGGATCGGATTGGATCAGACCGGGTCGTATCGGATCGATCGGGTCGATCGGGTCAGGTCACCTCGCCCCGGCGGGAGAACCGTTCCTCGCGCCACTCGCCGCTCTCCAGCACCTCGGCCAGGTGCCGCGCCGCGTCCCACACCTCGGTGTACGAGAGGTAGAGCGGCGTGAAGCCGAAGCGCATCAGGTCCGGTGCGCGGAAGTCCCCGATCACCCCGCGCGCGATCAGCGCCTGCACCACCGGGTAGCCGTCCGCGTGCCGGAGCGCGACCTGGCTGCCGCGCCGGGCGTGCTCGCGCGGCGTCACCACCTCCACGCCGTCCAGCCCCTCGACCAGCGAGACGAACAGGTCGGTCAGCGCCAGGCTCTTGGCCCGCACGGCCGCGAGGTCGGCCCGCTCCCAGACGTCCAGGGAGGCCTCCAGCGCGGCCTGGCCGAACAGCGAGGGCGAGCTGGTCAGGAACCGCCCGATGCCGGCCTTCGGGTCGTACCCCGGCTCGAAGGCGAACGGGCGGGCGTGGCCGAACCAGCCGCTCAGCGGCTGCGCGGGCCCGGCCGCCAGGTGCCGCTCGGCGACGTACAGGAACGCCGGGGCGCCGGGGCCCGAGTTGAGGTACTTGTAGGTGCAGCCGACGGCGAAGTCCGCGCCCGCGGCGCCGAGTTCGACGGGCAGGGCGCCCACGGAGTGGCAGACGTCCCAGATCATCAGGGCGCCCGCGGCCTGCACCCGGGCGGTGATGCCGGGCATGTCCAGCAGCTCGCCGGTGCGGTAGTCCACGTGCGAGAGCACGACGACGGCCACGTCCCCGTCCAGGTGCGCGTCCAGCTCCTCGGGGCGTACGAGCACGCTGCGCGCGCCCTCCACCAGGCCGGTCACGCCCTCGGCGATGTACAGGTCGGTCGGGAACGCCTCGCCGTCGCCCAGCACCGTGCGCCGGCCGGGGCGCAGCGCGAGCGCGGCCGAGAGCACCTTGAACAGGTTCACGGACGTGGTGTCGCAGACGACCACCTCCGCCGGATCCGCCCCGATCAGCGGCGCGATCCGCCGCCCCAGCCGGTACGGCTGCTCGAACCAGCCGGCGTCGTTCCAGCTGCGGATGAGGTCCCGGCCCCACTCCTGCTCCACCACCCGGGCCACCCGCTCGGGGGTGCGCACCGGGAGGGCGCCCAGCGAGTTGCCGTCCAGGTAGATCACCCCCGGCGGCAGGGCGAACTCCCCGCGGAACGCCGCCAGCGGGTCGGCGGCGTCCAGTGCGGCGCAGTCCTCGCGCGTGGTCACGGCCATCGTCACGGTCCCCTCGGTCACAGCTCGTCCGCCCACCGTTCGTCCGCTCACAGCTCGTCCGCTCACAGCTCGTTCCTGATCGTCCACAGCTCCGGGAACACGTCCTGCTCCGCCGACTTCCGCAGCCAGGCCAGCCCGCTGGAGCCGCCCGAACCCGGCTTGGCGCCCATGCTGCGCTTCACGGCGGACAGGTGCCGCTGGCGCCAGCGGGTGACCCGCTCGGCCACGTCCAGCAGCGCCTCGCCCAGCGGCTGCAGCTCGGCGAACTCCGGCTCGGTGTACACCCGCTGCCAGGCCGCGGCCACCTCCTCGGACGGGCGGTGGCGCTCCGCGGAGGCCGTCGCGGGCACCGCCAGGCCACGGCGGGCGAGCAGGGCCAGCGCCTCGTCGTACAGGCCGGGGGAGCGCAGCGCCTCCTCCAGCCCGGCCAGGGTCTCCGGCATGCCGGCGTACATCGTCAGCAGGGCGGCGTTCTTGTTGCCGAGCATGAACTCCAGGTGCAGGAACGCGGCCGACTGGAAGCCGGAGGCCTCGCCGAACAGTGCGCGGAAGGAGTTGAACTCCTGCGGCGTCATGGTGGCCAGGAGGTCCCAGGACTCCACCAGCACGTCCTGCGCGTGGGTGCCCCGGCGCAGCGCGGCCAGCGCGGAGGGCAGGTCGTCCTCGCGCAGGGCGCTCCGGGCGATCGTCCACTCGTGCCGCAGCAGGTCGAACAGCAGCTCCATCACCTGGGTGGTGACGATGAACGACAGCTCGGCCGGCTCCTTGCTGCGCGGATTCTGCAGGCTGTGCAGCTCCTCCAGGCGCACGTACTGCGCGTACGGGGTGCCCCGACCCGGCTCGCCGCCCCGACCGAATGACAGGTTGGGTGTCTCCACCGTGTCGTGCCCCATCCCGATCCCTCCTGACTCCGCTCCGGGCCACGGACGGCCCGGTTCCACCGAACCCCATTGTGCGGCGGTGCCACCCCCCGGTTGAATGGTCGACGGGCACCGCAAGCGCACTTCGGGCTGTCGTTCACGAGGTGTTTCGCGGATTCCCTTTACGAACGGGAAAACCGCCGACCACCAGTGCCCGGGAGCCCCCATGGACGCCGTCGACCGCCGCCTCCTGGCCGAACTGCAGGCCGACGCCCGGCTCTCGTACAACGAACTCTCCCGCCGGGTGAGCCTCTCCGCACCCGCGGTGGCCGAACGGGTCCGCCGCCTGGAGGCGGACGGCGTGATCACCGGCTACCACGCCCACGTCGACCTCACCCGGGCCGGCCTGCCCATCACCGCACTCGTCCAGATCCAGTGCTACGGCCCCCGCTGCGTCCTGCGCGACCCCACCGTGGCCACCTGGCCCGAGGTGCTCCAACTGCACCGGGTGACGGGCGGCGCCTGCTGCGTCCTGCTGGTCGCGGTGCCGACGATGGCCGACTTCGAGGCCCTCTGCGACCGCCTCGGCGGCTACGGTCAGCCGAGCAGCTCCATGATCCTCTCCAGCCCCGTCCCCTGGCACCCGGTCACGGCCCCCTGAGCCCGGCCCCGGCCGTGCGCTCCCGCTCCCGCCCCGCCCCCCGCCCCCGCTCCCGCCCCCCGCCCCCGTGGGGCGGGGGCGAACCTCGTCGGGGTGGCGGTTCATTCCCGGCCGGTGTCGGATTCGCTCGGATGGCGGCCCCAGGTCGAGAGGGTGGGTGGGCTCGGGTGCCATGGAGGCAGGACGACTCCGGTGCGGAAGCGAGGACGCGGCATGTGCCTGAACCGTAGGGACCTGGGCCTGTTGGCCCTGCGCGGCGCGGTCGGCGGGGTGCTGATCGCGCACGGCACCCAGAAGCTGTTCGGCTGGTTCGGCGGCGGTGGGCTGGAGGGCACCACCAAGGCCATGGAGCACATGGGCTTCCACCCCGCCCGCCAGAGCGCCCTCGCGGCGGGCCTCGGCGAGGCCGGTGGTGGTGCGCTGCTGGTGGCCGGGCTGGCCACGCCGGCGGCGGGCGCGGTGGTGGCCGGGACGATGGCCGGGGCGGTGGCGGTGCACGCCCCCGCCGGGTTCTTCGTCACCTCCGGCGGCTACGAGTACCCGGCCTTCCTCGGCGCGACCGGCCTCGCGGTCGGCCTGGCCGGGCCCGGCCGCTACTCGCTGGACCACCTGACCTGCCACGCCCTCGACCGCCCCTGGGTCGGCCTGGTGGCCTTCCTGGCGAGCGCCGCCGGCGCGTACGGCGTGGTGGCCCGCCGCCGCCACGTGGTGCGGCTGCGCGAGGAGCGCGCGGCGGTGGAGTCGGACGAGCAGGAGGGCGCCGGTCTCTCGTAGCCGGCGCGCACGAACTCCCGGGCGCCCGGGGGCCGTTCGCCGTTCGTGCCCCGGCTCGGCCGCGAACCCCCCGCCGCCGCCCCGCCGCCCGGTCGCGGCGGTGCGACGAGCCCCGGGCGCGCGAACTCCCGTACGCCCGGAACCCCTTGGCCCCCGTTCACCCGGACGCACCACCCCTGCTGGCGCCCGCCCCCCGCTGCTCCGAGGGTGGGCGGCAGGGTGTGCCGGGCAGTGGCCCGGTGCCGGGACGGAACGAGGGACCCGCATGGACCGCCAGCCGCTCACGCGCCAGCCGCTCGCGCACCAGCGCGTCACCCAACGGCCGCCGGACGCGCCGCTGTTGCGCCGTCGCCGGGCCGTTGCCGGGGTGCTGGTCGGGGCGGTGCTCGGGGCGGGGGTGCTGGCGGGGTGTTCCTCGGGCAAGAGCGCGAGCAGCACCGCCTCCTCGGCGATCGGCGAGATCGAGAAGGGTGTGAGCGCCGCGGCCTCCGCCGCCTCCGCGCTGGCCTCGGTGGCGGGCGGGGCCGGGGCGGCGATCTCCTCGGCGCAGGCGGAGGCCTCGGCGGCGGTGTCGGCCGCCTCCTCGGCGATCGGGGGGATCAAGGGCGGGCTGGACGCCAAGGGGGACGTGGCCCTCGGCGAGGTGGGCGCCGGCTCGGACGGCAAGGCCCAGGTGGCGCTGACCGTCACCAACCACGGGCAGCAGTCGTACCGGTACGTGATCCAGGTGAACTTCACCGACGAGTCCGGCAAGGTCCTGGACGCGGCGGCGGTGACGGTCAACGACGTGGCGGCCGGCCAGAACGCCCAGGCCACCGCGCGCAGCAACCGGAGTCTGACCGGCACGGTGAAGGCCGAGGTCGCGAACGCCGTCCGGTACTGACGCCCAGGTGGGGGCGGGGATGGAACCTTAAGCGCGGCTCAAGGCCCAACAGCACCCCTTGACGGGGGAGTTGGTCTAGTCCATTTTTAATGCCCAGGTGCAGGGAGCCCCTGAACCGGCGTCACCGGCCTCACGGCCGGGGGCGCCGGTTCGGCACATCCCGATGTCCGTCCGTCAAGACCTGATCGCTCTCCACTCCCCACCCCTGATCTGTCATGTCCCGGTCGTCCGGCCCCACCCCGGACGCGCGCCCCCGGGGCGACGGAACCCCCACAACCAGGAGTCACGCACCCATGCTGCGTTCACGCATCGAAAGGGCCGGGACGCCGGCTCCCCAGGACGGCCGTCCGCGCCGCCCCAGGAAGAGCCTGGCCGCCATCGCGGTCGGGACCACCGCCTCCCTGCTGCTCGGCGCGGGCCTCGCGCTGACCGGCGGCGGCGCGGCCAACGCCGCGACCACCAACTCCACCGGCGCGCCCGCCACCAGCGGCGGCCTGAAGGTCGCCTACTTCGACCAGTGGTCGATCTACCTGAACGCGTACTACCCGAAGACCATCCAGGACACCGGCGTCGCCGGCCAGCTGGACTACCTGCAGTACTCGTTCGCCAACATCCACCCGACCGACCTGGGCTGTTTCGAGGCCAACAAGGCCGCCGACGGCAACGACAACAACCCCAACGCGGGTGACGGCGCCGGCGACTCGTTCGCCGACTACCAGAAGAGCTTCGGCGCGGACATCTCCGTCGACGGCGTGGGCGACGTCTGGAACCAGCCGGTCGCGGGCAACTTCAACCAGATCAAGAAGCTGAAGGCGAAGAACCCCAAGCTCAAGGTTCTGATGTCGATCGGCGGCTGGACCTACTCCAAGTACTTCTCCGCGGCCGCCGCCACCGACGCGTCGCGCAAGCACCTGGTGTCCTCCTGCATCGACATGTTCATCAAGGGCAACATCCCCTCCGAGGGCGGCTTCGGCGGCCCCGGCACGGCGGCCGGCATCTTCGACGGCTTCGACCTCGACTGGGAGTACCCGGGCGGCGGCGGCCACACCGGCAACCTCTCCAGCCCGGCCGACAAGCAGAACTTCACCCTGCTGCTGGCGGAGTTCCGCAAGCAGCTCGACGCCCAGGGCCAGACGGACCACAAGACCTACGACCTGACCGCGGCCGTCGGCGCCGGCCAGGACAAGATCATGAACGTCGAGACCGACAAGATCGGTCAGTACCTCACGTTCATGGACGTCATGACCTACGACATGCACGGCGGCTGGGACGCGCAGGGGCCGACCAACCACCAGTCCGCCCTGTACTCGGGCCCGAACGACCCGGCCCCGCCGGCCAAGCCGGGCCACGGCAAGTACTCGATCGACAACGCCATCAAGGCGTGGACGGTCGGCGACCCGGACTACGGCATCCCCGGCGGCTTCCCGGCCAACAAGATCAACATGGGTGTCCCGTTCTACTACCGCGGCTGGACCGGCGTCCAGAACAACGGCAAGAACGGCCTCTTCCAGCCCGCCGCCAGCCCGGCCACCGGTTCGGCGAACTCGGGCAACGTCGCCGGCATCCAGATGTACAAGGAGCTCGCGGGCTTCGTCGACAACCCGTCCAAGACCTTCTGGGACGACGACGCCAAGGCCACGTACTTCTACGACGGCACCACCTTCTGGAGCGGTGAGGACACCCGTTCGATCCAGGCCAAGATCGACTACGCCCACTGCAACGGCCTCGGCGGCGCCTTCGCCTTCTCGCTGTACGACCTGGGCACCAAGACCACCCTCTTCGACAAGATGGTGACCGCCGTCAACGGCTCCGCCAGCGGCTGCCCGGCCCCGCCGACCGGCACCCCGAGCAGCACCCCGACCGGTACGCCCACCGGCACCCCGACCGGCACCCCCACGGGCACGCCGACCGGGACCCCGACCGGCACGCCCACCGGGACCCCGACCGGCACTCCGACCGGGACCCCCACCTGCACCGCCGCCCCGGCCTGGAACGCGAGCACGGTCTACGCGGCCGGTGGCACCAAGGTCTCGTGGAAGGGCCACTACTACAGCAACAAGTGGTGGACCCAGGGCGACGACCCGAGCCTGAGCGGCCAGTGGGGCGTCTGGACCGACAACGGCGCCTGCTGACCCGACCGGGACCGAGGGCTGACGGACCCTCGCACCACACCTGAGCAGTGAACGGTCCGGCCCGCCGGGGGATCACCCCCGGCGGGCCGGACCTTTTTCGCCGTGCCTCGCCGTGCCTCGCCGTGTCCAGCCGTGCCTCGTCGTGCCCAGTCGTGCCTCGTCGAGCCTGGTCGCGCCTGGTCGCGCCTAGGAGTTCGCCGCGCGCGCCGCGTCCGGCCGGCTCTCCTCGATCCGCAGCAGCATCCGCTCCAGCAGGCCCGAGAGCACCGAGCGCTCCTCGCCGACGACGTCCTGGAGAAGCTCCTCCTCGAACACCGCCGCCATCCGCATCGACTCCAGCCACTTGTCGCGGCCGTTCTCGGTCAGCTCGATGATCACCCGCACGCGGTTGGACTCGTCCCGCTCCCGGGTGACCAGGCCGTCCGCCACCATCCGGTCGATCCGGTGCGTCATCGCCGCCGGGGTGAGCCCGAGCCGCTTGGCGAGCTCGCCGGGGCCGAGCCGGTACGGGCTGCCGGAGACCACCAGCGCCTTGAGCACCTCCCACTCGGCGGAGGTGATTCCCAGCACAGTGAGCTGCCGGTCGTAGGCCACGCCCATCCGCCGCGAGACCCGGTTGAGGGTCTGCACGATCGTCTCCACCTGCGGGTCCACCAGGGGGAACTCCCGCTGGTAGAGGGCCACCTGCTCCGCGATGCCGAACTCCAGGGGGGTGGCCGGCGCGGGCTTCTCGGCCGTTCTCGCCGGCTTGTCCGTAGTCATGCGGACCAGTGTCGCACGAGCGTGCACTCCTTAAGCCTTTGACTCCGCACTCTTGGGGTGCTAAGACTTTATCTCGTCACAGTTTAGGTCTGAAATCTTCTGGGCTTAAGAGTTCCAGAGGAAACACCGGACGAACCAGGAAGGGATGTGCACGGTGATCGGCACGGTGAAGCAGCAGAGGCGGCAGCGTGGAGCGGGCGGCCCGCTGCGCCGCGTCCAGATCGGTAACGCGCTCAGCGCGTTCGGCGGCGGGTTCACGATGCCGTACATGTTCGTGTACGTGGACCAGGTGCGCGGGCTCGGGTCGCTGGCGGCGGGGATGGTGTTCACCCTCTTCGCGCTCGCCGCGCTGGCCGTGCTCCCGTTCACCGGCCGCGGCATCGACAGGTACGGCCCCCGCCCGGTGCTCCTCGTCGGCGCCGCCCTCGCGGCCACCGGCGCGTTCGCCTTCGGCCATGCCACCGGCACGCCGGCCCTGCTGGTCTCCTCCTTCCTGTTCGGCGCGGGTGTCACCACCTGCCAGCCGGCGCTCGCCACGATGATCGTCCGCTGCTCCACGGCGGCGACGCGTTCGCACGCCTTCGCGCTGCAGTTCACCCTGGTCAACCTGGGTATGGGCATCGGCGCCCTGGTCGGCGGGCAGATCGTCAACGTCAACGACCCGGCCAGCCTCACCCGGCTGTTCACGATCGAGGCGGTCACCTTCCTCGGCCTCGCCCTGGTCACCGGCACGGCCCGGATACCGCGGGCGCAGCTGAGCGCCGTCCAGGGGAAGAGCGGCGGCCCGACGGGCCTGCGCGCGCTGCTCGCCGACAAGGCGATGGTGCGGCTCAGCCTGCTCGCCGGGCTGATCTTCTTCACCTGCTACGGCCAGTTCGAGTCCGGCGTCGCGGCCTTCGCCACCGACACCGTCGGCACCGCCCCCTCCACGCTGGGCTTCGCGATCGGCGCCAACGCCGTGACGATCGTCGTCCTGCAGATGTTCGTGGTCCGCCTCACCGCGCGCCGCCGCCGCACGACCGCGATGGCCGCCGCCGCCGTGGTCTGGCTCGGCGCCTGGACGATGGCCCTGGTCGCCGGCCTGATCCGGACGGAGGCGATGGCCGCCACGGTCGCGATCGTCTCGGTCTACGCCCTGTTCGGCGTCGGCGAGTCGATGCTCGCGCCCACCATGGGCCCGATGGTGGCGGACCTCGCCCCGGCCCGGCTGCTCGGCACGTACAACGCCGGGTACGCCCTGGTGAAGCAGATCGCCGTCGCGGTCGGCCCGGCCGTCGGCGTGCTGATGGTCGGCTCCGGCACCTGGCCGCTGTACCTGGCGGCCATGGCGGGCTGCACGCTGCTGATCGTCTGGATGGCGCTGCGCCTGCGCACGCACCTGACGCCGGAGCAGGACAACGCGGCCCCCGCCGTGGTCCACGCCCCGGCCCCGGTCCGCGAGCTGCAGACGGCCGCCTGACGCACCCCCGCGCGGGTGTTCGACACGGGCTCCGACCAGGTCACCTGGTCGGAGCCCGTCGCGCTTGGTTTCCCGGGCACCGGCACATAGTGTCGGTGCCTGTCGCCCGTCCGGCCCCCGGCCGGTGGAGCCGACCCGGGGCGGACCGGCGAACGGACCGGCGTGGCCGCCCGGGCGGGGCGGACGACGCGACCCGGCGAAGACAGGCGAATCGGCGAGGCAATGACCCAAGCGGCGCTCACGCACCCCCCGGTGGCCCCGGCCGCCGAAGCACCGGCTCCGGCCCCGCGCCGACTGCCCCCGTGGCTGTTCCGGTACGCCGACTGGCTCGGCCCGATCGCCGTGGCCGTCTTCGCCGGCCTGCTGCGCTTCTGGAACCTCGGCTACCCCAACGCCTTCGTCTTCGACGAGACGTACTACCCCAAGGACGCCTGGTCCCTGCTCCAGCAGGGCTACGAGGGCACCTGGCCCGACCACGCCAACACCGACATCCTGGCCGTCCCGCAGAGCATCCCGCTCAGCTCCGCCCCCGAGTTCGTCGCCCACCCGCCGCTCGGCAAATGGGTGATGGCGCTCGGCGAGCAGATGTTCGGCCTCCACCCCTTCGGCTGGCGGTTCGTCACCGCCCTGCTCGGCACCGTCACCGTGCTGATGCTGGCCCGCATCGGCCGCCGCCTCTTCGGCTCCACCCTGATCGGCTGCACCGCCGCCCTGCTGCTGTCCGTCGACGGCCTCCAGCTGGTGATGAGCCGGGTCGGCCTGCTCGACGGCATCCAGATGTTCTTCGTCCTCGCCGCCTTCGGCGCCCTGCTGATCGACCGCGACCACGCCCGCGCCCGGCTCGCCGCGGCGGGCGGTACGGACGGCGACACCGTGCGCCTCGGATGGCGCCCCTGGCGGATCGCCGCCGGCGTGCTGCTCGGCGCCGCCTGCGCCGTCAAGTGGAACGGCGCCCCGATCCTCGCCGCCTTCGGCATCCTGACCGTCCTGTGGGACCAGTCCGGCCGCCGGGGCGCCGGCGCCCGCCGCCCCTGGCTCTCCATGCTGCGCCGCGACGCCGGGCCCGCCCTGCTCGCCATGGTCGGCTCCGCCGCCCTCGTCTACGTCGGCTCCTGGGGCGGCTGGCTGGCCGGCGGCGCGAACGGCGACGGCGGCTACGACCGGCACTGGGCCGACGGCCGGGCCGGCCTCTCCCCGGACAGCTTCCTCGGCATCCCGCTGCCGCAGCTCCCGATGAGCTGGGTGCCCGCGCCGCTGCGCAGCCTGTGGCACTACCACTCGCAGATGTACGACTTCAACACCGGCCTGAGCACCCCGCACACCTACCAGTCCAACCCCTTCGCCTGGCTGGTCGACGGCCGCCCCGTCTCCATGTACTGGGAGCAGGTCCCGCAGGGCCAGCGCGGCTGCACGGCCTCCGGCGGCTGCGCCTCGCAGATCCTCGGCCTGGGCACCCCGTTCCTGTGGTGGGCCGCCTGCTTCGCGCTGGCCTACCTGCTGTGGCGCTGGTTCTTCCGCCGGGACTGGCGCTCGGGCGCCGTGCTGTGCGCCGTCGCCGGGATCTACCTGCCCTGGTTCCGCTACCAGGAGCGGACGATCTTCTCCTTCTACATGGTCGTCCTGGTGCCGTTCCTGTGCCTGGCCGTCGCCCAGATGCTCGGCGCGATCCTCGGCCCGCCCGGGTGCAGCCGCGAGCGCCGCCGGTACGGGGCGATCGGCGCCGGGCTGATCGTGTTCGCGATCGTCGGCTGCTTCGCCTTCTTCTACCCGCTGTACACGGCGGAGGTGATCCCGATGTCGTCCTGGCAGGACCGGATGTGGTTCACCAGCTGGATCTGATGCGCCTGGATCCGATGCGCCTGGCCGCCTCCGGCAGCGCGCAGCTGCTGCCCGTCACCCCCGTGCTCGGCGTCGTCACCGCCGTCCTGCTGCTGGCCGCCGTGGCGGTGGCCGGGTGGGGCCTGCTCGGCCACGGTCACGCCGTCCTGCGGGCCGGGCTGCGGGCGGTGGTGCAACTGGCGGGCGTCGCGGCGGTGATCGCCTGGGTGGTCGGTTCGCTCTGGTGGTCGGCGCTGTTCGTGCTGCTGATGTTCTCCGTCGCCGTGCGCACCGCCGGGCGGCGGATGACCTCCGGCCCGGGCTGGCTCTGGGCGGCCGCCCCGATCGGCGCCGGGGTGCTGCCGGTGCTCGGCCTGCTGCTGGCCGTGGGCCTGCTGCCGCTCAAGGGCCTGTCCGTCATCCCCGTCGCCGGCATCCTCATCGGCGGGGCGCTCACCGCGACCTCGCTGGCCGGCCGGCGCGCCCTGGACGAGCTGCGCCAGCGTCGAGGCGAGGTGGAGGCGGCCCTGGCGCTCGGCTTCGAGGAGCGCGACGCCCGGCTGGAGATCTGCCGCACGGCGGCGGCGACCTCGCTCGTCCCCGCGCTGGACCAGACCCGGACGGTCGGGCTGGTCACCCTGCCCGGCGCCTTCGTCGGCATGCTGCTCGGCGGTGCCTCGCCCGTCCAGGCCGGCGCCGTGCAGCTGTTCGTGCTGGTCGGGCTGCTGGCGGTGGAGTCGGTGGCGATCGTGGTGGTGCTGGAGCTGGTCGGGCGGGGGCTGGTGCGGGCGGAGGAGCCCGGAGGCGTCCGGTAGGCTGGTCGGCGTTGAAGGGGAGTAGCCCTCCACCGGACCGTCGACATACTGGCCCCCAGGGGCCCGGCGCCCGGGGCACCTTCGCCCGTACGGGCGGTGCCGGCGAGACCTTCGGCCGCAGTGCTGTGACCATTTCCAGTGCTGTCGGGCCGAAGCGTCCCCTCCAGGGAGCCGCCGGAGCCCGGCAGCCCGACCGAGGATCTCCCACGATGAGCCTGACCATTGCCGCCCTCACCTTCGGCGTCATCTTCCTGGCCGAACTGCCGGACAAGACCGCGCTGGCCAGCCTGGTGCTCGGCACCAAGTACCGCGCCCGGTACGTCTTCGCGGGCGTCGCCGCCGCCTTCCTCGTCCAGGTGGTGATCGCCCTCGCCGCCGGGCAGCTGCTCTCGCTGCTGCCGCACCGCTGGGTGGAGGGCGTCACCGGCGCGCTGTTCCTGGTGGGCGCCGCGATGCTGCTGTTCCACGGCGGCGGGGACGACGAGGAGGGGCACGAGGCCAAGGAGCCGTCCTCCAACAGCTTCTGGAGGGTGGCGGGGACGAGCTTCGTCGTCGTCGCGATCGCCGAGTTCGGCGACCTGACCCAGATCATGACCGCCAACCTGGCCGCCAAGTACGGCGATCTGCTCGCGGTGGGCCTCGGCTCCTGGCTGGGGCTGTGCGCGGTCGGCGGGATCGCGATCGTGGGCGGTCAGAAGCTGCTCAAGGTCGTGCCGATGAAGTGGATCGTGCGGGTGGCCGCGGCGATCATGCTGGTCCTCGCGGGCGTCAGCATCGTCGGGGCGATCACCGGCTGACGCGGCCCCGGACGGTCAGCAGGAGGCGGGGCGACTCTCCAGCGCGGCACGGGTCTTGGGCCCGTAGACGCCCTGCTTCTCGCCGCGGACGCCCTGGATCGACTGGAAGTAGGCGACGGTGTTCACGGTGTCGTCGTCGTACGTGCCGTTCACCGGCACGTACGCCCAGCAGATGACCTTGGCGAGCTTCTGCTGCATGGCGAGCACGTCGGGGCCGCTCATGCCCGCCTGCAGCACGCGCAGGGTGGGGGTGGGCGAGGGGGTGTCGACGGTCGGCGTCGGGGTCGGCGTGGGCGTCGGGGTGGGTACGGGGGCCGCCGCCTGCGTCGTCGGAGCGGCCGTCGTCCTGGTGGGGCTCGGCTTGTGCGTCGGGCTCGAGGTGGGGCTCGGCGCCTCGCTGGTCGGCGCGGCGGTGGGGGAGGGCGTGGCCAGCGTGGGCGGGTCGACCGGGGCGGGCGCCAGGGTGGTGGTCGGCAGCGGGTCCGCCTGGCGGGTGGGCTCGGAGGAGGGCGTGACCGCGTAGGCGACACCGATGGTGAGCGCCACCAGAGCGGCCCCGACCCCGGCGAGCAGCACCTTGCGCCGGCCGAGGGGGCCCTGCTCGGCCTCCCGTCCGGCCGCGCGGCCGCCGCCGCCCTCGGGGGCGTTCTCGAACGGGAAGAAGCCGAGTTCCTCCCCGCCGGGGCCGTTCGGCGGCACCGGCGGCAGCAGGGTGGTCGCCCCGGCGTCCGGCGGCCCCTGGTGGACGGGCGGCAGCAGGGTGGTCGCGAACGGGTCGACCACGGGCGGGGCGTCCGGCGCGGGCTCCTCGGCGACCTGTCCGAAGACCTCCGGCACGTACGGGCGGACCAGCGGCGGGCCCTCGATGTGCGGCAGGACGGCGGTCTCGGTGACGCTCGGGTCCTGGTACGGGCCCGGCTGCTCGGCGTACGGGCCCGGCGCGGCCCCGGGGCCGGGGTTCGGGTCCCGGTACTGAGGGGCCTGGTACTGAGGGTCCTGGTACTGAGGGTCCTGGTACTGAGGGTCCTGGTACTGAGGGGCCTGGTGCTGCGGCGGGTACAGCGGGTGGCCGGGGACGTGGCCGGGTGTCGGGACGCAGCCGCACCCGGTGGAGCGTGCGGCGCCGCACGTCGGGCAGTGCTGGTCCGGCATCGGCCGGTCCTCCTCGGTCTCGGGTGGTCCGCGACCGGCCCGGGAGCTCCCGGGCGGCGCGCGATCGCGGTCGATTATGCAGGACGCTCCCGGGGCGGGACAGGGGCATCCGGTACCGGGTGGGGGTGTTGTGCCGGTTGGTGGTGGTTGGCTCCGGATGAACCGCCGGTGATCGCCGACCGGCCGGTTCGCTTACGTTCGGCTCAACCCGGCGGCGCATAACGGGACATATCTGTCAGCATGGTGAGCTGGGAGTGATCATCCGCACGGGGCCCGTGACCGGGCCCGTGACCCTACGGAGACGCCATGACGGACTCGCTCGCCGCCTCCGACCGCAGCCCGGCCCCCGAACCCGGCCCGCCCGAGGCCGCCGCCTCCGGCCTCTGGGTGCCGATCGGCGCCCTGCTGCTGGCGATGCTGCTCGCCGCCCTCGACCAGACCATCGTCTCCACCGCGCTGCCCACCATCGTCAGCGACCTCGGCGGCCTCGACCACCTCTCCTGGGTGGTCACCGCCTACCTGCTGGCCTCCACGGCCGCCACCCCGCTCTGGGGCAAGCTCGGCGACATGTACGGCCGGAAGCGGTTCTTCCAGGCGTCCATCGTGATCTTCCTGCTCGGCTCGGTGCTGTGCGGAATCGCCCAGAACATGGGCGAGTTGATCGCCTTCCGCGCCCTCCAGGGCCTGGGCGGCGGCGGGTTGATGGTGCTCTCCCAGGCGATCGTCGGCGACCTCGTCCCGCCCCGGGACCGCGGCCGCTACCAGGGCCTGTTCGGCGCCGTGTTCGGCGTCACCAGCGTGCTCGGGCCGCTGCTCGGCGGGCTGTTCGTCGACCACCTCAGCTGGCGCTGGGTGTTCTACGTCAACCTGCCGGTCGGGGCCGTCGCCCTGGTGGTGATCGCGGCCGTGCTGCACGGGCGGGAGGTGCGGCGCGAGCACCGGATCGACTACCTCGGCACCGCGCTGATCGCCGCCGTCGCGACCTGCCTGGTGCTGATGACCTCCCTCGGCGGCACCACCTGGGAGTGGAGCTCCTGGCAGATCGTCGGCCTCGGCGTGCTCGGGCTGGTGCTGCTGCTCGCCTTCGTCCTCGTCGAGCGCACGGCCGCGGAGCCAGTCCTGCCGCTACGGCTGTTCCGGTCGCGGACGTTCAGCCTCGTCGCGGTGATCTCCTTCGTCGTCGGCTTCGCGATGTTCGGGGCGCTCACCTACCTGCCGACCTTCCTCCAGGTGGTCCAGCAGGTCACGCCGACCATGTCGGGCATCCACATGCTGCCCATGGTGATCGGCATGCTGCTCACCTCGATCGGGTCCGGTCAGATCGTCGCCAGGACCGGGCACTACCGGATCTTCCCGATCGCCGGGACGGCCGTGACGGCGATCGGCCTGCTGTTGCTCTCCCGGCTCGACGAGCACAGCAGCACCGGTGAGATGAGCCTCTACTTCCTGGTGTTCGGCCTCGGGCTGGGCCTGGTGATGCAGGTGCTGGTGCTGATCGTGCAGAACTCGGTCGGCTACGAGGACCTCGGCGTCGCCACCGCCGGAGCCACCTTCTTCCGCTCCATCGGGGCCTCCTTCGGCGTCTCCGTCTTCGGGACGGTCTTCGCGAGCGGCCTGCGCTCCCGGCTCGCCGACGCCCTCGCCGGGCTGCCGCTGCCGCCAGGGTTCTCGCCGGAGGCCGTCACCGCCGACCCCCGGGTGATCGCCGGCCTGCCCGCCGCCGCGCAGGCGGGCGTGCACCACGCGTACGCCGAGTCGATCACCCGGGTGTTCCTGTACGCGGTGCCCGTCGCGGTGGTCGCCTTCGTGCTGGCGCTGTTCCTGCGGGAGCAGAAGCTGCGCACCACCGTCACCGCGCCCGACCTGAGCGAGTCCATCGCCGTCAACCCGGTGGAGCGCTCCTCGCTGGACGAGATCGCCCGCGCCCTGTCCGTGCTCAGCACCCGCGACGCCCGTCGCGACCTCTTCCGGCGGATCACCGCCACCGCCGGGCTGGACCTCCTGCCCGCCTCCAGCTGGCTGCTGCTCCAGATCCACCACCAGGGGTCGGTGGAGCCGGCGGAACTGGCCGAGCGGCGGATCGTCCCCGTCGCGGTGGTGGAGGAGGCCGTACGGGAGGTGGAGGGGCGCGGGCTCGCCGCGCGCAGCGGCGGGCTGCCGCTGCGGCTCACCGAACCGGGGGAGCAGGCGGCGCTGCGGCTGGTCGCGGCGCGGCGTGAGCAGCTCGCCGAGCTCCTCGGCGACTGGGACGAGCGAGGGCACGCCGAACTGGCCGACCTGCTCACCCGGCTCAGCGGGGCGCTCTGTTCGGACCCGCGGGACCGGCCGGATCGGCCGGGCTTCGAGCCGCCGTACCGGGGCGAGGGGCGCTCCTTCTAGCTCCTCACGTTCCAGCTCCTCACGGGTTGCCGAACCAGCGGGGCGTGTCCAGCCGGAACGGGTCACCGGGGGCGAGGAGCCGCAGGCCGTCCTCGACCTGGCGCAGCTGCTCCTCGCCCAGGGTGGCGGCCCACTCGGCGCGCAGCTCGTCGAAGATCCGCGCGGAGCGCACCAGGCAGTCCACCCCGCGCTCGGTCAGCCGGACCACCTTGCGCCGGGTGTCGACGGGGTCGCTGCCGCGCTCGACGTACCCGAGCTTCTCCAGCGCCTCGACGGTCTTGCCCGCCGCCTGCTTGGAGACGCCGAGCGTACGGCCCAGGTCGGCGGCGGTGGTGCCGTGCGGGCCGATGGCCTGGAAGACGAACCCGTGCATCGGGCGCAGGTCGGGGTGGCCTTCGCGGGCGATGCGCTCGTGCAGCTCGTCGATGATCGTCCGGAAGGCGAGGAGCAGGCGCAGGGGCAGCTCGAAGCCGGGCGGGGCGGGTTCCGGTGTTGACATAGAACGACAACCTCATTGACCATATAGACAACGTCATTGACCATCTTAGGGGGTTCCTTCGCCATGCCCGTGATCCGCCGGGACGACGCCCGCCGCACCGAGACTCCGAACGCCGTCATGACCACCTACGCCTCGCCCACCCAGGGCTCCACCGCCCTCGCCCTCTGGCGGGTCGACATGCCCGCCGACCGGAAGGGGCCGGTGCACGCGATGGACACGGAGCAGATCTGGACCTTCCTCACCGGCTCCGTCACCGTCGACCTGGACGGCGAGACCCTCCACGTCGCCGCCGGGGACACCCTCGTCCTCCCCGCCGCCGTCCGCCGCCGACTCGCCACCGCCGAGGGCTTCACCGCCGTCGTCGCCTCCCCGTCCCCCTCCCGCGCCTACAACCCCGAGGCCGTCACCCCGCCCGACGCCTGCGGCCTCGCCCCGCGCGACGACGAGCGCGTCCTCCCGCCGTGGATCGCCTGACCGGCGCCGTGTGAGGTGGGGCAGGATGGGAGCCATGAGCGTAGTCAAGATCAACGTCCTCACCGTCCCCGCCGAGCAGCGCGAGGTGCTGGAGCAGCGCTTCGCCTCCCGCGCCGGCTCCGTCGAGAACTCCGACGGCTTCGAGTGGTTCGAACTCCTCCGCCCGGTCGAGGGCACCGACCAGTACCTCGTCTACACCCGCTGGCGCGACGAGGCCTCCTTCCAGGCCTGGATGGAGGGCCCCATGAAGTCCGCCCACCAGCACGGCACCCCCGGCGAGGCCCCCAAGCGCCCCGCCGCCTCCGGCTCCACCCTCTGGTCCTTCGACGTCGTCCAGTCCGCCGGCCCCAAGGCCTGACGACACGAAGCCTGACGGCACGATGGCCTGACGATACGAAGGCCTGACGACACGACGAACGGCGGGGCCCCCCCCCCCCGGGGGCGCCCGGGGGGGGGGGGGGGGCGGGGCGCGCGGGGGGGGGGGGCGGGGGGGGGGGGGGGCGGCCCGCGGGGCCGGGGGGGGGGGGGTGGGGGGGTGGGG
>NZ_JBIWOW010000037.1:0-64223 GCF_044767945.1 Kitasatospora sp. NPDC101183 | reverse complement strand
CGACGACCCAAACAACCCCACCACCCCAAACAACACATCCACCAAAGAACCCGCACCCGAACCCGAACCCGACACCACCGGCCACAACCCAGGCTCCGTGGCCTCCTCCCCCGACACAGTCCCCGTCTTCACCAGACCACCCCGACCAGCACTCATCGCCAACAACATCCTCAGAGAAAGTAGGAACACCTGAAAGAAAACTGCACGTGCACGAACACGCACAGTCACGCGGCAGGGACACGCCACTCCCACCATCACCCACCCGGGAGTCCGGCGCCCAGTCCAGCCAGAGGATCAAAGAAACTTCTCACGAGCCGTACCGCAAACCCGTCGCAGTCACGACAAAGCGGGCACGAAACGCAGGCCGGACCGGTCCAAACCAAGCCCGCACCCTAGTCATCGAACCCACCTCCGAGGTGACCGGCAGCCGACCAGTTGCCCTCGTCCCGGCCACCAACCCACCACAATCCGTAACAGCAGACCTCCCGAGTCCCACCCGTCACACCCAGCGGTCACTCAGGGAGATGTGACTCCTGCGACACGAGGTCGTGGAAGCTCTCAGAGACCTCTCAGATCACCCCCAGGACCGCCCCTCCGGGCCGAACGTCGCAGGCGAACGGGCCGGGCACGCACGATCGCCGCGTGCGCGATCCCCGTACGCGGGAGCGGGGCCCGAATCCGTTCGCCTTCGTACCGACTGCGGACGAAGCGCCGCCGTTTGTGAGGCTCCGGGAACGGCCGGGTTCCCGGGCGCCCACCGGCTGACGGCCGGCGTGTCGGTTGTGGCAAGCTCGGGGCGTGATGATCACCGACGACGGGCTCCCCGAGCGTGAGCTGGTCCTCCGGGACGGCCTCGACCCCGCCAACGTCGCGCGCGCCCACCGCGCCGCCCTCGAGGTCCTGCGGTACAACCTCGACACCGTCCGCATCGACGCGCTCAGCGACCGCCCCTGGCCCGAGACCGTCGCCGCCGCGCACCGCAGAGCCCTCGCCCTGGGCCGTGCGCAGGCCCGGGCGGCCGGGCGGTTCCGCGGCGACCCGGCGACGGGGATCGGCATCGACCCCAAGGACGACGGGCAGTTCGCGCTGCTGCAGGCCCTCGCGCCGCACACGATCGGCGCCGAGGGCTGGCGCGCGGAGCGGCTGATATTCAGCGCCTGCGATTCGGGCTCCTCGCTCTGGCTGGCCGTCACGGTGCGCCAGCACGAGCTCCTGGAAACCCGGTTGCGGGCCTACTGCCTGCCGGAGACGGCGTTCTCGGTCCTTTTCTGAGAGGACGCTCCGCACCGCACCGGCCGCGCCGGCACCACCGACTCCCGCTGCACCACGGCCGATTGCGTACTGCCGAGCGCGCGTCCGGACCTGTCAGGCTTGGGGCCGCCCGAACACCCACCTCACCAAGGGAGCCCCACCCATGAAGCCCACCCGCGTCCTCGCCACGGCCGTCGCCGCACTGTCCCTGGCCGCCGTCGCCGGTCTGGCGACCGTCGCCGCCGCCCCGAACTCCGGTCAGCAGCAGGCCGGTTGGGGCGCCTGGCCCACCTCCTCGGAGCACACCGTCACGACCGCCGCCGTTCACGGCGACGACAGCTACTGGGGCTGAGCCCGGCTACCCGGCCCCGTCGCCCGCGCGTGGGCGACGGGGCCGCCGCCGTCCCTACGAAGGCTTGACCGTTCCCGCCCCGGCTTGACCGTCCCCTTACCCCGGGCGGGGGTCACCGGCCCGATGACCGGCCGCGCAACCCCCGGAAGAGGAGGTTCGTCCGTGGTCGTCCGGGTTCGACGGAAGATGCCGGACCTTCACATCTCTCCCATCAGATGCTCACCCCGCCGACCGAACCCCGACCCCCGGCGTACGGGGCCGTCCACTCGAATTCCTTCGCACACACCCCCCTGGGAGCCCCAGCAGCGAAGGGATCCACCACCCCATGACCCGCCCCGACGCCCGACCGTCCCCCGACCGGATGCTGCGTGAGGCCGCCGCGCGTCTGGACCGGCGCCGCTTCCTGACCGTCACCTCCGCGGCGGCCGCGCTCGCCTTCGGCGTCAACCTGCCCTCCGCGCAGGCCGCCGACGCCGAGTTCGCCCCGCAGGTGCTCAAGGAGAACCCCTTCACCCTCGGCGTCGCCTCCGGCGACCCGCTGCCGAACGCCGTCGTGCTGTGGACCCGCCTGGCGCCGCGTCCGCTGGAGCCCGGCTTCGGGCTGCCGCCCGTCGGGTCGGTGCGGGTGGGCTGGGAGATCTCCCGGGACGAGCGGTTCAAGCGGGTGGAGCGCCGGGGCAGTGCCCGGGCGCACGCCGAGTTCAGCTACTCGCTGCACGTGGACGTGGACGGCCTCCAGGCCGGGCGCGAGTACTGGTACCGGTTCACCGTCGGCTCCTGGACGAGCCCCGTGGGCCGCACCCGCACCGCCCCGGCGCGCGGCCGCCGCCTGGAGAGCGCCCGGCTGGCCGTCGTGTCCTGCCAGGCGTACGAGGACGGGTACTTCACCGCCTACCGCCACCTCGCGGACGAGGACCTGGACGCGGTGTTCCACGTCGGCGACTACATCTACGAGTACGGCATCGACGCCGTCGGCGGCGACCGCAGGTACACCGACCGCACGCTGCCCTCCGAACTGAACCACGAGACGGTCTCGCTGGAGGACTACCGGCTGCGCTACTCGCTCTACAAGAACGACCCCGACCTCCAGCACGCGCACGCCGCCCACCCCTGGTACGTCACCTGGGACGACCACGAAGTCGAGAACAACTACGCCGCCGGCATCCCCGAGAAGAACCAGGACCCGGTGCCCTTCGTCGCCCGCCGCGCCGCCGCCTACCGCGCGTACTGGGAGAACCAGCCGCTGCGCCTGCCGCAGCCGCGCGGCACCGAGCTGACGCTCTACCGGCGGGTCCACTTCGGCCAGTTGGCGCAGTTCGACATCCTCGACACCCGCCAGTACCGCGACGACCAGGCCAACGGCGACGGCTGGAAGTACCCGACGCCCGAGTCCGAGGACCCGAAGCGCACGCTGATGGGCGCCGCCCAGGAGCGCTGGTTCGCCGAGGGCCTGCGCCGCTCCACGGCGACGTGGAACGTGGTGCCCCAGCAGGTCGTGTTCTCCCGCCGGAAGAACACCACCGCCGAGCGCTCTAAGCTCTCCATGGACGCCTGGGACGGCTACCCGGCCGCCCGCGAGCGCTTCCTGACGGCCGTCGACCAGGCGGGCACGAAGAACCTGGTGCTGCTCACCGGCGACGTGCACGTGGCCTACGCCTTCGACGTGAAGCGGAACGTCGACGACCCCGCCTCCCGTACGGTGGGCGTGGAGCTGGTCGGCACCTCGATCAGCAGCGACGGCGACGGCGAGGAGCGGCCGTCCGACTGGGCGACCATGATGGCGGCCAACCCGCACCTGAAGTTCTTCGACGCCCGGCGCGGCTACACCGTCGTCTCCCTCGACCACCACCGGGCCCGCGCCGACCACCGGGTGCTCTCGCACATCACCCGCCCCGGCGGCACGCTGTCCACCGCCTCCTCCTTCGTCACGGAGGCCGGCAACCCCGGCCTGCACCCGGCCTGACGGAACGCCGGCGGCCCCGGTCCCGTACGCGCTCGGGCGTACGGGACCGGGGCCCTCCGCATGCCCTCAGGTCCTCATGTTCGGGAGGAGGCGGCGCGGCTGCGGCGGGAGACGGAGTCGAGGACGACGGCGGCCAGCAGCACGGCGCCGGTGATCATGTACTGGATGGCCTGGGCCGCGTGGACCATGTCCAGCCCGGTGGTGATGCTCTGGATGACCAGGATGCCCAGCAGCGCGGACCAGGTCTTGCCCCGCCCGCCGAACAGGCTGGTGCCGCCGATGACGGCCGCGGCGATGGCGCTCATCAGGACGTTGCCGCCGCCCAACTCCTTGTCGGCCGAGCCCTGTTGGGAGGCGTAGAAGAGCCCGCCGAGCCCGGCGAGGAAGGCGGAGAGCATGAACACCGAGATCCGGACCCGGGCCACGTCGATGCCCGCCCGGCGCGCGGCCTCCACCCCGCCGCCGACCGCGAAGACCGTGCGGCCGTAGCGGGTGCGGCGCAGCACGAAGTCGGTGGAGACGACGACGGCCAGCAGCACGACCAGGGACAGCGGCAGCCCCCGGTCCTGGTTGAGCACCCAGGCGGCGGCCAGGGTCGGCACGGCCAGGGCCCCGGCGCGCAGGGCGAGGTCGGCGGTGGCCCGGGCGGGCAGTCCGGCGGCGGCGCGGCGGCGGGCGGTGCGCAGCTGGGCGAGGAAGTACACCGTGGGGGCGAGGACGGCGAGGGTCCAGGCGTAGGCGATGTCGCCGTCGCCGAGGTAGGTGGAGTCGAGGCCCGCCACGATGCCGTCGTGCGGGTTGTTGACGGTGCCGGTGTCGAGCACGTACTCCTGCAGGCCGTTCCAGGCGAGCATCCCGGCGAGGGTGACGACGAAGGCGGGGACGCCGACCTTGGCGAAGAGCAGGCCGTGCAGCAGGCCCATCGCGGTGGCGGTGGCGAGGGCGACGACCAGGGCGAGCCACTCGGGCAGGCCGTGGCGGGTGGCGAGCACGGCGCCGATGGCGGCGGTGGCGCCGGCGACGGAGCCGAGGGAGAGGTCGATCTCGCCCAGGATGAGGACGTGGACGACGCCGACGGCGATCAGGCCGGGGCCCGCGATGAAGCGGGTGATGTTGGTGAGGTTGTCGGACTGGAGGAAGTGGTGGGTGACGGCCTGGAAGACGATCGCGATGATCACCAGGCCCACGACGACCGGGACGGCGCCGAGTTCACCGCCGGTGAGCCTGCGGCGGGCGGCGCCGAGGCGGTCGCCCCACCCGGGCAGGGCGGGGGTGTCGGGGGTGGTCATGCGGCCTCCTCCCCGTCGCGGTCGGCCCGGCGGGCGCGGCGGCGGGTGTGCGCGTTGTCGGTGGCGCCGGTGATGGCGGCGACGATCTGCTCCTGGGTGGTGCCCTCGACGGGGAAGACCCCGTTGTTGCGGCCCAGGCGCAGCACGGCGACGGTGTCGGCGACGGCGGCGACGTCGGCCATGTTGTGGCTGACGAGGACGACGGCGAGTCCGCGCTCGCGCAGGCGCTCCACCAGGTCGAGGACCTGGGCGGTCTGTTCGACGCCGAGGGCGGCGGTGGGCTCGTCGAGGATGACGAGGGCGGGCTCGCCCAGCAGGGCGCGGGCGATGGCGACGACCTGGCGCTGGCCGCCGGAGAGCGCGCCGACCGGGGCGCGCAGGTCGGGGATGCGGATGGAGAGGGTGTCGAGGAGTTCCCGGGCGTGCTGTTCCATGGCGACGTCGTCGAGGAGGCCGTGGCGCCGTTTCTCGCGGCCGAGGTGGAGGTTGGCGACGACGTCGAGGTTGTCGCACAGGGCGAGGTCCTGGTAGACGGTGGCGACGCCGAGCTCGACGGCGTCCTGGGGCCGGGCGAGCCGTACGGTCTCGCCGCGCCAGTGGATCGTGCCGGTGTCGACGGGGTGGACGCCGGCGATGGTCTTGACGAGGGTGGACTTGCCGGCGCCGTTGTCGCCGACGAGGGCGAGGACTTCGCCGGCGTGGACGGTGAGGTCCACCTCGGCCAGGGCCTGGACGGCGCCGAAGCGCCGCGAGACCGCGCGCAGTTCGAGGACGGGTGCGCCTGTCACGTGAACCATCCTGGGGGTAGGTCGTCCGTGGGTGGCCGTCTGGCCGGGGCTACTTGAGGCCCGCGGCGGCGCAGGCGGCGGCGTAGTCGGCTGTGCAGACGTCGGAGGCCTTGTAGAGGCCGTCGGCGATGACGGTGTCCTTGATGTTCGCCTTGGTGACGACCTTGGCGTCCAGGAGCTTGGCCGGGATGCCCTTGTCGGTGGAGCTGTCGACGGTGCCGGAGGCGACGGCCTTGACGTCCTTGCCCTGGGCGAGGTCGACGGCGATCTCGGCGGCGTAGTCGGCGAGCGGGCGGTAGGCCTTGTAGACGGTGAAGGCCTGGTCCCCGGCGACGATGCGCTGGATGGCGTCGAGCCCGGCGTCCTGTCCGCCGACGGGGACGTTGACGCCGGCGCCCTTGAGCTGGGTGATGATGGCGCCGGCCATGCCGTCGTTGGCGGAGTAGACGGCCTGGAAGCCGTTCTTGCCGAGCTGGGTGACGGCGGCGGAGATCTTCTGGCCGGCGACGGTGGGGTTCCACTGGCCGGACTGCTCGTAGACGACCTTGCGGATCTTGCCGTCGAGGACCTTGTGGGCGCCGGTCTTGAACTGGGCGGCGTTGGGGTCGGCCTCGTCGCCGTTGATCATGACGATGTCGGACTCGGCGGCCTTGGGGCCGAGCGCGTCCAGGAGGGCCTGGCCCTGGAGTTCGCCGACCTTCTCGTTGTCGAAGGAGACGTAGGCGGAGACCGGCCCGGTGGCGAGCCGGTCGTAGGCGACGACCTTGACGCCCTTGTCGGCCGCCTCCTTGACCCAGCCGCGGGTGGAGTCGGCGTCGTACGCGTCGAGGATGATCACCTTGACGCCCTGCGTGAGCAGGGTGTCGAACTGCTGCTTCTGCTTGGCGGCGCTGCCCTCGGCGTTGCTGTAGAGCACCTTGCAGTCCGCGCACAGGGCCTTGACCTTGGCCTCGATGAAGGGCCGGTCGAAGGACTCGTAGCGGGTGGAGGAGGCGTTCTCGGGCAGCAGCAGGCCGATGGAGGCGGGGCCCTTGTCGTTGGCGGCGGTGTCCTTCTTGTCGCCTCCGGCCTTTCCGCAGGCCGCGCCGGTGAGGGCGAGGGCGGCGGCGGTGAGGGTGGGGACGACGGCGCGGCGCAGTGTGGCGTTCATGGGCAGGTGCCTCTCCCTGAGTCCGCCGCGGAGGGATCGCGGCGAGGTGCAGGGAGTCAATCCTGATCGTGCTCATGACGTCAATAAGTAAAACCGGACCGGTCGAAAAGACTTTCCGTCCGTCACCTTCGTGAACACTGACGGGCTTCAGGACCTGGGCGCGATGCCCGCGGCGACGCGGTAGCGGCCGGGGGTGATGCCGAACTGGCGCCGGAAGGCGGGCGAGAAGGTGTACTGGCTGCTGTAGCCGACCTTGCGGGCGACGGTGTCCAGGGAGTCGGTGCCGCGCTTGAGGAGGGTGGCGGCGCGGGTCATCCGCCACCAGGCGAGGTAGGTCATCGGGGCCATGCCGGTGCGGCGGGTGAAGCGGCGTACGAGCGTCGCGCGGGAGACCCCGACGTGGCGGCCGAGTTCGGGGGCCGTCCACTCCCGGGCCGGGTCCTCGTGGATGACGGCGAGCGCGGCGGCGACCACCGGGTCGGCCAGGGCGGCGGCCCAGCCGTCCGCGTCCTCGCGGGTGGTCCAGGCGCGCACCAGGTAGACCAGCAGCAGGTCGACGAGGGCGGGCAGGGCGAGCGCTCCCCCGGGCCGGTCGGCGGCGACCTCGGCGCCCAACAGGTCGACGGCGCCGCGCAGTTCGGGGTGGCGGCCGTCGCGGGTGGAGAAGTGGAGGATCTCGGGGAGCCCGCTCATCAGGGGGTGGGTGACGACGTTGTCGAGGCGGTACTTCCCGCAGAGCAGCTCGGCGGCGCCGTCCTGCGGGCCGTCCACCTCCTTCGGGGCCCGGAGGGTGTCCAACTCGGGCAGCCGCAGGGCCTGTTCGGGGGGCAGCTCGCGGTCGGCGAGGGCGTGTCCGCTGCCGCGCGGGAGGAGCACCACGTCGCCCGCGGCGAGGGGCAGCGGCGCGCCGCCGCCGTCCGGGAGCAGCCAGCAGGAGCCGGCGAGCATCACGTGGAACCCGGCTCCGGTGTACGGGGGCAGGTGTGCGCCCCAACGGCCGCTGACCTTCAGGCGGTTGGAGGCGGGGGTGCCGGTGCGCACGGCGGTGATGGCGTCGCTGACCACATCCATGCGGGCCATGGTAGCCGGTGCGGGTGAGCCGATCGCGTATCGGATGGAGCATTTCGAGCATTGAGCGGCTCATCCGGCGCTCCTAGGCTCGACGACGAAGGACGGAGAGACACCTACGCCGAGGAGGCTGCTGTGGAACGGTTCACGCTGGGGGACGTCGAGGTGCTGCGGGTGCTGGAGTGGGAGGGGCCCTTCGCCCCGGCCGCCGCCCTGGTGCCCGAACTGACCGAACGGGCCTGGACGGAGGGCGCCGGCCTGGCGCCCGAGCACTACGAGGCGGGCGCGTACGTGGGCGCGCTCCAGACCTGGGTGGTGCGCGACGGCGAGCGCACGGTCCTGGTGGACACCGGGGTCGGGGACGGCCGGGAGCGGCCCTCCACGCCGATGTTCCACCGGCGCGAGGGCGGGTTCCTGACGCTGCTGGAGCAGGCGGGGGTGCGGCCGGAGGACGTGGACGTGGTGGTGAACACCCACCTGCACGCGGACCACGTCGGGTGGAACACCCGCTGGGACGAGGGCACGCGGGACTGGGTGCCGGCCTTCCCCAACGCCACGTACTACCTGCCCGCCGCCGACCGGGAGTTCTTCGACCCGGCGGCCGCGCACCCCGCCCGTACGGCGGCGGACGGGCCCGGGGCGGCGAAGTGGGCGGAGTGGGACCTGGTGTTCGCGGACAGCGTCGCGCCCGTCCTCGCCTCCGGGCAGGCGGTGGAGTGGTCGGGATCGGTGCGTCTGGGCGACGCGCTGGTGCTGGAGGAGACGCCCGGGCACACGCCGGGGTCCTCGGTGCTGCGGGTCGACTCGGGCGGCGAACGGGCCGTGTTCGTCGGGGACCTGGTGCACTCGCCGGTGCAGCTGGCGCACCCGTCCTGCTCCAGCTGCTTCTGCCTCGACCCGGTGCAGGCCGCCGAGAGCCGGCTGCGGGTGCTGGCGCGGGCGGCGGAGGAGGGGGCGCTGGTGGTACCGGCGCACTTCGCGGGGGCGGGCGCGGCCCGGGTGCGGCGGGCGGGGGCGGGGTTCGCGGCCGACTGGGCGGTGCCGGTGGGGAGTTGATGGCGTGCCCGCCGCCCCCTGAGCGGCGGGCACCCCTGACCGTTCGTCAGGGACGGTCGAGCGTGATCGAGTTGATCGGCCCGAGGTCGTACCGGACGCCGTTCTGCGCGGCGATGTCGTAGACGCAGTCCGTGCCGCCGGAGCCCCGGCACAGGTGCGCGTGGGCGCCGCCGGACTGGTTGTTGAGCACCCAGTGGTTGCCGTACTGGTTGTGCAGCGGGTGGGCGCCGTAGCTCCAGAAGACGTCGCTGGGGCTGGAGGCCGGGTCCTGGTTCTGCGGGTAGACGCAGACGGCGCCGTACGGGCAACCGGCCCAGGAGCCGTCCGCCGCGTCGGCGGTGCCGGCGGCGGCGGTGGTGAGGGCGGCCGAGGCGAGGGCCAGGGCGGCGAGGGCGTGGGTGATCCTGCGCATGTGAGGGTTCTCCCTTGCTGGTCAGGGCCCCTGACGGGGTCTCCCCGGGGCCTGTGCCCGCCAGCCTAGGAACGCGGAGGCGGCGGTGGTCCCTGACATCTGTCAGGGGCCACCGCCGCCGGGCCGCGCGCGGTCGTGCGCGACCGTCAGGGCTTGTGCGCGGCACTCAGAGCTTGGCGGCCGAGAAGGTGTCGCACTGGCCGAGGTCGCCGCTGCGGTAGCCGGTGGTGAACCAGGCCTTGCGCTGGTCGGAGGAGCCGTGGGTCCAGGCCTCCGGGTTGATCTTCCCGGTCGCCTGCTTCTGGATGCGGTCGTCGCCGACGGCCGCGGCGGCGTCCAGGCCCTGGGCGATGTCCTGGTCGGTGAGGGCCTTGATCAGCGGGCGGCCGGTGGAGGCCTGCGGGGTGGTGGTGGCGTGGTGCGCCCAGACCCCGGCGTAGCAGTCGGCCTGGAGCTCCAGGCGGACCGAGCCGCTGGAGGCGCCCTGGCGGTCGCTGCCGACCTTCTGCATGGTGCCCAGCAGGTTCTGGATGTGGTGGCCGTACTCGTGGGCGACGACGTAGGACTCGGCGAACGGGCCGCCCTTGGCGCCGAAGCGGGTGGAGAGCTCGTCGAAGAAGCCGAGGTCGAAGTAGGCCTTCTGGTCGCCGGGGCAGTAGAACGGCCCGACGGCGGAGGTCGCGGACCCGCAGGCGGTGGAGACCCGGTCGGTGAACAGCACCGTCTCGGCGGGCTTGTACGCCGCCTTGGTGCGCTTGGGCAGTTCGGCGCCCCAGAACTCCTGGAGGCTGTTGGTGACGGCCACGATCCGGCAGTCCTGGCGCTTGTTGGCGTCCGCGCCGGTCTTGCAAGCCTGCTGCACCTCGCCCGCGCTCTTCACCGTCGAGGAGCCCGTACCGCCGCCACCGCCGGAGGAGAGGCCCAGCAGCTTGGGGTCCACGCCGAGGAGGACGGCGAACAGCACGGCGATCAGGCCCACCGCGCCGCCGCCGATGGCGACCTTGCCGCCCGGGATGCCCCGTCTGTCGTCCACCTGTGAGGTGTCGAGATCGCCCTGGTCGTCGAACTGCATCGCCGCCGCCTACCTGCCGTTTCCGTCGCTGCTCACGGGTCGTCCGGCGCGCCGTCGCGCGCCGGGCCCCACCCTACGGCCCGGCCCGCGCCGCCGGGTGCGGCGGGCCGACCGGCGCGGCGGGGCCGGGCGTGGCAGGGCCTGGCGGCGTGAGAGGGTCGGGGCCTGAGCGGAAGGAGTCGGACGTGGAGTGGCGGGTGCACGGGCGGCGGCAGGTGTACGGGTCGCCGTGGGTCGAACTGTGGCTGGACGACGTGGACATCCCCGGTGTCGGCCGGGTCGACCACCACGCCGTGCGGATGCCCCGGGCCTGCGCGACGGCCGTGGTCGTCGACGAGCGGGGGCGGTTCCTGATGCTCCACCGCCACCGGTTCATCACCGGCCGCTGGGGCTGGGAGCTGCCCGCCGGCTGGGTCGAGGCGGACGAGGACCCGGCGGCGGCGATCGCCCGCGAGGTGGAGGAGGAGACGGGCTGGCGCCCGGCCTCCGTCGAGCCGCTGACGCACTACTTCGCGCTGACGGGCATCTCGGACGCCCGCTTCCACGCCTTCCTCGCCACCGGCTGCACCCGGATCGGGGAGCCGGTGGACGTGGCGGAGGCGGACCGGGTGGAGTGGCTGCCCGAGGCCGAGGTGCTCGACCTGCTGACGAACGGCGGCATCTCGGACGGCGCCACGATCGCGGCGCTGTCGTACTACCTCGGGCCGTACCGGCTCGTCACCGGGCGTGGTTAGTGGTCAGGGGCTGAGCATCGGGCCCGACCAGCCGGTGTCGGGCACCCCCGCGTCCAGGGCGGCGGCGAGGGTGCGCTCCTCGTAGCGGAAGTGGGACTCCATGATGGCCGCCAGGCCGTCGAGTTCGCGTCCGACCTCGTCCAGGTCGGTGCGTTCCGCGAGTTCGACGACGCGGGTCAGGATGCCCTCGATCAGTGTGTGGTCCTGGACGAGGTTGGCGATCGTCCCGGCCAAGTCGGGCCGCTCGCGCAGGAGTTCGGCGAACAGGCCGTCGTCCTCGCCGCGGTGGTGGGTGGTCAGGGCGCCGCAGAAGGCGAGGCAGTGGGCGCGCAGTTCCTCGTCGACGCGGGGTGCCGCGCCGTCGGCGGCCTTGATGCCGTTGATCAGGTCGTCCACGCGGCGGCGCAGTTCGCGGTGGGTTCGGGTGAGCTGGAGGCTCAGGGCGAGGACGCGCTCGCCGTCGTTCCGGGAGGCCACGGGGGGCTGCTCCTTCGGTTCCGCACCTCCATGCCTGACGCGATCCGCCACCGGCACGCGATGCTGCGCGCCATCCGATCACGGACGGCCGCCGGGCGGCAAGGGCCGTCCGTCAGGCCGGGGCGGGTGCGGAGGTGAGCAGCGCGTCGAGGAGCCCGGGGAAGCGGGTGTCGAGGTCGGCGCGGCGCAGGCTGACGAAGCGGTTGCGGCCGGCGACGCGGGTGGTGGTGACGCCGGCCTCGCGCAGGACGCGCATGTGGTGGGAGACGGTCGACTTGTGCAGGTGGTCCAGGCCGAGGCTGCGGGGGTCACAGGAGTGCTCGGCGCCGTCCGCATAGCTGAGCAGCAGCCGCATCCGGACCGGGTCGCCGAGCGCGTGGAGGACGGTGACCAGGTCGATCTCCCCGGCGACGGGCTGGGGGAGGCGCTCGTCCTCGGTGGCGGTGGTCGGGCTCATGGCGGCAGGTCCTCGGGTCGGCGGGCGGGGCCGGGCGGCATCGTTTGACAATCATCCACCAATCCCCGATTGTTTGGCGAGCATCAAACTGTTGCCCAAGCGTCCAACAATCACCGGGGGACCGTCCCGTGCCCGTACGCCTGCTCCTGCTCGCCCTCGGCACCTTCGCCGTCGGCACCGACTCCATGGTCGTGGCCGGAATCCTCTCCCCCATCGCGGCCGACCTCGGGGTGAGCGTCACCTCCGCCGGCCAGCTGGTGACGGTCTTCGCCCTCGCCTACGCCCTCCTCGCCCCGCCCCTGGCCGCGCTCACCGCCCGCCTCCCCCGGCGGCGCCTGCTGCTCAGCGCCCTCGCCGTCTTCACCCTCGCCAACGCGCTGAGCGCGCTCGCCCCCACCTTCGGGCTGCTGCTCGCCACCCGCGTCCTGGCCGCCGCCGGCGCCGCGCTCTACACACCCAACGCCAACGCCGTCGCCACCACCCTCGTCGCCCCCGAACGGCGCGGGCGCGCCCTCGCCACCGTCCTCGGCGGCATGACCGTCGCCACCGCCCTCGGCGTGCCGCTGGGCACCTGGGTCGGGCGCGGCGACTGGCGGATGACGATGTGGCTGGTCACGGCGCTGGGCCTGATCGCCTGGGCCGGCCTCGCCGCCCTCCTGCGCGACCTGCCCACCCCCGTCGGCGCCCCGCCCACCCTGCGCGAGCGCCTCGCGCCGCTCAAGGACCGCCGGGTGCTGGGGGCCGGGCTCACCACGCTGGTGTTCTTCCTCGCCTTCCAGAGCGTCTACATCTACCTCGCCACCGCCGTCCACGGGGCCACCGGCGGCGACGCCGGACGCCTCAGCCTCGTCATGCTCACCACCGGCCTCGCCTCCGTCGCGGGCAGCTGGCTCGGCGGGCGCCTCGTCGACCGGGCCGGGGTGCGGCCCGTCCTGATCGTGGGCTCGGCCGTCGCCGCCGCCGCGTTCACCGCCCTGCCCTGGCTGGGCCGCAGCATGCCCGGGGCGCTGGTGTACGCGGTGGTGGTGCCGCTCGCCGGCTGGGCCGTCTCCATCGCCCTGCCCCACCGCCTCGCCTCCCTCGACCCGGCCAACGCGCCCCTGCTCATCTCCCTCAACAGCAGCGCCCTCTACCTCGGCACCGCCGCCGGCGGCGCGGCCGGCTCGGCGGCCATCGCTCTTCTGGGCACCCACTGGTTCCCCCTCTCCGCCACCGCCTGGGCCCTCGCCGCCTGCGCCACGGCGGCCCTCACCACCCGCCCGGCACGGGCGGCCGCGACGGCGGCGGGCCCGGCGCCCCGGGTGCCCGCGCCCCAGGCGTAGGGGCGAGCCCGGAGCACCGCCGGGCTGCCGGAGGAGACAGGGGTGGCATCCGGTCGGCCGACGCCGACCGGATGCCACCGAACCGCCCCCGACAGCACCAGGTCAGCTGTGACCACGTAACGCAAGGCGAAACCGGGACGGCAGGTGGCATCGGCCCGGCCCCACCCCGGGGCCGGGCCCGTGAGAGGCGGGTCAGTCGATGACGGTGAGGACGATCTTGCCGATCTGGGCGCCCGACTCCAGGTGCCGGTGGGCGTCCACGACCGCGTCGAGGCCTTCGAAGACGCGGTCGATGGCCGGGGTGAAGCTGCCGTCCGCGAGGCCGGCGGTGACGAAGGCGTGGGCGCGGCGGAGGCGGGCGGGGTCGTGGGTGACCTCGTGCATGCTGTAGAAGCGGCTGAGGACGGAGACGAAGGTGTCCTGGCCGGGGAGCGGGGTGTCGGCGGGGTCGAGGCGGCCGTAGACGATGAGGCGGCCGCCGGGGGTGATGACGCGGGCGAGGGTGAGGACGCCGGGGCCGGCGACGGGGTCGAAGGCGGTGCGCACGCCCCGGCCGCCGGTGGCGTCGAGGACGGAGGAGACGAGGTCCTCCTCGCCGGTGACGACGACGTGGGCGGCGCCGGCGTCGAGGAGGTGGCGCTGCTTGGCGGCGGTGCGGGTGGTGGCGATCGGGATGGCACCGAGGCGGCGGGCGGTGCGGATGGCGGCGAGGCCGACGCCGGAAGCGGCGGCGGTGATCAGGACGTGGTCGCCCGCGCGCAGGTGCCCGTCCTCGGCGAGGGCGCCGTACGCGGTGAGGTACGGCATCCAGATGGCGGCGCCCTGGGCGGGGGTGAGCCCGGCGGGGTGGTGGACGGTGGCGCTCGCGGGGACGACCACGTGGGTGCCGTACGTCCCGTAGTCGGTCTGGGAGAAGGCGGGGATCACGTCGACGGCGTCGCCGACCGCGAAGCCGGTGACGCCCTCGCCGAGCGCCTCGACGGTGCCGGAGGCCTCGTAGCCGAGGGTGGAGGGCAGCTTCGGCTGTTCCAGGTAGAGGCCGGAGCGGAACAGCGCCTCCGCCCGGTTGAGGCCGATCGCCGCGACGCGCACGCGCAGCTCGCCCGGGCCGGGCTCCGGGAGCGGGACAGGGCGGACGGTGAGGACCTCCGGCCCTCCGACGGTGTCGAAGACGACGCTCCTGGGCATGGCGCAACTCCCCTGCGGCGAACCGCTGATGGCGATCGGACCCGCTCCACCCAACTCCGCGCCCCGGGTTCTGTCAAATGTCGACGACCATCGGAATAGCATGGGGCGACGGCCAGTTGGGGCGTAGGCTGACGGGCATGATCGACAACCACGGGCAGACCGTGCCGGAGTGGGCCGCCACGCGCCGCTGGGTGGAGGGCCTGCTCGCCCCCGGCGAACGGATCGCGGGCGTACGGGCCTTGCAGGGCGGGTGGACGTCCGTGATGCGCCGCCTGGACATCGAGAGCGACGGAGCCGACGGCGGCGGGAGCCGAACCCTCGTGCTGCGCTCCTTCGTCAAGCCGTTCTACCTCCGCCACGCCGAGGGCCTGCTGAACCGCGAGGCGGAGGTGCTGCGCCTGCTCGCCCCCGGGCCCGTACCGGCCGCCGCGGTGCACGGCGTGGACGCGACGGCCGAGCACTGCGACCACCCCTCCCTTCTGATGTCGCTGCTGCCGGGCACCGTCCGGCTGGCCGAGGACGACGAGGTCGGCCGGCGAACCACCCTGCTGGCACGGCAGTTGGCCGCCGTGCACGCCGTCTCTCCCCCGGACGGTCAGCGGCCCCGCGCCTGGCAGGCGTGGACGGCGCCCGACCGCGTCGCGGTGCCCGGGCGGACCGGCCGGCCCGAGCTGTGGAAGCGGGCCGTCGCCGCCATCGACCGCGAACCCCCCGCGCACCGCGCCTGCTTCCTGCACCGCGACTTCCACCCGGGCAACGTGCTGTTCACCGGCAGCGGAAACGGCAGCGGCGACGGCACCGGCAGCGGCGACGGGACCGCGATCGGCGGGGTCGTCGACTGGGTCGAGACCTCCTGGGGCCCGGCGGACCTCGACGTCGCCCACTGCTCCACCGCCCTGGCGCTGCTGCACGGCGCGGAGGCCGGGATGGCCCTGGCCGACCGGTACGAGGAGGCCGGCGGACGGCTCGACGCCGAGCCCGGTGGGCACCTCTACTGGCGGCTGCTGGACGCGCTGGCCTTCGCCCCGGACGCCGAGAAGGTCGCCGTCCCCTGGCGCGAACTCGGCCGCGAGGACCTGACCCCGGCCGTACTGACCGGCCGCCTGGAGGCCTACCTCCAGGCGCTGTTCGACCGGTACGGGGCGTAGCTCAGCCCGCCAGGACCACCGTCCGGGCCGCCCCCGGAACGCCCGCCGCCGGCCGCGCCGGGCCCTGCCCGGAGGCGGCCGCGCGGCGGTGCTCCTGCGGGCTGACGCCGCGCACCCGCTTGAACGCGGCGGAGAGCGCGAACGCGTTGCTGTACCCGACCCGGCGGGCCGCGGCGGCGACGGTGCAGTCCGGCTCGCGCAGCAGGTCGGCGGCCACGGCGAGCCGCCAGCCCGCGAGGTAGGCCATCGGCGGCTCGCCCACCAGGGCGGTGAAGCGGCGGGCCAGGCCTGCCCGGGAGACGCCGACGCGCGCCGCCAGGTCGGCGACCGTCCAGGCGGTGGCCGGGTCGTCGTGCATCAGCCGCAGGACGGGGCCGACCACCGGATCGTGCTGGGCGCGGTACCAGGCGGGGGCGCCGGAGCCGGGCGCGGCGAGCCAGGAGCGGAGCACGGAGACGACGAGCAGGTCCAGGATGCGGTCGAGGACGAGTTCCTGCGCCGGTTCGTCGCGCCCGAGTTCGGCAGCGAGCAGCCGTACCAGGGTGTCGTCCGCGCCGGTGCCGGCCGGGCGGACGAGCAGGGTGGGCAGGCAGCCGAGCAGGCGCTGGCCGATCTCGTGCTCGGCCTGATAGGTGCCGGACAGGAGGACGGAGGAGTGCTCGTCCGCCTCGCTGCCGTCCCCCCAGGTGCGCACGCCGAGGGAGAGCGAGGCCGAGACGTCCTCGCCGTCGCGGGTGCAGATCTGGCCGGGGCCGATGACCACGCCCGCCGGGGTGGCCGGGTCGTCGGCGACGGTGTACGGCTCGGGGCCGCGCACGATCGCCACGTCCCCGGGCCGCAGCAGCAGCGGTTCGCCCCGCTCGGGGAGGATCCACGCGTCGCCGCGCACCGGTGTGACCACCGCGAGCGGCGCCCCGTCCTCGATGCGCAGCGCCCACGGCGGGCTCAGGACCGAGCGCAGCAGGAAGGCGCCGCGGGCCTTGGGGCCGTCGAGGAGTCCGGTCAGCGTGTCCACACGGGCCAGTGTAACGGCGGGCAAATCTGGACGGCAGGACATCAGTTGACGCCCAGTCATTTGAGAGACTCTTGAGCGGCGGGGCTGGCCGGGCGCGCGCCCATGCCCGATGATCGACCGCGAACCGATTCGCGCGACCACCCGAGGGGCCCCGATCATGGAACTGGCACGCACGCTCGCCCTGGTGGCGGCCACCGTCACCTGCGGCCTGTCCGCCGGACTGTTCTACGCCTACTCCTGCTCGGTGATGCCCGCCCTGGCCGGGGCCGGGGACCGGACGTTCGTCGAGGTCATGCAGCGGATCAACGTGGCGATCCTGAACGGCTGGTTCTTCCTCGGCTTCGTCGGCGCGCTGCTGACCACCGCCGCGGCCGTGGCCCTGCACCTGCCCTCCGACGGCCACCGGGCGCTCGGGCCGACCACCGCCGCCTTCGTCCTGTACGCGGCCGTGATCGGCGTGACCCGAGCCGTCAACATCCCGCTGAACGACGAACTCGCCCGGGCCGGAGATCCGGAGGGGATCGCCGACCCGGCGCGTGTGCGGGAGCGGTTCGAGGCGCGGTGGGTGCGCTTCACCCTGCTGCGCACCCTGCTCAGTACCGGCGCCCTGGCCTGCCTGGTGTGGGCGCTGGTGCTGAACGGGCGTGCCTGACAAGCGGATTCAGCGGCACAGCACCCCGAAGGAGTAGCCGCGCGCCTTGAGGGTGGAGATGATCGTCGGCAGCGCGGCCACGGTCTGGCTGCGGTCGCCGCCGCCGTCGTGCATGAGGATCACCGAGCCCGGGCGGACGTTGCGCAGCACCCGGCTCTCGATCGCCCCGGCGCCCGGGCGGGCCCAGTCCTGCGGGTCCACCGACCAGAGCACCACCTGCTTGCCGAGCGCGGCCGCCCGCGAGCGGACGGACGCGTTGACGCCGCCGTAGGGCGGGCGCAGGCAGGAGGGGGTGCGGCCGGTCTGGGCGCGGATGGCCCGATCGGTCTTCGTCACCTGGGAGTTGACGGAGGAGGCGGAGAGCCGCCGCAGGTCCGGGTGGGACCAGGAGTGGTTCTGCACGCTGTGGCCCTGCCGGGCGACCTGGCTGGTCACGGAGGGGTGGGCGGAGACGTTCTCGCCGATCTCGAAGAAGGTCGCGTGCACGCCGTAACGGGCCAGCACGTTCAGGACCTTGGGCGTGTAGGCGGTGCTCGGGCCGTCGTCGAAGGTGAGGTAGACGACCTTGGCGCCCGAGCCCGCCGCGTCCGCCGGTGCGGCGGGCAGGGCGACGGCGGCGCCCGCCGTCAGGGCGACGACGAGTGCGCCGATCGCGGTGCGGAACCTGTGGACTCCCTTGCGCCTGCCGGGTCGTACGGCCATGGCCACCCCCTGTGGTCTGTGCTTCCTGGCGCTTTCCCGGTGCCGGTGCTCTCCGGTCTCCGGTGCTTCCCGGAGCTTCCCGTCCTTCCGGACATGTCCGGGTACGGTCAGTGTGCGCCCGACGGCCCCGCAGGGCGAGGGTTGACGGCGCCGAGGGGGTGAAATCGGCCATCCGATCGTGGAGTTGGGCCCTCGGCGCGGAGCCGAGGGCCCGTCGCCGCGTCCTCCGCGTCAGCGGGTGGCGCAGCCGTGCAGGACCAGCGCCCGGGCGAGGGCGCCCAGACCGGCCGTGCACAGGGCCGTGCGCAGCATGTTGGTGGCGACCCAGGTCCCGGCGAACTTCTCGCGGACGGCGGCGAGGTCGTGGATGCCCGCCGGGTCGCCGGCCGCCGCGAGGTCGTTGTTCAGCGGGACGTTGACGCCCATCGTCACGACCAGCGCCAGCACGTACAGCGCCGTCGCCGCGCCCGCCCACAGTGCCACGCGCCTGTGCCCGGCCTTGCGCTGGAGCCAGGCCGCCACGCCGGTGGCGACGAACGCCCCGACGAAGACCAGGCCGAACACCCCGTTCTCGATCGACCTGTTGATGTGCTGCATCGCCGTCACGTACGTCCGGTCGTCCCCCGCCGCCAGCCCCGGCATCACCGACACGTCGAACGCGAAGAACAGCCCCGCCATCAACCCCATCGCGATCGTCGACCCCACCAGCACCGGCCCCGCCAGCCGATGTCCGGGAGCAGCGGCGGGGCCGGTCGAGAGGGCTGACGGAGCAGGCGGCGGTGCTGTGCGGTGCGACCCCGGGGTCGCGCTCTGGTTCCAGGTCATGGGCGGTCCTTCGGTCCTCGCGGCCCGCGCCGGGCGCGGGCCTGCGGTCGACTGGCCTGCACGGCAGGCCTCCTGAGCGGCAGCGGCCACGCCTCCACGCTCCGGACGCGGCCGCTCCGCCGACCACCACAGCACGCCCGCCGCCGCACCGGCCAGCGGCTTCGACCGCGTCTCCAGCGGGCCTCCAGGGCCGCAACCTCCTGGCGGAGGGGGCCCGGTTGTGGTTATGCTCCCCGGCGATGACGACTTACATCCTCCACAGATCGGAGGTCCCGTCCACCCAAGGTGAGTGCTGATGAGCGCTCCCTCCCTGGACGGGCACACCTCCCACCTCTCCCTCTGGCGCCGGGTGCGCGACTACGCCGTACCGCCGGAGATGATCGAGACCGCCACCGCCCGCCGCCTCCTCGGCGACTGGGCCGGGGCCTGTTCCGCCGCCCGCGTCGACGTGGAGTTCCGGCTCCGTGACGTCGAACGCGCCCACGGCCGGGACCTCGCCGACCGTGTACGGGCCGACCTGCGCCGCCTGGCGCCGGACCTGCTGCGCTGGCACCTGCCCAGAACGGCCCCGGACGGGCTGCTGCGGGCGGGCCTGACCGTGCCGCTGGCCCGGTACCCGGGCGAGCGGCCGCTCGCGCTGGTCGTCCGCACTCCCCCGGCCTGGGCGGAGTTCGGCCAGCGGATCGGCCTGGCCTTCTGGGACGGCTCGCCGCCCGGCGGGCCGTCGCGACGGCATCCGCATCCGCAGCCGAGCCGCCGCTTCCGCCTCGACCTGCACCGGCACCTGTGGGACGCCGGGCGCAGCGGGGAACTGGCGGTGCGGGCCGGGCGCGCCGAGCCGGGGCCGGAGGGCGACACCGCCAACGCGGGCCCGGCCGTGGACCGTTGGGCCGCCGAGGCCGCCCTGCTGCTGCGCGCCGACGGCCTGCCCGCCGGGCCGGTGGTGGTGCGGCTCGGCGGGCGGCGGCGGCTGCTCCTCGATCCGGACGGCACCGCGCGGCCGGTCGAGGCCGTCGGCGCCCTCCAGGCGCTGCCGCTGCTGCCGGACGCCGCGACCTGGGTGCCTCCGGACGTGGACCTGCTGCGCCACGGCGTGCTCGCCCCCGAGGGCCTGCACCCGCTGGTGGCGGCCGCGTTGGCGCCCGGACAGTCCCTGACCGGCCTGACCGCACCCCAACTCCCGTCCGCTCAGCGGCTCGTGGAGTGCCGGGGGGCCGTGCACCGGATCGCCGTCGTGGACGGGATGCTGACCCCGCTCGACCACGATCCGGCCCAACTGCGGCGCGAGCGGCTGCTGTCGGAGATGTCCGGCCGTCCGCTGCCCTGCCTGCGGGCCGTCGACCTGGCGCACCGCCGCCCCGCCGGGCTCCCCGGCATCCGCGAGCGGCTGTGCCACGGCGACCACGCCGGGGCGCTCGCGGAGGTCGAGGCCCTGCTCGGCGCCCGGGCGCGGCTGCCCGAGGGCCCGCTGCGGGAGGACCTGGACGCGCTCGCGCGGCGGCGCGTCACGTACGGGCTCTACCGCAGCGGCCTGATCGCGCCCGGGCCGCACGGCCCGATCACCCGGCGGCCACCGCGCCAGGCCGTCGCGCACTGACCTCAACTCCCTTGTCCGCTCCACGACTTCCTCAGGTGATGCCCCATGCCCGTTTCCGCTCCTCCCGCCGCCCGCCTCGACGTCGCCGCCCGGCTGCTCGGCCTCCTCGGCGACACCACCACCGAACCGCGCCCCGACGACCAGCTGGAGGCGCTGACCCTGGCCGTCGCCGCCGACCTTCCCGTCCTGCTCTGGGGCGAGCCCGGCATCGGCAAGACCGCCGCGCTCCACCAGCTCGCCGCGGCCCTGGAGTTGCCGCTGACCACGGTGATCGCGAGCGTCCACGAGCCCTCCGACTTCGCGGGCCTGCCGATCATCGGCGACGACCCGGCGCAGCAGGGCGTCCCGCTGGCGCCGCCGGACTGGGCGGTGCGCCTCGTCCGGGCCGGGCGCGGCCTGCTGTTCCTGGACGAGCTGTCCACGGCCCCGCCCGCCGTGCAGGCCGCGCTGCTGCGACTCGTCCTGGAGCGGCGCATCGGCGCGCTCCAACTGCCGCCGGGCGTACGGATCGTGGCCGCCGCCAACCCGCGCGCCTCGGCGGCCGACGGGTGGGAGCTGAGCCCGCCGCTGGCCAACCGGTTCGTCCACCTCCAGTGGGCGCACGACCCCGAGGTGGTGGTGCGGGGCCTCGGCGGCGTCTGGCCGGTGGCGACGCTGCCCCGGCTGGACCCGGAGGCGCTGGAGCCGGCGGTGGCGCTGGCCCGGCGGGCGGTGTGCGGGCTGCTGGCGGCCCGCCCGGAGCTGGTGCACCGGCTTCCGAGCACCGAGACCCGGCGCGGCGGGGCCTGGCCCTCGCCGCGCAGCTGGGACATGACGCTGCGGCTGACGGCCTTCGCCACGGCGGCCGGCTCCGGCCGGGAGGTGCTGTCGCTGCTGGTGCGCGGCACGGTCGGGGACGGCCCGGGGCTGGAGCTGATGGCGTACCTGGACCGGATGGACCTGCCGGACCCGGAGGACCTGCTCGCCGACCCGTCCTCCGCCGTGCTGCCCGAACGCGGGGACCTGCGGCAGACGGTGCTGGACGCGGTGGTGGCGGCGGTGCGTAACCGCCCGGAGCGGGCGCGCTGGGACGCGGCCTGGGAGCTGCTGGTGCGGGCGCTGCGCACGGGCGCGCCGGACCTGCTGGTCGTCCCGGCCGCGACGCTGGCCTCGCTGCGCCGGGAGGACTGGGAGGTGCCGGAGTCGATCGAGCACCTGGCCTCCACGCGGGCCGTCGCCCGCCGCGCCGACGCCGCGGCGAAGGCCCGCCGATGACCACGGCCGCGCCGACGGCCGGCGCCACCGGGCTGGACACCGAGAAGCTGTACGCGGCCCGGCTGCACGCCGCCCGCGTCCGCCCGTACCTGGCGACGGCCCTGTTCGCGCTGCACGTGGTGGAGTCCCGCAGGGTCCCGACGATGGCCGTCGACCCGCACTGGCGCTGCTACGCCTCCCCCGCCTTCGTCGCCCGGACCCCGGTCGAGGAGCTGGCCGGAGCCTGGGTGCACGAGGTGTCGCACCTGCTGCGCGACCACCACGGCCGCGGCGACCGCCTGGCGAAGCACCTGGGCGAGGACGGCCCGGGCTGGCGGCTGCGGCTGAACATCGCCGCGGACTGCGAGATCAACGACGACGTGTACGGCGACGGCCTGAAGGCGCCGAAGGGGATCGTCCTGCCCTCCCTGCTCGAACTGCCCACGGGCAAGCTGATGGAGGACTACCTCCGGGACTTCCGCTTCGACGTCAACGACCCCTTGCTGATCTGGCTGGACTGCGGCAGCGGCGCGGACGGGCTGCCGCGCCCCTGGGAGCTGGGCCCGGACGGCGCGCGCGGGCTGAGCCCGCAGGAGCGGGACGCGGTGCGCTTCCGCGTCGCCGAGGGCATCCGGGGCCGCCCGGGCGAGGCGCCGCTGGGCTGGCGGCGCTGGGCGGAGCAGGCGCTGCACCCGCCGCAGGCCTGGCGGGAGCTGCTGGGCGCGGCGCTGCGCTCGGCGCTGGCGGCGGGCGGGGCCGGGGACGACTACAGCTACGGGCGCCCGGCCCGCCGCGCGACGAGCCTGCCCGGGGTGGTGCTGCCGAGCCTGCGGCGCCGTCCGCCCCGGGTGGCGGTGGTGGTGGACACCTCCGGCTCGGTCTCGGACGAGGAGCTGGGCAGCGCCCTGCTGGAGGTCGCGGCGATCGGCAAGGCGGTGGGCGGGCGCCGGGACCAGGTGTCGGTGGTCTCCTGCGACGCGGCGGCGCAGTCCGTCCAGCAGCTGTGCCGCCAGGAGGGGCTCGCGCTGATCGGGGGCGGCGGCACGGACCTGCGGGAGGGCTTCGCGGCGGCGCTGCGGGCCCGTCCGGCGCCGGACGTGGTGGTGGCGCTGACGGACGGGCAGACGCCGTGGCCCTCCTCCGCTCCGCCCTGCCGGACGGTGGTCGGGCTGTTCCCCCGGCCGCCCCGGGTGCGGACGTTCGACCCGGACTACCGGCCGCAGGCGCCGCCCGCCTGGGCGCGGGTGGTCACGATCGGGTGAGGCACACCCGCACCCGCACCCGACCGCCCAGGCAGCCGGGCGGCCGGGGGTCGGGGGTCGGGGGGTCAGCCCACCATGGCGGCCAGGACGGTGCGCCAGTCCTCCCCCGGCTCGGGACGCAGCAGGTCGGCGAGCACGTCCGCCCGGTAGCGCCAGGGCCGCCGCAGCTCCGGGTCGGCCTCGGGGCCGGTCCCGACGGTGCCGGCGGAGCCGAGCAGCCGGACGAGTTCGGCGGCGAACTCCGGCCAGCCGACGTGCCCGCCGACGGCGTTGACGACCCGCCCGGCCGAGGGGTGCCCGTCCGTGGCGCAGGCCGTCAGCACCCGGGCCAGGGCGGCCGCGTGCACCCAGGCAGCGCCGGCGGGCGGCTCGGGCACGGTGATCGGCTCGCCCGCGAGCGCGGCCTGGTAGAGCGCGCCGGTCGAGCCCCAGCGCAGCTGGTCGCGCAGGCGGTGGTGCGGGCCCCAGACGATGGGCGTGCGCACGGCGGTGACCGGCCCGCGCCCGCCGGCCTCGAACAGCAGCCGCTCGCAGTCGAGTTTGGCCTGCCCGTACGGGCTCACGGCACCGCCGCCCGGCCCGCCCTCACCCACCTCGATGCCCTCCGGGCGCCCGTACGCGTCGATGCTGCTGACGAAGACGAACGGGCCCCGGCCGCGCCAGCCGTCGAGCAAGGCGGCCGTCGCGGCGCGGTCGGTGTCGTGGTCGGTGAAGGTGCAGGCGGCGTGGATCACGGCGTCGGCGCCCTCGACGGCGCGGCGCAGGCTGTCCGGGTCGGCGAGGTCGCCCTCGGCGATTTCGGCGCCGTGCAGCGCGGGCAGGTGCGCGGACTCGGGCCGCACCAGCGCCCGGACGGGCCGCCCCTGGGCCAGCAGCTCCTGGAGGACGGCCGCGCCGACCCCTCCGGTGGCGCCGGTGACCAGCACCGTCCCGGTCCTGCGCGCCACGGCGGCCGTGCGCGGCCGCGCGGTGCGCCGCTCCTCGGCGCGGGCGGCGAGCAGGGCGGCGAGGGCGCGCGGGGTGCGCTGTTCGAGGATGTCGAGGCCGGTCAGCGGGAGGCCGAGGGCGGTGCGCAGCCGTTCGGCGAGCTGGACGGCGACGAGGGAGTGCCCGCCGAGGGCGAAGAAGTCGGCGTCGGCGGGCGGCACGGCGCCGAGCAGGGCGGCGAAGGCCGTCCGGACGGCGTCGAGCGGGCCCGTGGCCGCCGGGCGGGCCCCGGGCAGGCGGGCCTGGTCGAGGCCCCCGTCGGGGTGGCGCGGCAGGCGGTCCATCAGCGTGACGGCGTACGGGAGTCGGCCCGGCCCGAGGAGGGGACGCAGCGCGTTGCGCAGGTCGGCGCCGCTGGGTGCGACGGGGCCGCGCACGACGGCGTAGGCGTGGGGCGGGCCGTCCCCGGTGTCGACCACGGCGGCGTCGGCCACCCTCGGGTCGGCCGTCAGGGCCTCGACGACCGGGTGCCGGGCGGCGGTGAGCCGTTCGCCGGGCAGCTCGGACAGGGGGCGGTCGGCGTCCTCGGCCACGGCGGCGAGGAGGGCGGCGAAGCCGTCGAGGAGGCGGACGGCCGTGGACGCGTCCAGCGCGTCGCGGTCGTGCTGGAGCAGGCAGCGCGGCGCGGGCCCGTCCTCCAGGAGCAGGGCGAGGCCGAACTTGGCGAGTCCGAGGTCGAGTTCGACGCTCTCGGCGTCGAGCCCGGGCAGGGTGAGCGGGGCGGGGGCCTGGACGAGGTCGCAGCTGACCGACAGCAGCGGGGTGCCGTCGGCGCCCCGGGCGGCGGCGCCGAGGCGCTCGACGACGAGGTCGAAGGGCACGTCGTGGTGCTGCTGGGCGTCCAGCAGGGCGGCCCGGGCCCGGTCGAGGACCTCGGTGAAGGCGGGATTCCCGGCCAGGTCGGCGCGCACGGCGAGGGTGTTGACGGCCAGGCCGACGGTGCGGCGCAGGGCGGGCCGGGCGCGGTGGCCGCTGGCGCAGGCCAGGGTGAGGTCGTCCTCGCCGGTGGCGGTGCGCAGGGCGGCGAAGGCGGCGGCGAGCACGACGGCGTAGAGGGTGGCGCCGTGCCGGGCGCCGAGGCGGCGAAGGCCCTCGACGACGGTGGGGGCGAGCGGGGCGGTGTGCAGGGCGGCGCGGCGCTCGCGGGCCCCGGCCGGGACGGGCCGCAGCAGGGGCAGGGGGCGGGCGCCGGCCAGGTGGCGGGCGCGGGTGTCGGCGGCGTCGGTGAGTTCGGCGTCGCGGGCGCGCTCCTCGCGGGCGTACACGGTGTACGGCGGTGCGGGCGGCGGCAGTTCGGGCGCCGATCCGTCGCGGGCGGCGGCGTAGAGGGCGGCGAGGTCCTCGGTGAGGACGGACAGGGAGCCTCCGTCCACGGCGATGTGATGGATCGTCAGAAGGAGGGTGTGGTCCTGGGGTTGGTGCCTCAGCAGCAGGGCGCGCAGGACGGGCCCGGTGGTGAGGTCGAAGGGCCTGGCGGCCTCCTCCGCGAGGCGGGCCGTGGCGTCGGCCCCGGCCTCCTCGATCGGCAGCGGCACCGGGGCGGCCTCGTCCACCTGCTGGTAGGGCTGTTCGCCCCGGTGCGGGTAGCGGGTGCGCAGCGCGGCGTGCCGTTCGGTGAGGGCGGTGAGCGCGGCGGCGAGGGCGGCGGTGTCGAGGGGGCCGCGCAGCCGGGTGGCGAGCGGGACGGTGTAGAGGGCGCCGCCCTGGCCGAGGCGGTCCATGAGCCACATGCGCTGCTGGGCGTGGGAGAGCGGCGCGGGGCCGTCGGCGGGGCTGGGCGGGGGCGGGCTCACGGGGCGGCTGCGGGCGCGGCGCAGCAGGTCGCTCTGGTCGGCGAAGCTCTCGGTGAGGCTCATCGGGCGCCCTCCGCTGCGGACCGATCGGTGTCGTGGGCGGCGCGCAGGGCCTGTTCGAGCAGGTCGGCCTGGGCGGCGACGGTGGGGTGGCCGAGGAAGTCGGCGAGGGACAGCTCGGCGCCGAGGTCCTCGCGCAGGTCGTCGACGATCCACATGGCGAGCAGCGAGTGGCCGCCCTCGGTGAGGAAGTCGGCGGCCGGGTCGGCGATCGGACGGCCGAGGGCGCGGGACCAGGCCTCGGCGACGACCTGCTGGATGGGGGTGAGTTCGGCCGCCGCCCCGGGCCCTGCGGGCTCGACGGGCTCGGCGGCGAGCGCCTTGCGGTCGACCTTGCCGCTGCCGTTGAGCGGCAGCGCGTCCAGGACCGTCCAGGAGGTGGGCACCAGGTGGGCGGGCAGCTGCGCGGCGAGGCGCTCGCGCAGCGTCTCGACGGAGGGCCGGTGGCCCCCGGCGAGGACGAGGCAGGCGGTGAGCGCGGCGTCGGGCGCGCCGGGGCGGCGCACGACCACGGCCGCCTCGGCGACCTCGGGGTGGCGCAGCAGCGCCTGTTCGACCTCGCCGGGCTCGATGCGGAAGCCGCGCACCTTCACCTGGTCGTCGGTGCGGCCGTGGAACTCCAGGGCTCCGTCGGCCCGTTGGCGCACCACGTCGCCGCTGCGGTAGGCGCGTCCGGCGCCGGGCAGCTCGCGGAAGCGCTCGGCGGTGAGCTCGGGCCGGTTGAGGTAGCCCTGGGCGACGCGGGCCCCGGCGATCCACAGTTCGCCGCTCTCGCCGGGGGCCACCGGCCGCTGCCGCTCGTCGAGGACGAGGGTGCGGGCGCCGCCGAAGGGCCGGCCGATGGGGACGGGTGCGCCGCCGGCGCAGTCGGCGGGAGTGATGCGGTGCAGGGTGGTGAAGGTGGTGGCCTCGGTGGGGCCGTAGACGTTGTGCAGTTCCAGCCAGGGGAAGGCCCGCAGGACGGCGCCGGCGTACTCGGGCGAGAGGGCCTCGCCGCCGACGGCGAGGGTGCGCAGCACGCCGAAGATCCGGGACTGCCGGGCGGCGAGGTGGTGGAAGAGCGCGGTGGTGAGGAAGAGGGTGGTGACGCCGTACCGTTCGACGTCGCGCACCAGGTCCTCGGCGGTGGGCCGGTCGGCGGAGGAGACGGCGACGGCGGCGCCGTGGGCGAGCGGGGCCCACAGTTCGAAGGTGGTGGCGTCGAAGCCGAGCGCGGAGTGGCACAGAACCCGGTCGCGGGGGCCGAGGGCGAGGGCGTCCGGGGCGGTGACGAGGTCGGTGACGGCGCTGTGCGGGACGAGGACGCCCTTGGGGCGCCCGGTGGAGCCGGAGGTGTAGTAGACCAGCGCCGTCCCGTCGGGGCGGGCGGCGTCGGGGGCGGCGCCCCGGGCGGAGTCGGCGTCGTGCTCGCCGAGGACGAGGGTGCGCTCGGCGGGCAGGCCGGTCTCGGCGAGCAGGGCCTTGTCGCCGAGGACGAGGTGCGCGCCGGCGTCCTCGATCGTCTCGGCCAGGCGCGGGCGCGGGTAGGCCGGGTCGAGCGGGACGACGTGGCCGCCGGCGCGCCAGATCGCGAGTTCGGCGACGGCCAGGCGGGCGGCGCGGGCGCACAGCAGGCCGACGGCGCTGCCGGGGCCGACGCCCCGGGCGGCCAGGACGGCGGCCAGCCTGCCCGCGGTCTCGTGGAGTTCGCGGTAGGTGACGGCGGTGGTGCCGTCGAGGACGGCGAGGACGTCCGGGTGCCGCTCGGCGTGCCGGGCGACCAGCTGGGTGATCGTCATTGCGGTGTCCAACGCTGCGGGCGCGGGCAGGGCGCTCATGGTGGTTCCCTTCCGGGCGCCCCGGCCGCGCGGGCCGGGGCGCCGAGATCGAAGACGTCGGGCGTCAGGCGGTGGCGGGCGCTAGCCGCTCCTCGACCAGCCGCGCGACGGCGCGCAGGTCCGGCTGGCGCAGCAGGAGCGAGGCCCGCAGCCGCAGGCCGTACTCGCTCTCCAGCGCCTCCAGGAGCCGGGCGGCGGCGAGCGAATTGCCGCCCGACGCGAGGAAGTTGTCCTCGGGCCCGAGGTCGGCGCGGCCGATCAGCTCGCGGCAGAGCTTGAGCACCGTCCGCTCGACCGGGGTGTCGCCCTCGGCGGCGGGGGCCGGGACGCGGGCGTCGGCGAGCAGCGCGGCCCGGTCGACCTTGCCGTTGGCGTCCAGCGGGTACCGCCCGACGAGCCGGACGGCCGAGGGCACGGCCTGCTCGGGCAGCCAGGGCCGCACGGTCTCCAGCAGCTCACCGGGATCGACAGCCCCGACGGCGGGCTGCACGAAAGCGAGCAGCCGTACGCCCCCGGTGGGGGCGGGTTCGGCGGCGACGACGGCGCGGCGCACCCGCTCGTCGCGCTCGAAGGCGGCCTCGACCTCGGCGGGTTCGATCCGTACGCCGCTGACCTTGACCTGGTCGTCGAGGCGGCCGTGGAACTCCAGCACGCCGTCGGGGCGCATCACCGCCCGGTCGCCGCTGCGGTAGACCCGGTCGGTCCCGTCCACACCCTCCGGCGCGGAGACGAAGCGGCGGGCGGTCAGCTCGGGGTCGAGGTACCCGGCGGCCAGGCCGGTGCCGCCGATGCGCAGTTCACCGGCGACGCCGCGGGGCACGGGCCGGCCGTCCTCGTCGGTGACGAGCACCACCGCGCCGGGGATCGGCAGGCCGATGGGCGGGGCGCCCTCGCCGTGGCCGCCGCCGGGGGCCATGGTGTGCACGGTGGTGGTGACGGTGGCCTCGGCGGGGCCGTACGCGTTGTGCACGGTGGCGGTGACGTCCGGCCCCGGCGCGCGGCGCAGCCGGTCGCCGCCGACGGTGAGGTGGCGCAGCGCCAGCCCGGCGGGCCAGGGCCGGTTCAGGACGGGCTCGCCGAGCGGGGTGGGCAGGACGGTGACGGTGATCCCGGCCTCGCGCCACCAGTCGGCGAGGGCGCCGGAGTCCCAGCGGACGGCCTCGGGGGCGACGACCAGCGCGGCGCCGGAGGTGAGGCCGGCCCACAGCTCCATGACGTGCGGGTCGAAGGCGACGCCGATGAGCAGGCTGTGCCGCTCGCCGGGGCCGAGGCCGGTCAGCTCCCGGTACCACTGGAGGAGGGCGCCGAGGGCCGGTTCGGTGACGGCGACGGCCTTGGGGGTGCCGGTGGAGCCGGAGGTGAGGACGGCGTAGTGGGTGCCGCGCGGGACGCTCACCTGGGCGCCGGGGGTGAGGGTGGCCTCGACGGTGCCGGGCAGGTCGAGCGCGAGCCGCTCCCCCGCCTGCGGCAGCACGGCGGGCTCGCCCACCAGGCAGACGGGGCGCAGCTGTTCGGCGACGGCCTGGAGCCTGCGCTCGCCGGGCCGGGGGCCGAGCGGCAGGTGGACGGCGCCCAGCTTGGCGACGGCCAGGGTGACGGCGGCCAGCGCGGCGCCGTGGCCGAGGCAGACGCCGACGAGGCCGCCGGGGCCGACCCGCCCGCGCAGGGCGTCGGCCACGGTGTCGGCGAGGCGGTCGAGTTCGGCGTAGGTGTGGGTGCGCCCGCCGTCGATCAGGGCGGGGGCGTCGGGGGTGCGGTGCGCCCAGGTGGTGAAGAGGTCGAGCACGGCGCCGTCCTGGTGCGGACGGCCGTACCCGATGCTGCTCAGGGGGTCCATCGGAATCTCCCGTGTCATCGTGTGACGGATCGTCAGTTGAGGCCCATGGAACGGGCGATGATCACCTTCTGGACCTCGGAGGTCCCCTCGATGATCGTGGTCATCCGGACGTAGCGGTACAGGAACTCCAGCGGGTGGCCGCGCACCCAGCCGGTGGCGCCGTGCACCTGGAGCGAGCGGTCCACGGCGCGCAGGGCCGTCTCGGAGGCGGTGAGCTTGGCGAGGGCGGCGTTCTCCGGGGCTTCGGTGCCCTCGTCGACGAGCCTCGCGCAGGCGAGGGTGAGCAGCTTGGAGGCCTCCACCTCGGCGCGGGTGGTGACGAGGTGCTCCTGGACGTGCTGGTAGTCGCCGATCACCCGGCCGAAGGCGCGCCGCTCGCGGGCGTACTCGACGCCCAGACGCAGCGCGTGCTCGGCGATGCCGTTGCACATCGCGGCGACGACCAGGCGCCCGCGCGAGAGGCTGTCGATGGCCAGGGCGGTGGCGGCGCCGACGGCCTCCTCCCCGCCGATGACGGCCTCGGGGCCGACGCGCACGTCGTCCAGCAGCAGTTCGAACAGCGGCTCGCCGGACATGCCCTCGTAGCGCTGGCCGATGCGCAGACCGGGCTGGTCCATGGGCAGGACGAAGGCGGTGGCCCCGGCGCCCGGCCCGGCGCCGTCGCCGAGGTCGGTGGCGGCCACGACCAGGGCCAGGCCCGCGTGTTCGGCGTTGCTGACGAAGGTCTTGCGGCCGTTGATCACCCACCGGTCGCCGGTGCGCACGGCGGTGGTGGTGAGGTGGAAGGCGTCGGATCCGGCCTGCGGCTCGGTCAGGGCCAGGCAGCGGGTCTGCTCGCCGCGCACCAGCGGGACGAGATGGCGCTCGACCTGCTCGGGGGTGCCGCTGCGCAGCAGCGGGCTGGGCCCGTCGGAGCCGGCCAGGGCGTACGGGGCGAGGACGCAGCCGCTGCGCCCGGCGGCGTGGTGCAGCAGCACGACGGCGGTGAAGGGCATGTCGGAGCCGCCGAGCTCCTCGGGGTAGTCCCCGGCGTAGAAGCCGAGGGCGGCGGAGCGCTTGCGGACGTAGGCCCGCAGGTCGTAGGGGACGTGATCCTCGGCCTCGGGCAACTCGGCCGCGAGCGGGGCGAGTTCGCGGCGGACGAAGGTCTCGAACGCCTCGACGATCTCGCGGTGGCCCTCTTCGAGGACGGCGGACGGGGCGGTCATGCCGCACCGCCCGTCAGCGCGCGGGCCTGGTCGGCGAGGACGGCGTGGCGGAAGAGGGTGCGCAGCGGCGGGCGGCTGCCCAGGCGCGGCTCCAGCCAGGCGGCGAGCTGGGCGGCGAGCAGGGAGTGGCCGCCGACCTCGAAGAAGTGGGAGTCGGCGGTGAAGCGGTCGTGGCCGAGGACCTCGCGCCAGGCGGCGGCGACGAGCTGCTCGCCGGGGTCGGTGAACTCGCTCGGCTCGGTCTCCTCGACGGCCTGCGGGGCCTCGGCGGCGATCCGGGCCAGGGCGGCGCGGTCGGGCTTGCCGCCGGGCAGGCTGGGCATGGCGGGCAGGGCCGTCCAGCTCGCGGGGACGAGCCCACCGGGCAGGCGCCGGCCGAGGGCCTGGTGCAGGGCGGCCTGGTCGGGCTGTTCGGCGCCCTCCAGGAAGCCGACGAGGCGGGGCCCGGTCTGCGGGTCGGTGTGCAGGACCACCGCGCAGGAGCGGCCGCCGAGTTCGGCGGAGGCGGCGGCCTCGATCTCCTCCAGTTCGATGCGGTGGCCGCGCAGCTTGACCTGGTGGTCGGAGCGGCCGAGGAAGCGCAGCCGTCCGTCCAGGCCGCGGTGGGCGCGGTCGCCGGTGCGGTAGACGCGGGCACCGGCGAGGGCCGGGGCGGTGACGAAGCGGGCGGCGGTGGGCCCGGGCAGGCCGGGGTAGCCGTCGGCCAGCAGCTCGCCGCCGATGGCGAGTTCGCCGACGCAGCCGTCGGGCAGCGGGCGGAGGGTGTCGTCGAGGACGTGGACGCGGGCGCCGGCGATCTCGGTGCCGAGCGGGATCTCCGTGCCGTCCGCCAGGTCCTCCTCGGCGATCCGGTGGACGGTGGAGGTGACGGTCGCCTCGGTGACGCCGTAGGCGTTGAGGACGGTGGTGTGCCCGGTCAGGCCGGTCAGGGCCGTGGCGGGGAGGCGTTCGCCGCCGAGGACGAGGAGCCTGGGGGCCCAGCGGCCGTCGGCGAGCGCCTCGCGCAGGTCCTCGCGGACGGCGAGCAGGTAGCTGGTGGGCAGGTTGGCGACGGTGACGCCGCGCGCGGCGAGCACGGCGACCAGTTCGGGCCCGGTCGGGACCTCGCGCTGCGGCAGGACGAGGGCGGCGCCGACGGCGAGGGCGGGCAGCGCCTCCTCCAGGGCCACGTCGAAGGACGGCCGGGCGAAGAGCAGCACCCGGTCCGAGGGCGCGAGTTCGTACCGCTCGGCGATCGCGCCGATGTAGCCGGCCAGGGCCGCCCGGGAGACCTGGACGGGCTTGGGGACGCCGGTGGAGCCGGAGGTGTGGATCAGGTAGGCGGCGCCGTCGAGGGCGGCGGCGGGCCCGGCCTTCGGAAAGGCGGGCCCGTCGAGCAGGGCCGGGGTGACGCCCTCGGCGGGCAGGGCGAGGGCGCTGGTGCGGGTGGCGAGGACGAGCGCCGGGGCGAGGCGCTCCAGCAGCAGGCCGAGCCGGGCGGCCGGGTCCTCGGTGGACAGCGGCGCGTAGACGGCGCCCAGGCGCAGGCAGGCGAGCAGCGCCGTGACGCTGTCCGCTCCGCGCGGCAGCACGGCGGCGACGGGCTGGCCGGCGGTGACCCCGGCGGCGCGCAGGCGCTCGGCCAACTCGCCGACGCGACGGTCGAGTTCGCCGTAGCTGATCCGCTCGGCGCCGGCCAGCAGGGCGAGCGCCGTCGGGTCGTGGGCGGCGGCCGGGTCGAGGGCGGCCGGGAGCGCCGGCGCGGGCTCGGCCGGGGCGGCGGCGGGCGTCGGGGCGAGGACGGCGAGCGGCTCCTCGGGCCGGTCGAGGTGGTCGCGCAGCAGGTCCAGCAGCCGGGCGGCGAGCAGTTCGGCCTCGGTCTCGCCGAAGAGGTCGGCGTCGTAGTCCCAGACCAGGGTCATGCCGGCGGCGCCGTGCTTCTCGCCGACCACCCGGCGGTCGTCGGGCAGGAGCACGAGGTCGAGGTCGAAGCGGGTGGTGCCGGTGTTGAAGCCCTCGTACAGGGAGACCTCCAGGCCGGGGGCCTGGACGTCGGGGAGGGAGGCGTCGTGGGCGCTGAACATCACGTTGAACAGCGGGTTGTCGGCGCCGCTGGTGTGCAGGCCGAGGCGCCGGGTGAGCTCCTGGACGGGCAGGTCCTGGTGCGGCAGGGCGCGCATCAGGACGTCGGTGACCTCGTCCACGGCCTCGGTGCCGGGCGCGTCCGCGTCGAGCCGCAGGCGCAGCGGGACGGTGTTGACGAACATCCCGACGGTGCCCTCGAAGCCCTGCGGGCGGTTGCCGACGGCGGTGCCGACGACGAGTTCGCGGTGGCCGCCGTGGCGGCGCAGCAGTTCGGCGAACAGGGCGAGCAGGGTACTGAAGGGGGTGTGGCCGCCCGCCCGGCACTGCTCGCGCAGCCTCAGGGCCAGGTCGGCGCCGATGGACTGGCGCAGCTGGCCGCCGCGGTGGCGGCGTTCGGCGCCGGGACGGGCCAGGCCGGGGAGGGTGATCTCGCGCGGGGCGTCGGCCAACTCCCGCTCCCAGAAGGCTAGTGCGCGCTCGACGGGGGTGTCGGCGGCGGCGCGGGCGTGGTCCTCGTAGGAGGGGGCGGCGGGCAGCCGGTGGTCCTCGCCGAGCACCCGAGCGCGGTAGACGGTGAACAGGTCGCGCAGCAGGACGGCGAAGGAGTGGCCGTCGTGGACGAGGTGGTGCTCGACGTGGATCAGCCGGTGGTGGCCGTCGCCGAGCCGGACGAGGTGGTGGCGCAGCAGCGGGGCGCGGGTGGTGTCGAGGGGCTCCTCGGCCTCGGCGGCGAGCAGGGTCCGGAAGGCCGCTTCCGGGTCGGCCTCGGCGGTGAAGTCGCTCTCGCGCAGCAGGGGTTGGACGGTCCCGGCGACGCGCTGGGCGGGAAGGCCGCCGTCGCGGTGGACCAGTTCCAGGCGCAGGCCGGGGTGGTGGGCGAGGAGGGCGCCGAGCGCGGTGTGCAGGGCCGGGCGGTCGAGGTCGCCGCGCAGGTCGAGCACGGCGGTGAAGTTGTAGGCGCGGCTTCCCGGCAGCATCTGCTCGTGCAGCCAGACGATCTGCTGGGAGGGGGAGAGAGCGAACACGGGCGACTCCCTGGTGTGGTGGGTGTGTGGGCATGTCGGTGGTGCGGGTGGCCGGTGCGGGCGCAGGTGGGCCCGCACCGGGCCGGTGGGCCGGGCGTCACGGGGTGGGGGGCGCTCGGCCCGAGGGGGTCTCGGGCGGTCAGGAGAGGTGGCCGCGCAGGGCGGCGAGCATCCTCTCGAAGGCCGTACGGGCGGAGGCGGCCGGGAAGCGGCCCTCGTCCCAGGCGAACTTGACGAGCAGGTCGGTGCCGTGGGAGGCGGAGACGGCGAGGGGAGCGGCCAGGGGGCGCCCGCCCAGGTGGGTCTCCCGGCCGGGGACGCCGTCGAAGGCGAGCGGCGGGCGGCGGCCCAGGTCCTCCAGGGTGAGCACGGCGTCCAGGGCGCCGGTCCAGCCGGCTCCGGCGGCGCGGGCGGCCCGGACGACCTCGTCGAAGGGGGTGCCGGCGTGGTCGAGGTCCTCCCACCAGTCGTCGGCGAGGGCCTCGAGGTCCGCGGTGTGCGAACCGGCCGGGTGGACGAGGGTGTTGAGGAAGCAGCCGAGCGCGGCGGGCGCGCCGGGCGGTCGGCCGCCCCACGGGTAGCCGAGCGCGAGCGGCCCGTCCGTCGCGTACAGGTGGTGGGCGGCGGTGCCGACGGCGTCCAGCAGGGCGGGGAAGACGGCGGTGCGGGCGGCGCCCCCGGCGGCGGGCAGGCGGGCGCTGAGCAGGGCGGTGCCGTGGGCCGTGCCGCCTCCGGCGCCGGTGAGCGCGGCGAGGCGGCGGCCCCAGTGGGCGTGGGCGGCGGGGGTGGCGGCGGCGTCCTCGGCGGCGAGCTGGAGGTGCACGGCCTCGCGGTAGGCGTCGAGGGCGGCCCGGTCGGGGCCGGCGGCGGGCTGCTCGCCGGTCGCGTAGGCCTCGGTGAGTTCGGCGGTGAGGACGCCCAGGGCGTGCTCGTCGCAGGCCGCGTGGTCGAGGGCGAGGGCGAGGATCTCCTCCTCGCCGTCGGGTGCGCGGGCGAGCAGCAGGCGCAGGGCCGGTCCGTCCGCCGGCCAGTCGAGCAGGGCGGCGAGCAGGGCGCCCTCGGCGGTTTCGCCGGGGGCGACGGGCACCCGGGCTGCCTCGGCCGAGGGGCCGCCGACGCGCAGGACGGGCGTGCCGCGCACGGTGGCGAACGCGCCGCACAGGGCGGGGTGGCGGGCGGCGACGGCGGTGGCGGCGCGGGCGAGGCGGCCGGGGTCGACGGTGCCGCGCGGGTAGGCGAAGAACAGCGGGACGAGGTCGGAGCGGCCGCCCTGCGGGGCGAGGCGGCGGCCGATGAGGAAGCGCCGCTGGGCTCCGGTGAGCGGGAGCAGTCCGGCCGGGGAGTCGGCGGCGAGGGCGCGGTACCGGTCGAGGTAGGCGGCGGTGATGCTGGCGGGCACGGGGCTGGTCTCCGGTTTCCGTGTCTCGGCTCGGCGGGGTGGCTCGGGTCGGGGCCCGGGCGGCGGTCGGGGCCTAGGCGGCGGGCGGGGCCTAGGCAGCGGGCGGGGCCTAGGCAGCGGGCGGGGCCTAGGCGGCGGTCGGGCTCGCGGCCTCCTCCTCGGCGGCGGGCGCGGGCAGTTCGCGCATCCCCCGCAGCGGGGACAGCAGCAGCGGCAGCGGCACGAGGGCGAATCCGGCCGCGCACAGCCACAGCGCGGCGCGCGGCCCGGCCGCGTCGGCGACGGCGCCGCCGAGCAGTCCGCCGAGCGGCAGGGTGCCCCAGACCAGGAAGCGCATGGTGGCGTTCATCCGGCCGAGCAGCGCGGGCGGGCAGACGCTCTGGCGGAAGCTCACCTGGGCGACGTTGTAGGCCACGGCGCCGAACAGCACCACGGCGGAGGCGAGGCCGAAGAGCAGCACTCCGGCGCCGCGACCGGAGAGCGGCCACAGCAGCGCGAACGGCGCGGTGGCCACGGTGGCGAGCCAGATCAGCCGGGCCTGCCCGAGCCGCCGGGCCAGCCACCCCGCGCACAGCGCGCCCGCCAGGCCGCCGAGGGCGGAGACGGAGAGCAGCGCGCCGATGGCGCCGGGCGCGAGGTCCAGCACCCGGACCCAGAACACCGTCTGCACGGCGGTCAGGACGGCGGCGAACAGGTTGGAGACGGCGGTGGCGGCGGCGATCGCCCGCAGCAGCGGGTGGCCGAGGACGAAGCGCAGCCCCTCGGCCATCTCGGCGCGCAGCGACCGCCCGGGCTCGGGTTCGGGCACGCTCTCCTCGACGCGGACGCGGGCGAGCAGCAGCGCGGAGAGCAGGTAGCCGCAGGCGTCGGCGACGATCGCGGCTGCGGCGCCCAGCAGTTGGACGAGCCCGCCGCCGAGGCCGGGCCCGACGATCTGCGCGCTGGAGCGGACGGTCTCGATCGCCCCGTTCCCCGCGACGAGGTGCTCGCGCGGCAGCACGGCGGGCAGGAAGGACTGGTGGGCGACGTCGAAGAAGACCGTCGCCACGCCGGTGACCAGCGCCACCACGTAGAGCTGGGCCATGCTGAGCACCCCGAGCGCCGCCGCGGGCGGGATGGAGCCCACGGCCAGGCAGCGCACCAGGTCGGCGCGGATCAGGACGGGCAGTTTGCGCATCCGGTCCAGCCAGGCGCCGGCCGGCAGGCCGACGAGCAGGAAGGCGGCGGTCTCGGCGGCGGTCAGCAGGCCGACCTCGAACGCGGTGGCGTCGAGCACCACCACCGCCACCAGCGGCAGGGCGACGAGGGTGACCTGACTGCCCGTCTGGGCGGCCGCGGCGCCGGTCAGCAGGAGCCGGAAGTCGCGGTGTCCGAGCAGACGGGCCGGGCGAGGGTGAGGTGTCGTCTCGTTCATCGGTGCGACTCTCGGTCACGGATTCGACACGGGCAACCATCGGGTCCGAATCCGGACGACCCGCGCGGCGGCCGGATTCCGCCACTCCCCCGCCCGTCCTCACACGCCCCTGACGCCCCGCCGCCACCCGCCCGCGCCCCCGCCCCACCCGGCAGAGCCGCCGCCCGCGCCGCCACCACGGGCCCGGGGCCACCCCGAACGGCTCCACGCCCGTCGCGTCCATTTCACCGTCCGCTATCCGGACCCCGCCTTTCCGGCCAACGGACGGCGGCGCTCAACTTGGCCGGATCCGATGGAGCACTGACAGTCCGTCACCTGACCGTGATACCGGCCGGGCCCGCCGGCGGCGTTCTTCTGGGGGCGCCACAGCTCCGCAGGCCGCGCCCCACCTGGGCGAACCTCCTGCGGGCGGCGCTCAGGAGGCGTCCGGCGCGGCGACGGAGGCCGGGTCCGCGAGGTGCAGCAGCACGTCCGCCTCGCCCGGGAGGGCGTCGTCGAGGGGGAAGTAGCCCTTCTCCGGGGCGGCCTCGGTCAGGCTGCGCGCCTCACCCCGGGCCGTCGCGGGAGCGGTCAACCCCCAGCCCCGGACGGCGTGTTGCAGTGAGCCCTCGTACGTCCCCAGCGCCGGGTCGTCCAGGCCGATGCGCTCGCTGCGGCCCAGGCTGCCCGCCACGAAGACGTAGCCCTCGCCCAGCAGCGGCGCCAGGATCGAGCCCGCGCCGCTCCAGCGGGTGCGCATCTCCCCGGCCGACCAGGCGCTGGGGCCGCGCCGCAGGTGCGCGTTGTGGGCGAACACCAGGGTCGGGCCGCGCCCGGCCTCGATCTCGCGGATCTCCAGCAGGTTGCGGGCCATCAGGGCGTCCCGGCTGCCGAGCAGCCGGGAGATCCGCTCGTTCAACTCCAGGCCCTGGACGGCCGCCTGGGCGTGGTAGCGCAGCACGCCCAGGCCGGTGGTGAGGTGGGCGCGGGCACGCAGCCAGGCCTCGGGCGAGCTCGCGGCGATCAGCTCCGGCGCCCGTTCGTGGAGCCGGTTCAGCAGGTCGTCGGCCAGGAGGCGCAGCCGGGCCGCCTCGGGGGTGGCGCCGGGCGAGGCGGCGGCGTCGAGGACGGCCTCGGTGCGGCTCCAGCGCTCGTCCGGGCCGGTGAGCGCCGCGAGGTCGAGGGTCTCGCCCAGGTGGTCGAGGGCGTGTTGGAGGTAGGGGCGGGGGCTGGGGGCGGTGGTGTTCTCGGTCGGGGCGTCGAAGCCGTGGAAGGCGACCCGCTGCTCCGGGGGGAGTTCGCGGTTGTGGGCGTGCAGCCATGAGACGAGCTGCCGGTTGGGCTCCAGCTCGCCGAAGCCGTGGGTGAACCCCTCGGCCGTCGCGGTGTCGAGCGTCCCGGTGCCGTGGCGGACGAAGTCGTCCACGGCGAGGGCGGCGATCCGGTCGGTCTCCAGGGCGACGGAGCGGAAGCCGGCGTCGACGAGGTCGCGGAGGAGCGCGTTGCGGGCCCGGCCGAACGCGGGCTCCTGGTGGGTGGGTTCGCCGAGGCCCAGCAGGCGGCAGGAGGGGGTCAGGAAGGTGCGGATGTCCCTGTTCATGGGCCTCAAGCGTATCCTTGAAGGATCGGTTGAGACTTTTCCGCCGATCTTCCCGTCGCTGTCGGCCCAACCCTCAAACGGAGCCCGGGTGCGCCCGTCCGATCTCGCCCGCGAGCACGGCCTCTCGGCCCAGGCCGTCCGCAACTACGAGCGCGACGGGTTCCTCCCGCCCGCCGCCCGTACGGCCGCCGGGTACCGCGTCTACACGCGGCTGCACGCGGCCGCCCTGCGCGCCCATCTGGCGCTCGTCGCCGCCTACGGGCACGCCACGGCCGCCGAGGTGATGACGGCCGTGCACGCCGACCGGCTCGACGAGGCGCTGACGGCCCTCGGCCGGGGCCAGGCCCGGCTGCTGCGCGACCGCGAGACGCTGGCCGCCGTCCGGCAGGCCGTCGACGACCTGACCGCCGCGCCCGCCCCCGCCCGCCTGCGGGAGGACCGCTCCCCGCGCAGCATCGGCGAGGTGGCCCACCACCTCGGCGTCACCCCGGCGACCCTGCGCACCTGGGAGAGCGCCGGAGTCCTCACCCCCGCCCGCGACCGGACCACCGGCCACCGCGTCTACCTCGCCCCCGACCTGCGGGACGCCGAACTCGCCCACCTCCTCCGCCGCGGCCACTACCCGCTCCCCCGGATCGCCGCCGTCCTCCACCAGATCCGCGGTGCCGGCGGCACCGCCCACCTGGCCGCCGCCCTGACCGGCTGGCAGCACCGGCTCACCACCCAGGGCATCGCGATGCTCCGAGCCGACGGACTCCTCGGCGGCTACCTCGCGCTGCGGGAGGAGGAGTTCGGCCCGGGTGCGCCCGGCACTCCTCCGTGATCACCCGCGCCCGGGCCCGTCGCATCACCCCGGGCCCGGCCGGTCCTACGCCCCCAGCTCGGCCTCGGCGACGAGTTCGCCCTCATCGTCGTGGAGGTGGAAGCAGACGCCGTTGGGCCACACCGTGACGCCCGGGGGGCGCCGGTCCACCAGGAAGGGCTCCTCCCCCCACGCGCGTCCCGGGCCATCTGCCGTCCGCCGCCGGGTGGGTGGACACCACGCAGGACCGGCCGGGCGGAACGGCGTGCACCTCCGCCCAGGGCTCGACCACCATCTCCAGCGGTTCCTCGGAGGTGTTCCGCACCCGCAGCCGCGCAGTCCTCCGCGTCATCGCCGTCCCGCCACCCTCCCCGTCACTCCGGTCACCCTACTCGGCGCCTCCCGCCGGACAGTACCGCGCGTCCGGTTTTCTGGGCGGTGTGGTCCGTGCCTCCGCCAGTTCGGCGGCCACACGTGCGCCCCGGTCCTCGGTGAGGTCGAGGGAGGCGAGGACGCCGGGGACGGTGATGCCCGGGAGGAGGTGGCGGTAGAGGCCGGCGACCCTGCGTTCCAGGTCGGAGGGGTCGGCGGTCCGCTGCGACCGGATCCGCACGCCCGTCCAGGCGCCGGTCGTCAGCCAGGCCGTCTCGGCCGGCACCACGTGCGGCAGCAGTTCGCCCGCCCCGGCGGCGGCCGTCAGCACGGCCTCGACCCGCCGGATCCACCGGGGGGCGGCGCCACCGTCGGGGCCGTCGAACGTGTCGCGGCCGAGGGAGAGCCGCGCGCCCGCGCCGAGCATCGGGTCGCGCGGCACCAGGTGGGCGACCAGCATCCCGAGGTCGACGAACTCCTGGAGGCGGCAGTGCCGTTGCGGGATCTCCGTCCGGCCGAACTGCTCGGCCAGCACGCCCCGGGCCAGTTCCCGCTTCGAGGCGAAGTGGAAGTACAGCGCCCCGCGCGTCACCCCCGCCCGGGCGAGCACCCGGCCGATGGTGGCGCCCTCGAAGCCGTGCTCGTCGAAGACGGTGGCCGCCGCTTCGAGGACCAGCCGCCGCGTCCGGACCGCCCGTTCCTGCCGCACCACCGCCATCGCCCCCTGTCCTGACGCCGCCGAAAAATACCGAACACCCCGTATCGTACGGTCGCCCGTCTCGGCGTTCCCGGCCCTCCAGTCGCCCTCCAGCCGCCCTGGAGCCGGTCTTGAGCGGCCGCCCTACCGGCGCGGGAGCTTCGCGAGCGACCGGTCCGGGAGGACGAGGAGCAGCAGCAGCCCCGCCGCCCCGAGCATGAACAGGGCCAGGTGGTGCAGCCCCGCCGTGGTGGCGCCGTGGGGGTAGAAGGCCGCGTTCGCGGCGGAGGCCGCCATCGCGCCCAGGTACATGAAGGTGCGCAGCAGTCCGGCGGCGGAGGCGATCGCGGCGGGGTCGGCCTGGTGGAAGAGGGCGGTCTGGTTGCCCAGCGCGATCAGGCCCTGGGGCAGTCCCGCCAGCACCCCGACGGCGATCAGCAGCCACCCCGGGCTGTCCGCCCGCACCGCCAACAGCGCGGCGCAGGAGCCGATCTGGAGCACCGCCCCGCCCAGCAGCTTGCCCCGGACGACCGGGCTGCGGCCCGTGGCGCCGGAGACGGCGAGGGCGGTGAGCGAGAGCGGCAGCAGGACCAGCCCGGCCTTGGCGGCGGACAGTCCCCGGCCCTGCTCCAGCCACTGGGTGTAGCCGTAGAGGAAGGCGTACACCGTGGTGAAGGCGAGCACCTGCCGCAGGTAGGTGGCGATCAGCGGGCGGTTGCGGGCGAGGGCGCGCAGGTCGATGAACGGATGCTCCACGCGCCGCTCCCGCAGCGCGAAGGCCGCGCCCACGGCGGCGGCGAGCAGCGGCAGGTACCAGCGGTCGCTCCGGGGCGCCATCAGGAACAGCATCAGCGCGATCAGCCCGGCCGCGAACAGCGCGATCCCCGCGTGGTCGAGCCCCTCCTCCCGGGCGCCGTCCGGGCGGGGCGGGGTGACGGGCAGTCGCGCGGCGCCCAGGGCCAGGCAGGCCAGCGACAGCGGGACGTTGACGGCGAAGACGGCCCGCCAGCCGCCCAGTCCGATCAGCAGCCCGCCGAGGGTCGGGCCGATCACGGCGACGGTCTGGTTGGCGACGGCGAGCACCGTCAGCACCCCGGTGGGGCTCTCCCGCCCGGTGCGCTCGGCCTCGCTGCGGGTCAGGTGCATCGCGGCGGGGTACGCGGCCGAGGTGCCGAGGCCGAGCAGCACCCGGGCGGCGATCAGCAGCCCCAGGGAGGGCGCCAGCGTGCCGAGCAGCCCGGCGAGGCCGACCAGCGCCGTACCGGCCAGGTAGAGCCGGCGCGGACCGTACGTGTCGACCAGCCTCCCGATCACCGGCTGGCCGACGGCCGTGGCGAGGTAGAGCGCGGTGACGAGCCAGGCGGTCTCGGCGGGCGGCGCCCCGAAGGCGGCGCCGACGGGCACCAGGGCGACGGCGATCATCGAGGAGTTGACCGGGTTGAGCACCGAGCCGAGCGCCATCGGCGCGATCAGCCGGCGGTCGAACCCGTCGGGGTCGGCGGGCCTGCGGCTGCCGAAGCGCGGTATCCGTACGGCCGGGCCGCTCATCGCCGGTTCAGCCGGTCGATCAGCGGCAGGGCCGCCAGCACGGTGGCGCGCTCGGCCTCGGTGAGGTCCTCCTCCAGGGCGCGGGCGAGCCACTCCTCCCGGGCCTGGCGGGTGTCGGCGATCCGGGCCAGGCCGGGCCCGGTGAGGCTGACGACCTGGCGGCGCCCGTCCCCGGGGTCGGGGCGGCGGTCGATCAGCCCCTGTTGTTCCAGGGCGGCGAGGGTGGTGGCCATCGACTGCGGCCGGACGCGCTCGGCGGCGGCCAGGGCGCTGGCGGAGGCGGGGCCGTCGTTGGCCAGCCGGCTGAGCACGGCGGTCTGGGAGGGGGTGAGTTCGCCGAGGTCCTGGGCCTCCCTCAGGGTGCGGCGCAGCCGGCTGAACACGGCGCGCAGTTCGCGGGCGGCCGCCGCGGCGGACGTGTCCGCCTTCTCGGCCTTCCCAGTCGTCTCGGTCTTCTCGGGCTTCTCAGCCTTCTCGCTCTTCTCGGTCACGGCTCCACGGTAATTTCATCAGTCTGGACTGTCCAGTCTGAACTGACGATTCCGGTGAACCGGAAAAGGGGCGGACGGGGCCGCCGGAGCCGGGAATCATGGCCGGGTGACCATCGATCTGCTCCCCGGCCGCGGCCTCCGGCTGCCCGCACCGCTCCCGGAGGTGCCCTTCGGCCTCGACAGGGCGGAGGTGCTCCGCCTCTTCGCCCCGCACGCCGACGCCCTGCCCGGCGGGGTGCGCGACACCTTCGTCTGCGGCCCGATCTGGTCCCTGCACTTCACCCTCCCGGGGCTCGGCGTCACCCTCTGCGCCGCCGGCCCCGCCCGGGACGGGAGCGGCTGGGCAGGCGAGCCGGAGGACGCCTTCCAGACCGCGTACGTCTCCCGCAACCCGCACGACGACCGCCCGCCCTGCCCCGTCGGCCTGTACGGCGTGGACGTCTTCGGCTGGCCGGCCCATGAGGTGGTCGAGGCCCTGCGCGCCGGGGGCCTGGCCCTTCCCGACCCCTCCGGCGGCTCCGTCCGCCACGGCGTCCTGGACCTGTACCGCGAGGGCCCCGCGCCGCGCCCGCCCGCCCCTGGCCGGAAACCGCGCCGCGAGCCGCCGTTCGCCTTCGGCACCGTCGCACTGAGCGCCGTCGACCGCACGGTTCCGGACACCCGATGACCGCCAACTCTGCCACTGTGACCGGAATCTGACGTTGCGTCATATCCGACGGGCCTTCACCGAGCATTCATCCGCCCCACTGGAACCGCCGCGCCCCGCAACGGCGTTGGTGACATCGGGAGGGATACTGACATGACAAGGAAGCCGTACCGGTTGGCCGCCGCCTCGCTCGCGCTGCTCGTGGCCGCCCCGTTGTTCACCGCATGCAAGAACGCCGACGAGGCCCTCGACTGCGGGAAGAGGGCCATCAGTCTCACCGGCGACGTCCAGGACCTGATGGACTCGGCCACCAACGTCGGACAGATCACCGATGCCGACAAACGCGAACACACCCTGGCGGCGCTGCGGAAGGTCGTCGACGATGTGAAGAAGATCCGCCACGACGGTGACGGGAAGCTCAACTCCGCCACCGACAAGCTCTCCAAGGCGCTCGACACCGCCGTGAGCAAGGTCTCCAAGGGCCAGCAGGCCGACTACGGGGCGATCCGCGACGCCTCCGGCGACGTGACCAAGGCCTGCGCCGGCGCCTGACCGACCCGCTCCACCCGCCCCCGGCCGGGCCGACACCCGGCCTGGGGCCTCTCCGGCCTCTCCGGCCTGTCGCGGACCCCGCGCCCGGCCGGAGGCGGTAGGAATTGGGCTCCAGACCGACCCGCACCCCGGAGGCACCGGTGAACCACCCGATCCTCGACCAGATCCAGGCCCTGCGCGCCGAGTTGGCACCCGGCGACGCCGAACCCGCCCTGGTCACCGCGTTCGCCGCCGGCCGGGCCCCGAGCCCCGTCCTGGCCGAACTCGCCGCCCAGCAGCACCGGATCATCACCTCCGACCGCCGCAGCCTGCTGTACCTCGCCGCCCGCTGCGCCGACCAGCCCCTCGGCGCCTGGTTCGCCACCCTCGCCGACGGCGAGAGCGCCGCCCTGCGCACCCTGCCCGCCCTCGCCGACGCCACCGGCCTCGACCCCGACACCCTCGGCAGCCGCCCGCCCCTGCCCGGCTGCCAGGCCTACCCGGCCCACCTCGCCTGGCTCGCCCTCAACGGCCGCCCCGCCGCCGCGGCCGCCGCCCTCGTCGCCAACTTCGCGGCTTGGGGCGGCTATTGCGGCACGATCACCCAGGCCCTGCGCACCCACTACGGCTTCCCCGCCGAGGCCTGCGCCTTCTTCGACTTCTTCGCCCAGCCCGCCACCGAACTCGAACAACAGGCCGCCGCCGCCCTCGGCCCCACCCCGCTCGACCCGGCCACCCTGGACACGGCCCGGGAGTACGGGCTGCTGCTCCAGGCGTACGAGCACCTCTTCTGGGACACCCTCGCGGCCGTCTGACGCGGTCCGCCCGCCGATCGGGTCGCGGGCCACCGGCACGGCACCGCCACCCTCGCATCGATCCGGCTCCGACTCCGGCGACGGTCCGCCGTCCAGATCCTAGATCCAACCCCGCTCACGGGCCAGCAGAGCGGCCTGGAAGCGGTTGGCCGCGCCCAGGAGCTGCATGATCGACGCCACGTGCTTGCGGTAGGTCCGAACCGCCATCCCCAGGTCCCGCGCCCCTATCTCGTCCTTCTGCGCCGTGCAGAGAGAACGTAGCAACCGCCGCTGGAAGTCGTTGGCGAGGTCGGAGCCGGCGGCCTCGCCGTCCGCGGCCAAGGGGAGGTCGTGCGCCGTCCGCCACATGCGTTCGAACAGGGCCACGAGGGCGGCGACCAGCCCCGGGTCACGCGTGAGGATCGCTCCCCTGGAGGTGTTCACCGGATCGATCGGGGTGAGCGCCACGGCCCGGTCGCAGATGATGAGGCGTTCCAGAGGCAGGTAGGAGATCCGTATGTGCGCGCCTTTCGACACGAGTTCGTACAGGTAGTCCATCGTGCCGGGGTCTTCGAGCGCCGTCGAGGCCATGAGGGTTCGCATGTGCACGTTGCGGCGCAGGATGCGGCCGTCCAGCACCCGCGCGTGCCGGATGCTCTCCGGACTGAGGACTCCTGTCGGGCTGGTGGTGAGGCTCTCCGTCCGGGCGAAGAAGGTGAGTTCGTCGATGGCGGCCCGTACGGAGGGCATTCCCTCGATGTGCTCGGTCGTGACGTTGAGGTCGAGGCCCTGGGCCCGCCCGTCCAGCGACTTGTCGTGCTCGGCGAGCAGCGAGTCCACGATTCCGCTGCTGACGACCTCCTGCTCCAGTTCGTGCCGGAGCCGACCCACCGCGTGCTCCACGAGTCCTTCCACGGCCTTGGCCGGTGAGACGGGAGCCAGCAGCCCGCCGAGGGTTTCCGTCGCCAGCCCCAGCCTGGTCAGACGGTGGTGGACGGCCAGCGGATCCTGGTCCGCGGCCTCGTCCCGCGCCTCCTCGGCCAACAGGCGCGCGAGTTCCGACCGGCTGAAGCCGCCTCGACGCAGCAGGACACGGTAGATCTCCTCGTCGTCGGAGTCGACTCCCAGAAACCGCAGGTCCGCTTGGGTCACTGCTTCCTCCTCACTGCTGCGCGTCGGCGCCCGCGTATGGCGGCCTCCAACCAGCCTCGACTATTTCATGCGCGCCTATCTCTTCAAAAGTGCGCGTCAGGTGATCCGCAACGAGTCCGGATCGCCCACATCCGAGACAAACTCCGCATACGTCGCCAGATCATTTCCCCTCTGCAGCAAGTGGCATCTCGACCTGCAGGAAGCGGAGCCACGGCGCCATCGATCAGCGGCTCGCCCGGAGGCAGAGTTGTTCCCGCAACGGGACTCGAGAATGGCTAAAACATCGACACGGGGGACCCCATGCAGGCAGCAGTTCGCGTGAAATCCACCAGGAAAGCTGTCCTTCTCACCGTCATTTCGGCCGTGGCCGCCGCCGTCACCTGCCTCGGCGCCGGCACCGGCCACGGCACCGCCACCGCCGGCACCACCGAGCCGATACCGGTCACCACGCCCTCCTCCGACGTCCACGACTGGGGCTGAGTGCGCCATTGCAGAAGTCTGAATCGAGGAACCCATCATGCCCACGTACCAGGTGCGGATCACCGGAGCCGCCGACGCCGCTCCCGAGACCGCGGCAGTGCGGCTGATCGCACGCCTCCCCGCGCCCTGGGGCGCGACCCTGCTCTCGTGCGCCCTCGGCACGGCCACGCTCACGCTCACCGTGCCCCGGACGCTCTCGCCCGAGCAGGTGTCGGAAGCGGTGGACGCGGTTCTGGCCACCCCGGAACTGCGCGGCTGGGCACAAGAGGGAGCGGCGACCCGCCACCCCGGCGACGGCGATGAGGACCGGTCCTCCCGGGGATTCCGTGCCGATGACGCCGGGCCGGTTCCACCGTCGACCGGACTTCCCCGCCCGTGAACGACAATAGGTAGGGAGAAATGGAAGCCGTAACAGGCGGAAAGAGCCTCATACTTGGCTGCGCATCGACCGGCGCAAAGTTCACGCCGGGAAACCACCGCAGGACCGGCGATGCGCTTCTCGACCAGATCAGTACCGGCTCGACCATCAAGAGTTCACCGCTCGCCCTGATCGCCGAGGCAGAAGCCCTCTACAGCATGGGGTGCCGCTACTACCATTACCACGCCAGAAATCCGAGGACGCACGAACAGTCCACCAGCAATGACATCTACCAGCAGACGAGCCGCTCCTTGCAGCACCGCTGCAAGGAAATGCTCATCAGCTTCGGAGCCAGCCGAAACGGCCCCGAGGTGCGCGAGAGCATCCAGCGTTTCGGCGAATGGGAGCGCATCAGCCAGAGCAGTCTCCCGCTGCACCTGGGCGGAGCGCACTTCGTCACCGTCCAGGCCGCCGTCGAACTGCAGTTGATGCACGAGGTGGAGCGCCAGTACGGCGATCTGAGCCCGGACCTCGTCGACAACGAGAGGTTCCTCAAGATCATCGACGGCTACCTGCCGTCCGACCGCCTCACCAAGACCGTCCTGGAGACCTACTCGACGAGCAACGGGGCGGACTACGGCAGGACTTCCCCGCTCATCCAGTTCGAGGTCTACCGCAGCGCCGTACGGGCCCGGCAGCGACTCGGCCTCTTCCACGAGGTGGAGTGGGTCCAGTTCCCGCGCAGCTACGCGATGACCCGCTACGCGGTCGAGCACCCGCGGATCCGGCTCGGCGGCAGCGGCCAGTTGAACATCACCCTGCTCTTCGGCTTCTCCCCGCGCCTTCCCTTCCCCGAGACCTACGCGGAGTTCAAACAGGTCGTGGACGCCGCCCGGAAGCTGGAGTACGACCTCGCCGAGCCGAGGGTGAAGCGGCGCCACGTGACCGTCACGGTGGGCGCCGCGGTACTGCCGGAACAGGCGGGCCGGCACGTCGCGCCACTGGACGTGGGGCCCCAGCGGGGTCGCGCCGCCAGCGCCCTGCACCGCCTGGCGGCGTACGCCGCCCAGCCGGACAGCGGAGTGGACGTGCTCCGGTTCGGCATGGAGGACACGCCGTACGCGGTCACCGTGGACCGTGACGGGCGGGGGAGCCTGCGCCTGGCCGACAACTGCGAGCTGGCCGAGAACGTCATCGACGAGATCCTGGCCAACGGGGCGAGGATCGAGGCCGATCACGATGCGATCTTCGAGCGCATGGGCCTCAACTGGGTCAGGCGGAGCCTCCTCTTCGAACAGCGCCAACGGCCGCTGGGCCGACCCGAACTCTCCCTTAAACCTGCTTCACATCAAGTGATTTGACGGTTCATCAAATAGTGGCGCGAGTCGATCCCAGCGGAAGGGGAAGAACAATTCACGCGCTCCAAGGAGTCTGCTTCGACCTGTTCTCGACACTGGTCCACCGGAAGCCGGGAAATCCGTTCTTCCGTGGCGTCGCCGACGACCTCGGCCTGGACCTCGAAGCGTGGAGGCAGGCCTACGACGATTTGCACGACGAGACCATGGCGGGAGTCGTTCCGGGCATCGTGGAACGCATCTCGCTGGCCGCCAAGGCCACCGGTGTGCACTGCCCCCAGGAGGCGGTGCGCGCCGCCGTCACACGCCACTTCCCCGGCATGGTGGCGAGCTTCGAGACCGATGCGCAGGCCGTGCCGCTGCTGGACCACCTGCGCAGGCGGGGGCTGGTCCTGGGGCTGGTGTCGAACGCCTCCGACCACGCCGAGTGGATATTCGACCGGCTGGACCTGCGGAAGCACTTCGACGTCACGGTCTTCTCCCACCAGGTCAAGGCCCTCAAGCCCCAGCCGGAGATCTACCTGCACGCCACCGATCAGCTGGGGGTCTCGGGCCAGTCCTGCGCCTTCGTCGGTGACGGTCAGCACCACGAGCTCGCGGGCGCCCGCCGTGTGGGCATGGCGACCATCCTGCTCGACCGCGGCCTGGCACACACCGAGGAGGCCCGGTCCGAGGCGGACATCGTCCTCGACGACCTCGCCGACGTGCCGAACGCCCTCGACGAACTGAGCGCCTCCCGCCCCTGACCCCGGCCCGAACCGGAGAAGGAAGATCGTCATGACCGAGAACCAGCTCCGCCCCATCACCGGCTGCCGCGTCACCGACTCGTCCGGATGCCACCGGTACGACTTCTGGAACGAGCAGTTCCTCTTCGACGGGAGCCCTCACACCGGCTGGGGCTCCCCCAGCCGCAACACCTCCCAGCCCGAGTACCTGGACATCGACCTCGGCGGCGCGCGCCTGCCGCTGGCGATCCGCCTCCAGCGGCGCCCCGTCCCGGTGATCGGGACCGGATTCCCCGTCGCGCTGCAGGTCATCGCCTACCCCGAGCAGGGCGGCGAGACGACGGTCCTCACCGCGAAGGACATCGACGTCGCGGCCGGCGAGTGGTTCGAGGGAGAGCTCGAACCGGTGACGACCCGGCGCATCCGGGTGGTGACCGGCGGCGTGGCCATCCGTCCCAGCGGCAAGTACTTCACCCAGATCATGCAGCTGCAGGTCCTCGAAGCGTGACCGGAGCGCTCCTCCGGGATCCACGGCCACATCGGAAGTTCCCCCGTGAGAAAGGGAAGTCAATGGTTCTTCGTACTGTCGCGGTACCGACGGAGCCCGTCTCCGACCCCGTGCCGCGCAAGCTGGGTCTGTGGGCGAGCGCACGGCTGCAGGCGTCCGCCTGGCGGCTCAGCCCCGGTCAGGACATCTCCGCGCGCATGCACCCCCAGGCCGACGGGATGTTCCTGATCGTCCAGGGCCGCGGCGAGTTCCAGGTCTTCGACGGGCAGGAGCCCGAGGCGGCGGGAGCCTACGTCCCGTCCGCGCACTACCCCCTGGACGCGCCGCCCAAGCGGCCGCTGCCCGAGCCGGACCGCTCGGCCGTCGAGGCGGGCACGGTGTGCCTGGCGCCGGCGGGCCTGTTCTACGGGTTGGTCAACACCGGCGAGGAGCAGCTGGTGGCCGTCGCGGTGACCGCCTCGGACACCAGCGGCACCGCCTGGACGGTCCGCTGACATGGCGCCCACGAACGAAGGTCTGACCGTCGACGGGCCCGCCCTCGGCGCCTTCGCGCCGTACGGGGACGAGGACGACGCCTGGGTTCTCGACACGCTCCGACGCCACGAGCCGGCCACCATGCACACCCAGCACCCGGTGGTGTGGGAACGTGCCAGCGGCAGCCGCGTCTTCAATCGGGAGGGCCGCTCATGGCTCGACTGGACCAGCGGGATCCTCACGGCGAACGCCGGACACGCGCGCCCCGACGTCGTCAACGCGATCATCGAGCAGGCCAGGCAGGGCCTGCTGCACGCGTACATGTTCCCGACGCGGGTCCGCGCCCGGACGGTTCGGGCGCTGTCGGAGCTCTCCGGCTTCCCCCAATCGGTCCTCTACACCACCGGGGCCGAGGCCGTCGAGGGCGCCCTGAAGATCTCCAGTCGTCATGCGATGGCCCGCCCCGGCCGGGTGCCGGGCGGCCGCCCCTCCGTCGTCGTCACCTTCGAGGGCGCCTTCCACGGCCGCACCCTCGGAGCCCAGCTGTCCGGGGGGCTGGCGGCGCAGCGGGACTGGGCGCCGGAGCTGGACGAGGTGTTCGTGCGTGTGCCCTTCCCGGCACGCGGCGAGGCCTGGAGCACCGATCTCATCGACGCCGCGGTGAGCAGGGCCGGTGCGCAACCCCGGGACGTGGCATGCGTCCTGGGCGAGATCTACCAGGGTTCGACCCTGCGGCAGCTCGACCCGGCGGCCGCCCGGGATCTGCGGGAGTGGTGCACCCGGCAGGGCGCGCTCCTCGTCTTCGACGAGATCCAGTCGGGCTTCGGGCGTACGGGCACGCTCTTCGCCCATGAGCACGTCGGTGTCCGCCCGGACCTCCTCCTGGTGGCCAAGGGCCTGTCGGGTTCGCTGCCGGTCTCGGCGGTGCTGATCGGCGACGAAGGCTTCACGGAGAACGTGCGTCCGGGGGAGCTGACGAGCACTCACAGCGGCAACCCCGTCGCGCTCGCGGCCGCGGAGGCCAACCTCGCCCTCTACGCGGACGGACGGCTGGTGGCCGAGGCCGCACTGCGCGGCCGCCAACTCACCGAAGGGCTGACCGACTGGGCGGCCCGCCTGCCCCGCAGGCGCCGGGTCGTGGGGGCGATGGGCCTGGTCGCCGGTGTCGCGTGCACCGGGGAGGACGGGGCGCTCGATCCGGACACGTCCAAGCGTCTGGCGGCCGAGTGCGTCGAACGCGGCCTGCTGGTGTGCGTGCCGTCCACGCTCGGCGGGGCCATGTTGAAGATCATGCCGCCGGTCACCACCTCGAAGGACGAACTCGCCGAGGCGCTGGCGCTGTTCGACGCCGCCGCCGATGCCGTCCAGGCCGGCTGACGCCGCGGTACCCGTCACCGATTCCACAACGAGAGGGATGTGCATTCCCGTGGGTGCAGGCGCACAGCAGCCGGCGTTCATCATCTTCAGCGACCTTTCCAAGATCGGCCCGTCCCTGACCGAGTTGCGCGAGCGCGGCTTCGCGGTTCTGGCCGTCTCCCAGAAGCAGGGCTCGGCCATGGTGCAGAAGGGCATCGAGCTCCTCGGCACGCCCGGTCACCCGTTCGCCGATCTCGCCGAGGTCAGCCTGCGCGACGCCACGGACATCAGCGGCATCGCCGACCAGGCGTCGCGTTGGGCCGGGCGGTACGACGTGCGGGGCGTTCTCGTCAACGCCGAGGTCTACGTGGACGCCGGCCAGGTCGTCGCCGACATGCTCGGCCTGCCGAACCCGGGCTGGCGGGCCTCGACGGTGTGCCGCAACAAGCTCCTGCAACGCCGCTACCTGAGCGCGTGGAGCCCCGTGTCGGTCCTGGTCACCGTCCCCGCGGGCGGGGTGGCGAACCGCTCGGAGGCCCAGGAGCTGGCCTCCGAGTACACGGGCCCGTTCCCGGTGGCGATCAAACCGCTGGACCGCGAGTCCAGCATCGGGGTGCGGGTCCTCGAGAACGGTTCGGCCCTGGCCGACGCGCTTGCCGCCCAGGCGCCGGGCAGCCGTCTGCTGGTCGAGGAGCGGGTCCGGGGACGCGAGTTCAACGTCGACACGCTGGTGGGCGACGGGAAGCCGATCGTCACCCTGCTCACGCAGAAGGGCACCAACGAGGACTCGACCGAGTTCTTCGTGGAACTGGTGCACACCACGCCGCCCGCGAACCTGAGCGAGCACGAGACCGCGCTGATCACCGAGGCCCAACTGGCCGTCGTGGACCGCCTCGGGTTCGAGAACGGCTACGCGCACGCGGAGTACCGCATCACCGACGACGGGCGGGTGCTCCTGATGGAGATCGCGGCGCGCGCCCCGGGCGACGGCTGCCTGCACCTGTACCACCTCGCGACCGGCAGGCCCGTCGAGCCGGTTCTCATCGACATCGCCCTGGGGCGACCCACCGAGTACCCGGCCGTGTTCCGGCGCCGCGGCCGACAGGTCTACTTCGAGCACACACCCGGGGTCCTGCGCGACGTCGAGACACAGGGGCTCGGAGGGATCACGCCCCGGTGGCTGGCGGACACCACGGGAATCTGGCCGGAGCTGACCGCCGCCGAGGCCAACGCCCCGGCCACGGTGCACGAGCTGTTCGTGATCAAGCCGCGCGGCTTCGTGCTGGAGCGTCTCACCGAGTCCTCGAACCGGGCGGTCACCGCGATCTTCGACGTGCCGATCGACGGCGACATCGACGCCGAGGAGGCACGGATCCGCCGGGCCGTCACGATCGAGACCGGGCCGGTGGCCGGCTGACATGCCCGCCACGCCGCATTCCGTCACCCGTCTTCCACCCGATCGGACAGGAGGTCCGCCATGGAGTCCGTGGAGAGCCGCCAGGAACGGCACCGGCTCGTCGACGCCGACGAACTGACGCGGTTCGCCGTGGACGCGCTGTGCGCGGCGGGCGCGTCCCACGGTGAGGCGGCGGTGACCGCCGAGGTGCTCGTCGCCGCCGACCTGGGCGGGGTCGAGAGCCACGGGGTCGCCCGGCTGCGCCGCTACGTCGAGGGGCTCCGCAGCGGGGCCATCAACCGGCACGGGGAGGCGGAGATCGTGTCCGACCGGGGCAGTGTGTGCGTCCTGGACGCGCGCAACGGTCTGGGGCAGCCGGCCCTGTGCACGGCCGTCGACCTGGCCGTCGACCGTGCCCGCCGGTTCGGCACCTCGGCGGTCATGGTCCGTCGTTCCAACCACATGGGCATCGCCGGCTGGTTCGCCGAACGGGCGGCCCGGGCGGGCACGTTCGCCATGGTCTCCACCAACGCCGTCCCCCAGGTGGCCCCGATGGGCACCAACGAGCCCATGTTCGGGACCAACCCGTTCTGCTACGCCGTGCCCGCCGAGGACGACGTCCTGTGCTTCGACGGTGCCACCAGCACGGTCTCCCGGGGCAAGCTGGAGCAGTTGGACCGCCTCGGCGAACCGATGCGGCCCGGCTGGGCCCTGGGGCCGGACGGCTCCGCCACCACGGACATCCCCGCGACCGTGGAGGGCCTGATCCACCGGAAGGGGTACGCGCTGCTGCCCCTCGGCGGCGGCGACCAGGGCCACGGCGGGCACAAGGGGTCGGCGCTCTCCCTGTTCGTCGAGCTCCTGTGCGGGCCGCTGGCCGGCGCGCGGTGGAGCCGTCACACCTATCAGGACGGCGAAGGCGGGCTCGGCCACTTCGTGTTCTGCCTCAGCCTGGAGGCCCTCGGGGGCTCCGACACCATCCGCGCCGACGTCGACCGGCTGGCCCGCGAGGTCAGGGGGGCCGCCCCGGTCGACCGTGACACACCCGTCCGCGTTCCCGGTGACCGGCGCCGCCGGCTCAGCGGTGCGCGCCGTACCCACGGCGTTCCGGTCCTGGACTCCGTGCTCGCCGATCTCCACGACATCGCCCGGTTCGTCGGCGTCACGCCGGTCCGTGCCCGGCACGCGGGCGGCTGACCCCCCGGCAGCACCCCGTTCCCCTACAGGAGGTTCCCATGAAGTACGAACGGCTCGACCACACCGTCCTGACCGTCAACGACATCGACGCCACCCTGGACTTCTACAGCCGAGTCCTCGGCATGGAGGTCGTCACGTTCAGCATGCTCGTCAACGACCGCAAGGCCCTCCGGTTCGGCAACACCAAGATCAACCTGCACGAGGTCGGCAAGGAGATCGCTCCGCACGCCGCGCGTCCCGGACCGGGCACCGAGCACCTGTGCTTCATCGTGTCGGACCCCATCGAGGAGGTCGTCGCGCACCTGGAGACGCAGAACGCGGTGATCGAGTCCGGGCCCGTGGAGCGGGTGGGCGTTCTGGGCCCGATCAACAGCGTGTACGTCCGCGACCCGGACGGGAACCTGCTCGAACTCAGCAACCACGTCGAGCGCTGACACCCGGCCCGTCGCACGGTGCCCGGCGCGCTGCGTCCGTTCGACGTCGCGCGCCGGGCGCCCCGTCCCCCGCAAGCGAACCGGAACCCCACGGAGGAGCACGATGTCGCACCACGACCCGAACGGGGCGTTCTACGACGGCCTGGCCGAGAACTACCACCGCATGTACGACGACTGGTGGGCCTTCGCCACCGACTACACCGAAGTCCTCGCCGAGTTGCTGGCCGCCGAGGGCGTCAAGCCCCCCGCCGAGATCCTGGACGTGACCTGCGGCATCGGCACGCAGGCACTGCCGCTGGCCGCGAAGGGCTACCGGGTGACCGGGTCGGACCTCAGCGAGCGTGCTGTCCAGCGCGCCCGCCGCGAGGCCGCGGCCCGTGGGCTGGACGTCGAGTTCGTCACCGGTGACGTGCGTCGTGTCGCCGACCACGGGAGCCGTGACTACGACGCCGCCATCTCGGGCAGCAACTCGCTGACGCACCTGCTCACCGACGACGACCTGAGGCAGGCGCTGACCTCGGTACACCGCCGCCTGCGCCCCGGAGGCGTCTTCCTGGCGACCATCCGCGACTACGACCAGCTCGCGGGCGAGAACGTCCAGGGGCTGGTCCCGGAGGCGTTCGGCAGCGGGGACGAGCGCAGCATCGTCGTCCAGGCCTGGGACTGGGCCGATGACCGCCGGACCCTGACAACGCACCACATCCTGCTGCTCAAGAGGCAGAACCAGGAAGGGTGGGACACCTCGGTGCGCACCACCGACTACCGGGCCCTGACCCGGGCCGAGTTCGACGCCGCCCTGACCGCCACGGGTTTCGGCGACATCCGGTGGTTCCTCCCGGACCACCAGGATCCTCAAGGCGTGGCACCCGGGCACCGGAGCAGCTACTACCAGCCCGTCGTCGTGGCCCGGGCCACGTAGCGGGCCCGGAACCCGCCCGGGCGACCGCGCGTTCGTCCTCGGCCTCCGTCGTTTCCCCACCTTCGTCGCCCCCGCCGCGGGAGACCGCCGGCCGGGTTCTCGGGAACCGACGACGCGGGAAGGGGAGGGCGCGGCACCACGCCTTCCGGCTTCCACCACTCCTTGGGGTGAACCACCTGTGACGTCAGCCATCGCACCTCCCCGACAACCGGCCCCGCGGCGGATCCAGATGTACGGGCCGGCGTTCGTGGCGGCCATCGCCTACGTGGATCCGGGGAACGTCGCCACCAACTCCGCAGCGGGCTCCCAGTTCGGGTACCTGCTCCTGTGGGTCGTGATCGCGGCCAACGCCATGGCCGTTCCCGTGCAGACGCTGTCCGCCAAGCTCGGCCTGGCCACGGGGCAGGGCCTGCCCACCCTGTGCCGCCGCCGCTATCCCCGCCCGGTCGTGCTCCTCCTCTGGCTGCAGGCCGAGGGGGTCGCCATCGCCACCGACCTCGCCGAGGTGGTGGGCGGCGCGGTCGCCCTCGACCTGCTGTTCGGGCTGCCCCTGCCGCTCGGCGGACTCCTCACCGGCGCCGTCGCCTTCGCCCTGCTGGGCCTCGAATCGCGCGGTTACCGCCGCTTCGAGATCGTGACGGCCGGACTGCTCGCCGTGATCATCGCGGGATTCCTCCTGGAGACCGTGCTGGCCGGTGTCGACGTGAAGGGGATCACCGGCGGCACCGTACCCGCGTTCTCCGGGTCCCGGAGCGTGCTGCTGGCCGCCGGAATCCTCGGAGCGACCGTCATGCCACACGTCATCTACCTGCACTCCGACCTCACCGGTGCGCGCAGCAGAGCCCTGGGCGAGGATCTGCCGGACCTCGGGCGCCCGGGGCTCATGAAGACGGTGCGACGGGACGTCCTCGTGGCCCTGGGCCTGGCGGGCCTGGCCAACGCCGCCATGCTCATCGTCGCCGCCCGGCTCTTCCACCCGTCGGACCGCCCTGTGCTGAGCATCGACGACATGCACGCCGGCCTGGCCGACACGCTCGGCCCGGGCGCGGCGCTCGCCTTCGCGATCGCCCTGCTGGCCTCCGGATTCGCGTCGTCGTCCGTCGGCACCTACGCCGGCCAAGTGATCATGTCGGGCTTCCTCGACCGCTCCCTGCCCCTCGCCGCGCGCCGCGCGATCACACTGCTACCGAGCATGATCATCCTGTTCTCCGGCACGGATGCCACCACGGCCCTGGTGTGGTCGCAGGCCGTGCTCTCCTTCGGCATCCCGTTCGCCCTCGTCCCGCTGATCCTGCTGACCCGCGACCGGACGCTGATGGGCCCGCTGGCGAACCGGCCCGCGACCACGGCGGCGGCCTTCGTCATCACGGCCCTGGTGATCGGCCTGAACTTCTGCCTCATCGGCCGGACGTTGTGCGGCTAGGTGCGTTTCCGCTCCTCTCCTGCACATGGCTGGCTCTTGCTTGTAATATGCACAAAGCACAAGCAGTCCCTACAACTGCCCGGGATGCGGAGCTCACCTTGCCCCACCTGTTACCGGCTACCGGACCGCAACGAATCCTTGCCGCCTCGAACTTCGTCTACACCCTCGGCAGCGGCCTCTACCTGACCGCCGGCGTGCTCTACTTCACCGAGGCCGTCCACCTACCGGCTGCCCAGGTCGGTCTCGGCCTCGGCATCGCCGGGGCCGCCGCCCTCGCCGTCGGCATCGCGGTGGGCCACCTCGCGGACAGGCACGGGGCACGGGGCGTGTACCTCACGACGCTCGTCGTCCAGGCGCTCGCGACGACCGGCTTCCTGTTCGCGGACGGCTTCTGGCCCTTCGTGGTCGCAGTCTGCGCGGCCACCGGGGCGAAGAGCGCCGGTGTGGCCGCGCGCAGCCCGCTCATCCGACACCACGGAGGCGAACGGCCGCAGGAATTCCGCGCCTACCTGCGTGCCGTGACCAACATCGGCATCTCCCTGGGGGCCGTACTGGCCGGCTGGACCGTCCAGGTCGGCACCGTCGGCGCGTACCAACTCATGGTGGTCGGCAACGCCGTGGCGTTCGCGGCCTCCGCGGCCATCCTGCTCGGTCTGCGGCCCGTCACGCCCGAACCGCATGTCGGCGGCCCTCGCTGGATCGCCCTGAGGGACCGCCCCTACCTCGCGCTCACCGTCCTGGACGGCATCATGGCCATCCAGTTCAGGGTGCTCACCATCGCCGTGCCCCTGTGGCTGGTCGCCGAGACGACCACCCCCCACTGGCTCATCTCGGGCGCCATGATCCTCAACACCTCCATCGTCGTCACCTGTCAGGTCCGGGCCAGCCGCTCCATCGACAGCCCCGCGGCCGGCGCCGCCGCCTACCGCCGTGCCGGTTTCGCCTTCCTCCTCGCCTGCGTGCTGGTCTCGCTGTCCGGGGGCATCCCGGCCTGGGCCGCCGTGACGCTCATCCTGGCGGGAGTCGCCGTCCACACCGTCGGTGAACTGTGGCACTCCGCAGCGGGCTTCGAGATCTCCTTCGCCCTCGCTCCCCCGCACGCCACCGGCCAGTACCTCGGCGTCTTCGGCCTCGGCGCCGGACTGTCCGAAGCCGTCGGGCCCGCCCTGCTCATCTCGCTGTGCATCAGCTGGGGTCGCCCCGGCTGGTACGTCGTGGGCGCGCTGTTCGCCCTCACGGGCCTGGCCGCCCCCCTGGCCGTCCGCTGGGCGCAACGCCATCGGGAGGCCGGACAGCCGCACCTCGCGGGCGTGCCCGCCTGAGCGCGGGCGCTCGGACGAACGCGCCGACCCGCGCGGGCACCGTCCCGCACGGGTCGGCACTGATGATCCGTCACATCTCCTGACACGAGCGGTAGTCGACGGACCGAGACCTTCGGCGCCGAGGGGTATAGCGCGCGAGCGCGGGGCGTTTCGACATGTTCCGAGCGTCGCACCGGGCTGGCTACGGTTCCGGCAACCCCCACCCCGAGCGAGGAGATCCCCCATGCTCCGCATCCGTGCGCTCACGGTCGCCGCCGCCCTCGCGGGCGTCGTGCTGACCGCGGCTCCGGCCGTCAGCGCCCCGGCCCCCACCGGTGCTGACGAACCGTCCATCGCCGCCGCCCTGACCCTCTCCCCCGCCCACGTCCCGGCGCCGCCGGCACTGCTGCGGGCCTACCAGCGCGACCTCGGCCTCTCGCCGCAGGCCGCCGACCAGCGCCTGACCCGTGAGGCCAGGGCCTCCCAGGTGCGGGACGCGCTCTCCCGTACGCTGCAGGGCAGTTGGGCCGGCGCCTGGCTGGAGGGCCCGGACGCGACGCTGGTCGTGGCGACCACCGACGCCTCCGCCGCCCGGGCCGTCACCGCCCACGGCGGCCGGGCCAGCGTCGTGCGCCACGCCCTCTCCGCGCTCGACGACGCCAAGAAGGCGCTCGACCGGTCCTCCGACGCCTCCGCGCCCGAGGCCACGCCGCTCTGGTACGTCGACGTCAAGGCCAACACGGTCGTGGTGCAGTCCTCCGACGACGCCCGCACCGAGGCCTTCCTCCAGGAGTCCGGCGTGGACCGCTCGCTGGTCCGCGTCGAGCGGGCCACCGCCACCCCGCGCCCGCTGGCCGACCTGCGCGGCGGCGACGCGTACTACATCGACAACGCCGCCCGCTGCTCGATCGGCTTCCCCGTCACGCAGAACGGCCAACCCGGCTTCGTCAGCGCCGGCCACTGCGGCCAGCCCGGCTCCAACGCCACCGACGCGGGCGGCTCCTCGATCGGCACCTTCCAGGGCTCGACCTTCCCCGGCAACGACTACTCCTGGGTCGCGGCCAACCAGGGCTGGACGGCCCAGCCGCAGGTGAACGACTACGCGGGCGGCGTCGTGACGGTCTCCGGCTCCTCCGAGCAGTCGGTCGGCGGCTCGGTCTGCCGCTCCGGCTCGACCACCGGCTGGCACTGCGGCACCGTCGAGGAGCTCAACGCCACGGTCAACTACGCGGAGGGCAGCGTCTACGGCCTCACCCGCACCAACGTGTGCGCCGAACCGGGCGACTCCGGCGGGTCGTTCATCTCCGGCAACCAGGCCCAGGGCGTGACCTCGGGCGGCTCCGGCGACTGCTCCTCGGGAGGCGAGACGTACTTCCAGCCCGTCAACGCGATCCTGAGCACCTACGGCCTGACCCTCGCCACCGGCTGACCAGGCCTACCCGAGCCCCGACGTCCGACGCTCGAACACCTCCGGCCGGGCGGTCTCCAGTGCAGTGGCGACCGCGCCGAGGAGCACCGCGTCCTCCCCCAAGAGGCTCGCGGCGAGCGCCGGACGCATCGGGGTGAGCCGGTGCAGGGCCTGCTCCAGGGGTTCCAGGAGCAGGTCCGCGCTGGCGCCCAGGCCCCCGCCGAGCACCACCAGGTCCGGGTCGAGCACCGCCGAGAGCACGGCCACCGCGTAGGCCAGCCGCTCGGCCTCGCCCCGCACCGCCCGCACCGCCGCCGCGTCCCCGGCGCGGGCCCGCTCGAAGACCCGCTTCGCCGTGAGCCGCCCGGCGGAGCCCTCCATCCCGTGCTCCAGCGCGGACCGCACCACGGCCCCGGCGGCCGCCTCCTGCTCGATCGTCCGGGGCTCCCCCGCACCGGCGCCGGGCAGCGGCACCAGCCCGATCTCGCCGAGCGCGCCGTGCGCACCGAGCAGCGGCTCACCGTCCTTGACCACGCCCACGCCCAGCCCGGTGCCGACGAGCAGGTAGGCGAACATCCGGCTGCCCCGGCCCGCGCCGAGGGCGTACTCGCCCAGCGCCGCCAGGTTGGCGTCGTTGGCCACCGACACCTCCGTGCCCAGGCCCTCCCCGATCCGGTCGAACAGCCCCGGCCGCCCCCACCCCGGCAGGCTGGTGGCGTACCGGACCCCGCGCCGCTCGCCGTCCCACACCCCGGGGGTCCCGATGACCGCGTGCACCACGTTCCCGGCCGCCAGGCCCGCCTCCTCCATCGCCTCCCGCGCGGCGGCGACCACCGCGTCCGCGACGGCGACGGCCGAGCGGCCCCGGTTGGCGACGGACCGCCGGGCGACCACCTCACCGGACAGGTCCGCGACCGCCACCCGCAGCCGGGCCCGGCCGATGTCCACGCCGAGCACGTGCCCGGCGCCCGGTTCGACCTCGTACAGCACGGCCGTACGGCCCCGCTCCGGCGCGACCAGCCCGGCCTCGCGCACCAGCCCGGCCCGCTCCAGCGCCGCCAGCGCGGCGGAGACCGTCGGCTTCGACAGCCCCGTGTCCCGCGCCAGCTGCGCCCGGGAGGAGCCGCCGCCGGTGCGCAGCAGCTCCAGCAGCAGCCACTCGTTGTTGCTGCGCAGCCGCTGCCGGTTCCACGGCACCACCGGGGCCCCCGGCTGCGGGTGGCGGGTCATCGGTTCCTCCGGGTCTGGGCGGACGGCGGGCGGTGGTGCGGCAGGCGGTGGTGCGGCGAACAACCGTCCGGCGGGCGGTCGTCCGGGGAACGGTCGTGCGGGCGCGGACGGATCGCCGCCCAGTATGACCGGTGATCATCCGCGCTCCGACGCCGGATGCCCGTACCCGAGCGGTGCGGACGCGGAGTGTTACAACACCGCCTCCGCGCAGTCAAGCTTTCACCCTCCTGCGGGCGTGCCGCGCCCGGGCGCGTGATCATTGACCCATGCAGTTCCGGCACCGCAGAAGACGCTCCGCGTCACCAGGCCCCCGCTCCCTCGCGGAGACGGCCGCCGCCCTCGCGGCCTCCCTCGGTTCGGCCACGGAGGGTGACCGGAACGGGAACCCGGACTTCCTCCTGGACCTCCTGGCCGACGCCCCCGTGGGCCTCGCCCTGCTGGACGACCGGCTGCGCTGGCAGTACCTCAACCCGGCCTTCACCGCCGCCACCGGGCTGCGCCGCGCCGACCTGCTCGGCCGCCGCGCGGAGACCACCGCCTTCGCCGGGGCCGCGCCCCTGCTGCGCCGCGTGCTGGAGGACGGCCGGGACCGCGAGCACCACGCGGGCGGCGCCGAGGGCGCGGGCCCGCCCGTCCCGCCGGGCCTGCGGCTGCGCTACCGGGCGCTGCGCCGGGCCGGGCGCACCGCAGGCCTGGTCGTCGCCGTCCTCGACGAAGCACCCCGAACCCCGGCACCGGCACCGACCGGAGCCGAGGCCCGGCTCGCACTGCTGGAGGCCGCCGACGACCGGATCGGCACCACCGTCGACCTCGCGACCACCTGCGCCGAACTCGCCGCCTTCGCCGTGGACGGCCCCGCCGACCTCGCCGTGGTCGACGTCCTGCCGCCCGAGGCCGAGCCCGCCCGCCCCGGCCGGGGCACTCCGAGGCGTCTGCACCGCGCCGCCGTCGCCACCGGCCCCTCCCTGGAGCACCCCTGGGAGGTCGTCCGCCACCGCGAGGGCTCGGCCGCCGACCGCGCCCTGGCCACCGGCGTCGCCGTGATCGCCACCCCCGGCCCGCTGGACGCCCTGCCCGCCGGGGCGGACTCCCTGCTCGTGCTGCCGCTCGCCGCCCGGGGCCGGCTCGTCGGCCTGCTCACCCTCGGCCGCACCGCCGCCTCCCCCGCCTACACCCCCGGGGACGCCGCCCTGTTCGGCGCCTTCGCGGGCCGCGCCGCCACCGGCATCGACCACGCCCGCCACTACGCCCGCTCCCAGGGCATCGCCCTCGAACTCCAGCGGGCCCTGCTCAGCGAGCCCGGCAACCCGCACCAGAACCTCACCCTCGCCTCCCGCTACCTGCCCTCCGGCAGCAGCTCCGTGGTCGGCGGCGACTGGTACGAGACGGTGCGGCTGCCCTTCGGGCGGACCCTGCTCGCGATGGGCGACGTGATGGGGCACGGGGTCGAGGCCGCCGTCGACATGAGCCACTACCGCTCGGCGCTGCGCGACATCGCCGGGATGGACCTGCCCCCGCACCGCATCCTGCGCCAGCTCGACAACGTCATCTCCGCCGACGACACCGCCCGCCCGGCGACCTGCCTGCTGGCCCTCGCCGACCCGGGCCGGGGCCGCTGGACCCTCTCCAGCGCGGGCCACCTGCCGCCCGCCCTGATCGCGCCCGACCACCCCACCGAGCTGCTGCGCATCCCCACCGGCCCGCCGCTGGGCACCGGCCTGTGCGGGTACGAGCAGAGCACCCACCCGCTGGTCGACGGGCAGACGCTGCTCCTCTACACGGACGGCCTGGTCGAGCGCCGGGGCGAGGACATCGACACCTCGCTGGACCGGCTCGCCGCCCTGCGCCTGCCCGGAGCGGGCGACCTGGACGGGCTCCTCGACGCCGTCCTCCAGGGTCTGGCCGTCGGCGAGCCCGAGGACGACATCGCCCTGCTGGCCGCCCGGGCCACGCCCCGGGCCTGAACGGCGCCGAGGGCGGCCCCAGCCCCCAACCCCAGCCCTCAGGCCTCCTCAGGCCTCGGTCCTCAGGCCTCAGCGGCGGCCGAAGATCCGCTTCGCGAGGCGGACGATCCCCCAGATCAGCAGGATGACCAGCAGGATGAAGAGGATGACCACCACGAGCAGGAACTTGCCGAGCTTGGCGAAGAACCCGGACTTCTTCTTCTCCTTGGCCGCGAGGTGCGAGGCGGCGGCGCTCTCGCTCCGGCCGGCCTTCACGGTCTCGCCCGCCTGGAGGGCCTGACCCGTCCGCGCCTCGCCGCTGTTCCCGGCGACGGCGCCCGCGACTGCCGCGGGCCGGGTGGCGGCCACCGCCGTCGCGCTCGACGCCACGGCCATGAGGCCGGTGGCGGCCAGCAGTGCCACCAGGGCGCCGGCTGTCGAACGTGCGATCCGGTGAGTCATCGTGCTCCTCGTACGAGTCCGGAGCGGCGTCTCCGAGGCCACCTGACGGACCGGCCGATCACCTCGGCTGATCATCCGTCCAAGTGGTTTTCTCATCTGCGCCTAGTATGCTCCACTGAAGTTTTACACCCATGTAAAAGTTTAGCGATGGGCCTGCCAGGCTCGGCTCCGGCCCCACCACGTCGGCCCCACCGCTCGGGCCGGGGGTTCCGTGGCAACTGTGGAGGATGACGACGTGTCTGGTCGCCGGGGTTCCCCCGCACCCGAGAATTCGCCGAGCGAGCCCGGCGGACACCGGGCGGACCGTCGCAAAGCGGACAAGGGGACCGGCCGCGCCAAGCCCAGGCCGAAGCGCAGCACCAAGGAGAAGGTCCTCTGGGTCACCGCCGGCGCCACCGCCGTCCTCGTGATGGCCGGCGGTGCGGTCTACTACCGCCTCAACAGCAACATCACCACCTTCGACGGCGACGCCCTCAGCAAGGACCGCCCCGAGGCCTCCGCCCCGGACGCCCAGGGCCGCACCCCGGTGAACGTCCTGCTGATCGGCTCGGACAGCCGCGGCAACGGCAACAACGACCTCGGCGGCGGCGGTGACGGCGGCGCCCGCTCGGACACCGCGATCCTGCTGCACGTCTACGCCGACCACAAGCACGCCGTCGGCATCTCGATCCCCCGCGACTCCCTGGTCACCATCCCGCCGTGCAAGCTCCCCAACGGCAAGTGGACCAAGGAGCAGACCAATGTGATGTTCAACAGCGCCTTCTCGGTCGGCGACACCGAGACGGGCAACCCGGCCTGCAGCCAGAACGCCGTCGAGAAGCTGACCAACCTGCGCGTCGACCACACCATCGTCGTGGACTTCAACGGCTTCGCCTCGATGACCAAGGCCGTCGGCGGCGTCGAGGTCTGCCTGCCGAGCGACATCCACGAGGGCGACCTCAACCCGAACCTGGGCAGGAAGGGCAAGGTGCTCTTCAGCAAGGGAAAGCAGAAGGTCGAGGGGCAGGCCGCGCTCGACTACGTCCGGGTGCGCCACGGCATAGGCGACGGCTCCGACATCGGCCGCACCAAGCGCCAGCAGGCCTTCATGTCCTCCCTCATCAAGGAGGTCAAGTCGCGCGGCATGGACCCGACGACCCTGCTGCCGCTGGCCGACGCCGCCACCAAGTCCCTGACCGTCGACCCGGGCCTGGGCTCCGCCGCCAAGCTGATGTCCTTCGCCATGTCGGTCAAGGACGTCGACCTGCACGACATCAAGTTCCTCACCGCGCCCTGGCGTTACGAGGGCCCCCGGGTCGCCCTCGTCCACCCGGACATCGACCAGCTGTGGGCCGCGCTCAAGGCGGACCGCACCATCGACGGCCAGGACGCGAGCGCCCCCGCCCCGGCCGGGGACACGGCCGCGCCCACCGCCCCCGCCCAGACCAGCCCGCCCCCGGCCGCCCCGGCGGACCCGAAGGCCGCCGAGGTGAAGGTCACCGTCCTCAACGCCACCAGCGCCACGGGCCTGGGCGGCAAGGCCTCGGACGCCCTCAAGGCCGCCGGCTACACCGTCGCGAGCGTGGGCAACTCCCCCGGCAAGGCCCGGGCGACCACCGTCGTCGAGTACGGCACCGGCGAGAAGAGCGCCGCCGAGTCCGTCGCCAAGCTGTTCCCGGGCGCCACCGTCCAGCCGGGCGGCACGGCCAAGGGCGTCAGCGTGCTCCTCGGCCACGACTTCGCCGCCGCCAACCCGTCGGCCCCCGCCGCCGGTTCCGCCCCGGCCGGCGCCCCCGCTCCGCTGCCCAGCAGCGTCGCCGGCGCGGCCCGCTCGGCGGACGACGACCCCTGCGCCAACATCTCGTACGGCTGACGCCTGACGCGTGACGTACGACCGCGGGGGCCTGACGTACGACCGCGGGGGGGCCCCCGGGGGGGGCCCGGGGGGGCCCCCCCCCGCGGGCCCCCCGGGCCCCCGGTGGGGGCGCCCGGCGGGGCGAACCCCGAGGCCGCGGGGGCCGGCCGCGTGGAGGCCGGGGCCCGGGG
>NZ_JBIWOW010000036.1:0-65798 GCF_044767945.1 Kitasatospora sp. NPDC101183 | reverse complement strand
CGGGCCCCCCCCCGGCCCCCCCCCCCCCCCCCGGGGGGCCCCCGGGGGGGGGGGGGGGGGGGGGGGGTGGGGGGGGGGGGGGGGGCGGGGGGGGCCCCCCCCCCCCGCGGCCGCTGGAGGCTCCGCGCTCGCCCCTTCGCACCCCCGGCCCCCCGCGGGCTTCGCCCCGCGCGCGGCCACTGGGAGTTCTAGGCTCGCCCCCACCCCGGCTCCCGACCCCCCCCGCGCTGGCTTCGTACTCTCGCCCTCGCGCAGGCTTCGCCGCGCGAGGGCAGCTATAGCCTCCAGGTGCGCCCCGTCCCCACATCCCACCCTTGCGTTCCCAACTTCTCGCGACCCTGACCCCCACCCTCGGCAGCCACGCGCTGGCCTTGCCGCGCGGGGCTGCAGGGTTTCGAGCCCGCCCTTGCGTCGGCTCCCTTGCGCGGCCACGGGGGCGAGGCGGTTGCTGTTGGTGGGCGGGTTCGTTGCGGCCGCGCGGGCTTCGCCCCGCGCGGCCGCTATGACCTCGGGTGCGCCCTGCCCCCCACACAACCGACCCCCGCGTTCCTGACTTCCTGCACCCCGACCCTGCCGATGGCAGCCGGGCTCGCCCCGCCCTCCGTATCCACCCCAGCGGCCCCGCGCAGGCTTCGCCGCGCGGGGCCGCTGGGAGTTCCGGGCTCGCCCAGCTCCACGCCGCACCCGCACCTCCCCTCGCAACCCCGCGCTGGCTTCGCCGCGCGGGGTTGCGAGGGTACGAGTTCGCCCCCCGCCCGCACCCCCAACTCCCGTGCCTACCCCCACAGGCTTTGCCGCGCGGAGCGGCGGGGCTTCGGGCTCGGCTGTGTGCCGCCTTGTCCGGCGTGGTTGGAGGAGCGGGGTGGTTGCTGGGGGTGGATGGGCTTTGTTGCGGCCGCGCCAGCTTCGCCCGGCGCGGCCGCTGGCGGTTCCAGGCTCATTCCCTCGTCCCCGCACCCCACCCCTGGCACCCCGCGCCGGCTTCACCGCGCGGGGTGCCAGGGGTTTCAGGTTCGCCTTCGTGGCCGCTGGGGCGAGGGGTGGGGGTGGGTTTTGCAGCGGCCGCGCGGGCTACGCCCCGCGCGGCCGCTGGGAGTTCGGGAGCGCCTGCGACTCCCACCCCAGCCCCCGTCCCAGAGTGGGCTTCGCCCCCGTGTGGCCGCTATGACTGCCGGGCTCGTCCCGCCCCCCGCATCCACCCCTTGCACCCCGCGCTGGTTTTGCCGCGCGCGGTCGCGGGGTTTCGTGCTCGCGCTGCGAAGCCACAGGGGCGGGGCGGTTGCTGTGGGCGTGTGGGTTCTGTTGCGCCCGCGCGGGCTTCGCCCTGCGCGGCCGCTGGGGTTCGGGCTCGCCCCTCGCGCCGGCTTCGCCGCGCGGGGGCTCAAGGGAGGTGGAGCTTGCCGCTGCGTGGGCCTTGCCCCGTGCGGTCGTTGGGGGTTACGGGGATGCCGTAGAGCCCGCGCGGCTGCCGTGAGTGTTCGGGGCTGCTTCTCACGCGGGGGCGGAACCGGGTAAGAAGCGTGGGGATGGGGGATTTTGGGGTGGTTGGCGTGTCTCTGTCGCGTGGGTTCTCGTTGTGCCGGGGGCAGGTGAGGTGAACGGTGGGAGGGCCCGGATGTGGGTGTGGGCGCGGCGGGTGGCGGCGGTGGTCGGGGGGATCGTTCTGCTCGGTGGGTGTGGTGGGGGTGGGGAGGGGCCGGCGGGGGATGTGGTGGCGACGGGGTCGCGGGCGCCGGTGGTGGTGGGTTCGCGGGCGGTGGTGACGGCGCAGCCGGTGGACGGGGCGCAGGATGTGCCGCCGGAGGGGGCGGTGCGGGTGGCGGTGGCGCAGGGGCGGTTGGTGTCGGTGCGGTTGGCGGACGGGAAGGGGGTGGAGGTGCCGGGGGCGATCGCGGGGGACGGGGCGTCGTGGGTGCCGGACGGGGCGTTGCCGTTGGGGACGGCGTTCACGTTGGACTCGGTGGCGGAGGACGAGCAGGGGCAGAAGGCGGCCCAGCATTCGGAGTTCACGACGGTGGCGCGGGCGCACACGTTCGTCGCGTTCTTCACGCCGGAGGACGGGTCGACGGTGGGGGTGGGGATGCCGGTGTCGTTGCGGTTCAGTCGGCCGATCGTGGATCGGGCGGCGGTGGAGCGGGCGGTGCAGGTGAGTGCGGATCCGCCGGTGGTGGTGGCGGCGCACTGGTTCGGGAACCAGCGGGTGGACTTCCGGCCGCAGCAGTACTGGGCGGCGGGGACGCGGGTGGCGGTGGCGTTGCGGCTCAAGGACGTGCAGGGGGCGCCGGGGGAGTTCGGCTCGCAGAACCGGGATGTGCGGTTCACGGTCGGTCGGGCGCAGGTGTCGACGGTGGACCTGGAGGCGCACACGTTGACGGTGCGGGCGGGGGCGGGCGGGAAGGTGGTGCGGGTGCTGAAGGTGTCGGCGGGCAGTGCGGAGCATTCGACGTACCGGGGGGTGATGGTGGTGTCGGAGAAGTACCAGGTGACGCGGATGAACTCGCAGACGGTGGGGATGGGCGACGAGTACGACATCAAGGACGTCCCGCACGCGATGCGGCTGACGGCCTCCGGGACGTTCGTGCACGGCAACTACTGGGCGAACCCGGGGGTGTTCGGGTCGGCCAACACCAGTCACGGGTGCATCGGGCTGGCGGACGCCAAGGGCGGGACGGGCAGGGACACCCCGGCGGGGTGGCTGTTCGAGCACACGGTGCCGGGGGACGTGGTGGAGGTGAAGGGGGTGTCGGGGGACGTGGTGCCGCCGTCGAACGGGTTGAACGGCTGGAACCTGTCCTGGGAGCAGTGGCTGGCGGGGAGCGCGCTGCGCTGAGCCGGGCGGGTCTTCACCGAGGCTTCACCCTTGATCCACCCACCTCCCCACGGGATTCACTCAGACGGCCCAGCTATCCTTCTCCGGCGCGCCGGGTCCCGGTGTGGAAGACCGGCGGCCCGGTGCAACTCATGAGGGCGTTCGAAGCGTCAACAGAGTGGATACCGGGAGGGGAGAGAACCGTGAGGACGGGTACGGCGGCAGGCGACGCGATACGCACCGGACGGCGCTTCGGGCGCAGGGGTGCGGCGGCACTGCTGATGGGTGGGGTGCTGCTGCTCACGGCGGCCTGCAACGACGACAAGGGTGGCGGGTCCTCGGACGCGGCCACCACGGCGCCGGCGGACGCGGGGGCGGGTGCGGGCGGGGCTTCGGCGACGCCGAAGAACTCGACCGCGGTGCTGAACGTCGAGCCGAAGGACGGCGCGCAGGACGTGCCGCCGGGGGCGCTGGCGGTGTCGGTGTCCAACGGCAAGCTGACGACCGTCGAGGTGACGGACAAGAACGGCAAGCCGGTCGAGGGGGCGATCACCCCGGACGGCACCGGCTGGAAGCCGGCGGCCGCGCTGGCGGTGGGCATGGCGTACAAGGTGGACGCGCAGGCGAAGGACGCGGACGGCCTGGTCGCCGCGTCCACGACGACGTTCACGACGCTGACGCCGGAGAAGAAGGTCTCCACCAACGACAACATCAGCGACGGCGCCACGTACGGCGTCGGCATGATCGTCTCGGTGAACTTCACCAAGGACGTGAAGAACAAGGACGCCGTGCTGAAGGGCATCACCTTCGCGACGGACAACAACACCGAGGTGAAGGGCCACTGGTTCGGCGACCGGCGGCTGGACTTCCGTCCGGCCGAGTACTGGAAGCCGGGCACCAAGGTGACCGTCAAGTACCGGCTGAAGAGCGTCGAGGTCGCGCCGGGCGTCTACGGGGACGTGGACAAGGACGAGCCGTTCACCATCGGCCGTTCGCGGGTTTCGACGGCGGACGCGAAGTCGCACATGATGACGGTGGAGACGAGCGGCAAGTCGACGACGCTGCCCGTCACGCTGGGGGCGGACGCGACGCCCTCGTGGGGCGGGACGATGGTGATCATGTCCAAGGAGAAGGTCACCCGGATGAACTCGCAGACCGTCGGTCTCGGCGGCGAGTACGACATCCAGGACGTGCCGCACGCGATGCGGCTGACCACCTCGGGCACGTTCGTCCACGGCAACTACTGGGCCAGCCCGTTCGGCAAGACCAACGCCAGCCACGGCTGCGTGTCGATGGCCGACGAGAAGGGCGGCAGCGACGCCTCGGTGGCCGGGAAGTTCTTCAACGACTCGATGGTCGGTGACGTCGTGAAGATCGTGAACAGCAAGGAGAAGACCGTCGCCCCCTCCAACGGGCTGGGCGGCTGGAACGTCTCCTGGGCGAACTGGTAGGCCGTACCCGGGATTTGGCCCGGTGAATCCGGGCTCACCGGGGGTTTGTGCGGGTTTGTTTCGTAGTCGGGCGGTCCGGTCCTCACCCGTTGGGGTCGGGCCGTCCGGGTTTTCCGGGCAACAGTGCCCTTGGTGGGCGCAACCTTTCCGAGGGCCGGAGCGTGTAGCGGTCGGGGCTTCGGGCCCGTGGGGAGCAAGGGAGGGATCGACGTTGAGGTCGATACGCAGGGTCGTGGCCGCCGGACTGGTCGGCGGGGCGATGGTGATGACGGCGGCGTGCAGCAGCGGAAGCGGCGGCGGCGGCGCCAAGGCGGACATCGGGGCCGGTGCCCCGGCGTCGGCCTCGGCCTCCGGGTCGGTGGCGCCGACCAGCGCGGCGCCGAAGGTGTCGCAGGCCGCGGTGAGCATCGAGCCGAAGACCGGCTCGGTGGACGTGGCGCCGGGGGCGCTCAAGATCGGTGCGACGGGCGGCAAGTTGACCACCGTCAAGGTCAGTGACAAGAGCGGCAAGGAGGTGGCCGGCACCATCGCCGCGGACGGCCTCTCCTGGATGCCGACCACGGGCCTGTCGGTCGGCACCGCCTATCTGGTCAGCGCGATGGCGGCGGACGCCAACGGCGTGGTCGCGGAGGCGGACAGCACCTTCACCACGCTGACGCCGGACGCGCTGGCGAAGGCGGCGGACAACGTGGACAACGACGCCACGTACGGCGTCGGCATGATCGTCTCGGTGGAGTTCAGCAAGGACGTCAAGAACAAGGAGGCGGTGGCGAAGGCCATCACCTTCGACACGGACAACGGCACGGTGGTCAAGGGCCACTGGTTCGGGGACCGGCGGCTGGACTTCCGTCCGGCGGAGTACTGGAAGCCGAACACCAAGGTGACCGTCCACTACCGGTTGAAGAGCGTGGAGATCGCCCCCGGGGTGTACGGCTCGGACCGGGACGAGCCCTTCACTATCGGGCGAAGCCAGGTCGCGACGGTTGACGCCGCCGCGCACCAGATGACGCTGGTCTCCAACGGGCAGACCTCGCAGCTCGACATCACCTCCGGCTCGGACGACCACCCGACCTGGAACGGCACGATGGTCGTCATGTCCAAGGAGGGCACGGTGCGGATGCAGTCCAGCACCCTGCCCGGTATGAGCGGCGCCCCGTACGACCTCCAGGTGCCGCACTCCATGCGGCTGACCACCTCCGGGACGTACTTCCACGGCAACTGGTGGGCCAGGAACGGGGTGTTCGGCGGCGACAACGTCAGCCACGGCTGCGTCGCGCTCAAGGACGCGGAGGGTGGCAGCGACTCCTCGGCGGCCGGGAAGTTCTACGCCGGTTCGATCGTCGGGGACGTGGTGATCGTCAAGAACTCCATCAAGAAGGAGACCCTGGAGCCGGACAACGGGCTCTCCGGGTGGAACGTCCCGTGGAGTGCCTGGTAGGTCGCCGTAGGGGTCAACCCGGGCTTGACGGATGTCGGCCCGGGTCGGCCCCTTCTTGCATGCGGCATATGCCGACTCGGGGGAGATCGTTTGCTCATTGTCCGTACGCGGCCGCTTGCGTTCCGCAATGATGGTCCGCATGGCGGGTTGGGGCGAAACAGATCAGTCAACGGTTCCCGGGGTCGGCCCGGTCGCCGGGGCGTCCTGGATCGACGTCCAGGTCACGCTCTCGGCGCTGGAGCGGCTCAGCTCCGAGGAGCTGGAGGAGATGTATTCCGGCAGACTGTGCGACCCGTCCTCGCCCAGCGAGGTGCGGTTGCCGTCCCGGCCGGACTCGGGCCCGGTGGCGCGTCGGCTGGTGCTCTCCGTCCTGGAGTCCTGGGACCTCCACCAGCACCTGGAGGCGGGCGAGTTGCTCACCAGCGAGCTGGTCTCCAACGCGGTGCGGCACGCGGCCGGGCGCACCATCGGGCTGCACGTCAGCCGCAAGCCCGGGTGGCTGCGGATCGAGGTGCGGGACTCCTCGCGGGCGCTGCCCTGCATGATCCTCGCCGAGCCCAAGCCGGTGAACGAGCGGGGGCGGGGGCTGAAGATCGTCGACGACCTGGCCGACCGGTGGGGGGCGGACCTGCTGCCGCGGGGCAAGGGCGTGTGGTTCGAGCTGAAGGTGCGCGAGCGGAGCTGAGGTTCTCGTACGGCCGCACCCGGCTCCCGGCGCCGGAAACACGCAGGGCCCCCGGTGCGCCGTTTGTTCGGCGGAGGGGGCCCGTGCAGGTCATCGCGCCGGCCAAGGGGGTGCGTGCCGCGCGATGGGCGTCGGCAGTGCCAGGTCGGGCCCGCCGAAGTCGTGTCTTGACTATCGCACGGATCTCAGTATGTGGGCAAACCGGTCGGCTTGGAATGAAAGGTTTGTAACCTAGTTCACCTTGGGATTTTGCATAGGTTCACATCGCTGCCTGTGAATATTCACCCGGGAGGGTGGGTGGATGGTTCGTGGGTAGCATCGGGGCCGTGAAGCTGTACTGGCACGTCGCGCTGCCGCCGCTCGGCGCCTGAGCGGGCGTACGCGAGGGTGATCTGAACCCCTGATCCCGGGCCCTGGGCCGGGAGTCGCGTCGGCGTGCGCCCGTTCTCGAAACCACTCCATCCGCTGGTTCTCGACGACGGAAGTCCACTCCCGTGCCTCGCTCCTTCCTCTCCGCCCGTCTGCTCGACGGGCCCATGCCGATCCTCGCCGCCGCCCTGCTGTGGGGTACCACCGGAACGGCCGGCTCGCTGGCGCCCGGCGGCGCCCCGGCGGCCGGCATCGGCGCCGCGGCCCTGCTGCTCGGCGGGCTGCTGCTGTTCCTCACCGACCGGGCCGCGTGGGGCCTGCCGCGGGCCTGCCGGGCGGGCGAGCGGTGGCTGCTCGCGCTCGGGGCGGTGGGGGTGGTCGGGTACCCGCTCACCTTCTACCCGGCCGTCACCCGCACCGGGGTCGCCGTCGCGACGGTGGTCGCGCTCGGCAGCGCGCCCGTGTTCACCGGGCTCCTCGGCTGGCTCGCCGGCCAGGGGCGGCCGAGCGGGCGGTGGGCCGGAGCGACGGGGCTCGCCGTGCTCGGGTGCGCCGTGCTCGTGCTCGGCGGAGGAGGGGAGGTGGACCTGCTCGGGGCGCTGCTGGCGGCCCTGTCCGGGCTTTCGTACGCCGGGTACTCGCTGATCGGCGGGCGCCTCATCGCCGCCGGGCACCCCTCGGGCGGGGTGATGGGCGCGATGTTCGGCGCGGCGGCGGTGCTGGTGCTGCCGGTGCTCGCCCTGGAACCGGTGGACTGGCTGGGAACGGTGCGCGGCACGGCCGTCGTCCTCCACCTCGCGGTGATCACCACGTACCTCGCCTACCGCCTCTTCGGCCACGGCCTCCGCCGCACCACCGCCCAGACCGCCACCACCCTCACCCTCGCCGAACCCGCCGTCGCCGCCCTCCTCGGTGTCGCCGCCCTCGGCGAACACCTCCCGGCGGCGTCCTGGTGCGGCCTCGCCCTCCTGGCGGTGGGCCTCTTGGCCCTCACGGCGGCTGATTGACTCGGCGGGTGAGCGAATCTCTAGGCAGGGCGATCAGCGGGTACCTGGACGGGCCGTTCGTGGCGGGGGAGCCGCTGCTGGTGCGCGGAGGGTTCTGGACGAACCACCTGGCGGCGGTGTGCCGGGTGGATCCGGAGTGGTTCGGGGAGGACGGCGGGGATGCCGACGCCATCCTCGACGAGCTGATGGGCCCGGACGCCTGGCCGACGCTGAGGGTGCCGTTCGGAGGTGGTCACGCGGTGCTCATCGTCTACCGCAATCTCGACGGCGACTCCGGACTCGACTACCTGCTGACGCACCCGGGTTGGGCCCGGGCCGAGATCCTCGCCTCGATCGACGGCGACCGGCACGGGCCCGGCCTCGACTGGCGGCGCCTCGTCCGCATCGCCGACACCCCCGACCCGGCCGCCCCGGGCGTGCACGCCCCGGCCGAGCGGCTGTTGCTCCTCCTGCCCGCCCTGGTGGGGGAGGAGGCGTCGGCGGAGCGCCTCGCGGAGGCCCTCGCCGCCATCGGCGCGCCGGCCGGCGATACCGAGGCGACGGCTGAGTGGCTGCTGCGCGGCCGGTTCGGGGTGGAGGGGGTGCTCGACGCCACTGCGGAATCGCCGCTCAGCGGGGGCGGTGACGAGCGGGGCGGGAGGCTCGACCCCTTCTGGAGGCTCAATCTGACAGCGGCGCAGTACGGCGCTCTGGTAGCCGAGTTGGGATGATCTCGGCGCCCGGTCGGTAGGGTGGGGCGGTCGCGTGAGCTGGAGGGGGACAGCTATGTCGGGTGTGGTGGATCTGCTCGCTCGCTATCGGGCGGCGATGCTTGCCATGGATGCGGACGCGTTCGCGGAGTTGTACGCCGAGAACGGGGTGCACGAGTTTCCGTTCCTGTTTCCCGGGATGCCCGAGCGGTACGTGGGGCGGGAGGAGATCCGGGCCGGGTACCGGGCGGTGTGGGGGGCGAGTGCGGCGCGGCCGGAGGAGGTGCGGGAGGTGGCCGTGCACGCGGCGGCCGATCCGGAGGTGCTGACCGTCGAGCAGGTGGTGGTCGGGACGGTGGCGGGGACGGGGCGGCCGTTCGCGCTGCCGGGGGTGCTGGTGCTGCGGGCGCGGGGCGGGCTGCTGGTGCACGTGCGGGACTACATGGACGGGCTGGGCGTCGCCCGTGCGATGGGGCGGCTGTCGACCGTCGCCGCCCGGCTGGAGGAGGCGCCTTAGAGGGCGAAGTGGGCGGCGATGCCGTCCAGCACGCAGTCGAGGCCGGTGTGGAAGTGCCAGGCGGGGTCGTCCTTGCGGGTGGCCCGGTGGAGGTACTGCTCGTAGGCGGGGTAGCGGCCGGTGCCCATGAGGTAGGACATGCGAGGGGCCAGGGCGGCGCGGGTCTCCTCGCCGTCGGTCCAGCCGTTGGCGCGGCGGAGGTTCTCCACGGCGAGTTCGGTGGAGACGGAGCCGTAGACGTAGCCCGTGACGGTGCGGAAGACCGCCATGGTGGTGTCGGCGTCCAGGCCGTGGTCGGCGAGGGCGGCGAACGCCCGCTCGGGGACGGCGAGTTGGTTGGGGCTGAGGACGGACGGGGCGGCGGCCCGGACGATCCAGGGGTGTTCCAGGTTCATGGCGCGCAGGTGGACGGCCAGGGAGTGCATGGTCTCGCGCCAGCCGCCGGGGGCGGCGTCCAGGGGGAGCCGGCCGTAGACGAAGTCGACCATCAGCTCGATGAGTTCGTCCTTGCCGGAGACGTACCGGTAGGCGGCCATCGGGGCCACCTCCAGGAGGGCGGCCAGGCGGCGCATGGTGACGGCGTCCAGGCCCTCGGTGTCGGCGATGGCGACGGCGGCCGCGGCGATCCGCTGCGGGGTCAGGGTGGTCCGGGGGGCGGCGGCCGGGCGGTCGAGCCGCTCCCAGAGTGAGGGCCGGTCGGGGGGCGTCTGCTGGGTGGGCATGGGTCCACGGTAGCACTCGCGTGTACAACGTATCGGGTCAGTGGACGCCGTACGCGCCGATGTGTACGTTGTATTGAGTCGATACGGCGTACACAGCGAAGCCGTGCCCGTCTCCCCGGAGGGGAACCTCATGCCCGAGAACCAGAACCTGCAGGTCGCCGTCCTCCTCGGCAGCACCCGCACCGGCCGCTTCGGCCCGGCCGTCGCCGACTGGCTGCTCGGCCACCTCGAAGCGCGCGGCGACATGACCGCCGACCTGGTCGACCTGGCCGTCACCCCGCTGCCGACCGTCATGCCCTCCTTCGGCGGCGAACTCCCGCCGGAGCAGATCGCGATGCTCGGCGCCGTCTCGCCCCGGCTGGAGGCCGCCGACGCCTTCGTGTTCGTCACCCCCGAGTACAACCACAGCTTCCCGGCCGCGCTGAAGAACGCCGTCGACTGGCACAACCACCAGTGGCACGCCAAGCCCGTCGGCTTCGTCTCGTACGGCGGGCTCTCCGGCGGCCTGCGGGCCGTCGAGCAGCTGCGCGTGGTGATGGCCGAGCTCAACGCCGTGACCATCCGCAACACCGTCAGCTTCCACGGCGCCGCGCAGGCCTTCGACGAGGACGGCACGCCGCGCGACCCGGGCGCCACCGCCGCCGCGAAGACGATGCTCGACCAACTGGACTGGTGGGCCCGGGCCTTGAAGGCCGCCCGGCAGACCCGCCCGTTCGCGGCCTGAGCCCGGAAGGCACGGGGCCGCCATGACCACGCAACCGGTGCGACCGGTCGGCGACGACCGCCCGAAGCCGCCGCTCATCGGTGTGATCGGGCTGATGCTCGGCATCTTCCTCGCGGCCCTCGACGGCCAGATCATCGGCACGGCGCTGCCGACCGTCGTCGGCGACCTCGGCGGGCTGGAGCACCTCGCCTGGGCCGTCACCGCGTACCTGCTCACCTCCGCCGCCGCCACCCCGCTGTGGGGCCGGCTCGGGGACCTGTACGGGCGCAAAGGCGCCCACCAGTGGGCGGTGGTGGTCTTCCTGGCCGGCACGGCACGGCACTGTCCGGCCTGGCGCAGGACATGGGCCAGCTGATCGCCTTCCGCGCCGTCCAGGGCGTCGGCGCGGGCGGCCTGATGGTCGGTGCGCTCTCGGTGATCGGGGCGCTGGTGCCCGCCTCCGACCGGGGCCGGGTGCAGTCGGTGATCGGCGTGCTGATGCCGGTCGCCTTCGTCGGCGGGCCGCTGCTCGGCGGCTTCCTCACCGACCGGCTCAGCTGGCGCTGGGCCTTCTACGTCAACCTGCCGATCGGGCTGTTCGCCCTGGCGGCGGTCGCCGTCGGGGTGCGGCTGCCGAAGGAGGAGCGCGCCCGCGCCCCCTTCGACCTGGCCGGGGTCGCCCTGCTGACCACCGGCATCCTCGCCCTCACCCTGGTCGGCAGCTGGGGCGGCACCCAGGACGCCTGGACGTCCCCGCTGATCCTCGGCATGGCCCTCGTCGCCCTGGCCGCGCTGGCCGGATTCGTCCGGACGGAACTGCGCGCCCCCGGCCCGCTGATCCCGCCCGCGCTGTTCCGCAGCCGCGCCTTCTCGGTCTCCCAGGTGCTGGGCTTCCTCACCGGCGCGGTGATGATCGCCCTGATCGGCTACGTCCCGCAGTACTTCCAGTTCGTCCAGGGCGTCTCGCCGACCACCGGCGGACTGCTCCTGCTGCCGCTGATGCTCGGCATGATGGTCACCCAGCTGGTCACCGCCCGGCTGATGGCCCGGCCCGGCGGCGAGCGGCGCTACCCGCTGCTGGGCGGGGCACTGACCCTGGCCGGGGCCGCGCTGCTGCTGCTCCTGGGGACGGACACCCCGGTGGCCCTGGCCTCCGGGCTCACGGCGGTCGCCGGGATCGGCATCGGTCTGCTGATGCAGAGCACCATGCTGACCTCGATGGGCGCCGCGCCGCTCCAGGACATGGGCGCGGCGATGGGCGTGGTGACCCTGTTGCGCAGCATCGGCGGCTCGCTCGGGATGGCGGCCCTCGGCGCGGCGTACACGGCGCGGATGACCGCCTCCCTGGCGGACCGGCTGAGCCCGGCGGAGGCTGCCCACCTGACCGGCGGCGGGCTCACCCCGGCCTCGCTGGACGGGCTGCCGCCGGTCGTCCGGGAGGCCGTCGGCGCGGCCGTCACCAGCGGGCTGCGCGGCACGGTGATCGGCGGCGTCGCCCTGGCGGCGACGGCGACGGCGGTGGCGTTCCTGGCCCGGCCGAACCTGGGGCCGGGCGCGGCGCCGCAGGAGGCCCCGGAAGCGCTGGCAGCACGGCGCTAGATCAGCCCGTCGCGCAGTCCAGCACCCGCCCGTCGCCCGTGCCGACGCGCAGGAGGCGCGTCAGCCGTTCGCCGTCGGGCAGTGCCCGGTGAGGCAGAAGCCCGCCGCCAGGGACTGCTGGACGTCGCGCAGTGGGGCGGGCCAGCTGCTCTCCGGGCCGGCGACGAGGAGGGCGTACACCTGGCCGTCCGGGGTCGTGACCATCTGGTCGACGGTGTGCCGTACGCCCTTGCCCGCGAGGTCGTAGGAGTACTCCAGGACGGCGCCGCCGCCCGGGGTCCGGGTGAGGGCGAGTTTGCGGTAGCCGGGGAACCGGCTGGGGTTGGAGGCGAGGCTGGTGTCCGTGGCGACGGCCTGGTCGTACGGGGTGCCGGTGCCCATGGAGAACACCTGGATGAGGCTGGTGCCGTCCGGGGAGTCGTAGAAGACGGACGTGCCGTCGACGCGCCGCTGCCAGCCGTCCGGCACGGGCAGGGAGAAGCCCCCGGCGTCCTGGACGAGCGTCGAGTGCGCGCCGGTGGTCGGGGTCGCCGTCGGGCTGGGGGAGGCGGTCGGCGCGGCGGGGAAGGTGAACGCGGGGTAGGGCGGCGTGGCGACCGGGGTGGTCGGCAGGGGCGTGCCGAGGGCGGTGGCCGCGGGCTTCTTCGCGTCGTCCTGCCGCGAGTACAGGTACCAGCCGCCGCCCGCGCCCGCCCCGGCGAGCACCCCGACGAGCGCGGCGATCAGCACGGCGCGCGGCCGCATCCGCCGGCCGGAGGGCGGCGGCGGGGGCAGGGGCGGGCCGGGAGGTGCCGAGGGGGAGAACGGCGGAGCCGGGTACGCCTGCGGCGGAGGCCCCAGCAGCGGCGCCGTCAGCGGCGGAGGGGCCATGGGCGGCGCGGGGGCGGGTACGGGCGGGGGCGGCACCGAGCCGATCGGCGGCGGCGCGGTCGGCGGCGCCTGCTGCACCCACTGCCGCCGCTGCTCGTCCCAGTACGCCCCCATGCCGCCCCCCACGTTCGACCTCGCCCCGGCCGGAGACGGCCGGGGCGAGACCGGAGACTACCGCGCCGGGGCGCGTGGCCGTACCGGTGGAACCCCGATCAGCACTCGATGACGTTGACGGCGAGGCCGCCGCGCGAGGTCTCCTTGTACTTGATCTTCATGTCGGCCCCGGTCTCCTTCATCGTCTTGATCGCCTTGTCCAGCGAGACGTGGTGCCGGCCGTCCCCGCGCAGCGCCATGCGCGCCGCCGTGACGGCCTTCACCGAGGCCATGCCGTTGCGCTCGATGCAGGGGATCTGGACGAGCCCGCCGACCGGGTCGCAGGTGAGGCCGAGGTTGTGCTCGATGCCGATCTCGGCGGCGTTCTCGACCTGCTCGGGCGAGCCGCCCAGGACCTCGGCGAGGCCGCCGGCGGCCATGGAGCAGGCGGAGCCGACCTCGCCCTGGCAGCCGACCTCGGCGCCGGAGATGGAGGCGTTCTCCTTGAAGAGCATGCCGATGGCGCCGGCCGCGAGGAGGAAGCGGACGATGCCGTCGTCATCGGCGCCCGGGATGAAGTTCAGGTAGTAGTGCAGGACGGCCGGGATGATGCCCGCCGCGCCGTTGGTGGGCGCGGTGACCACCCGCTGCCCGGAGGCGTTCTCCTCGTTGACGGCCATCGCGTAGAGCGTCACCCACTCCATCGCGTTGGCCGGCCCGATGCCCTCGGCCCGCAGCGCCCGGGCACCCGAGGCGGCCCGGCGGCGGACCTTGAGGCCGCCCGGCAGGATGCCCTCGCGGCTCATGCCGGCCCGCACGCACTCCTGCATCACGGCCCAGATCTCCAGCAGCCCGGTGCGGATCTCCTCCTCGCTGCGCCAGGCCTTCTCGTTCTCCAGCATCAGGCCGGAGATGGACAGCCCGGTCTCCCGGGTGAGCCGCAGCAGCTCCTCGCCGGTGCGGAAGGGGTAGCGCAGCGCGGTGTCGTCGGGCTTGACCCGGTCGGCGCCGATCGCGTCCTCGTCGACGACGAAGCCGCCGCCGACCGAGTAGTAGGTCTTCTCCAGCAGCGTGGAGCCGTCCTCGGCGAAGGCCCACAGGGTCATGCCGTTGGCGTGGTACGGCAGCGAGCGGCGGCGGTGCAGCACCAGCTGGCTGTCGGGGTCGAAGTCGATGGTGTGCTCGCCGACGAGGTTGAGCTTCTTCTCGGCGAGGATCCGCTCGACGTCCTTGTCGGCCTGGTCGACGTCGACCGTGCGGGGCGAGTTGTTCTCCAGGCCGAGCAGGACGGCCTTCGGGGTGCCGTGGCCGTGGCCGGTGGCGCCCAGGGAGCCGAAGAGCTCGGCGCGCACGCCCGTCACCCGGGGCAGCAGGGCTTCGGACCGCAGACGGCGGGCGAACATCCGGGCGGCGCGCATCGGGCCGACGGTGTGGGAGCTCGAGGGGCCGATGCCGATGGAGAAGAGGTCGAAGACGCTGATGGCCACGGGGGACGTCCTTGTCGGGTCTCGTGGGAGGGCTTGCAGGCAGGGAGGGGACACGGGACGGGGCACCGCGCGCACTGTCCAGTGTGCGCGGTGCCCCGGGGTCCCAGGTGCACGTACGGAGTGAGGCCGGTCACCTCACCCGCGTACGGGGTCAGTCCTGGTTGGCCAGGTTCGGGTACAGCGGGTACTTCTCGGCCAGCGCGGTGACGCGGGCCTTGAGCGCGGCGGCGACGGTGTCGTCGAAGCCCGGCTTGAGGGCCTCGGCGATGACGTCGGCGACCTCGCGGAAGTCCTCGGCCCCGAAGCCGCGGGTGGCCAGGGCCGGGGTGCCGATGCGCAGGCCGGAGGTGACCATCGGCGGGCGCGGGTCGTTCGGGACGGCGTTGCGGTTCACGGTGATGCCGACCGTGTGCAGACGGTCCTCGGCCTGCTGGCCGTCGAGCTGGCTGTTGCGCAGGTCGACCAGGACGAGGTGGACGTCGGTGCCGCCGGAGAGCACCGAGGCGCCGGCCTCGGCGACGTCGGCCTGGAGCAGGCGCTCGGCGAGGATGCGCGCGCCGTCCAGGGTGCGCTGCTGGCGCTCCTTGAACTCCTCGGAGGCGGCGACCTTGAAGGCCACGGCCTTGCCCGCGATGACGTGCTCCAGCGGGCCGCCCTGCTGGCCGGGGAAGACCGCGGAGTTGATCTTCTTGGCGAACTCGGCCTTGGACAGGATCACGCCGCCGCGCGGGCCGCCCAGGGTCTTGTGGGTGGTGGTGGTGACCACGTCCGCGTACGGCACCGGGTTGGGGTGCAGGCCCGCGGCGACGAGGCCGGCGAAGTGCGCCATGTCGACCATCAGCAGGGCGCCGACCTCGTCCGCCACGCGGCGGAACTCGGCGAAGTCCAGCTGGCGCGGGTAGGCGGACCAGCCGGCGATGATCAGCTTCGGCTGGTGCTCCTTGGCGAGGCGCTCGACCTCGGCCATGTCGACCTGGCCGGTCTTGTCGTCCACGTGGTACGCGACCACGTTGTAGAGCTTGCCCGAGAAGTTGATCTTCATGCCGTGGGTCAGGTGACCGCCGTGGGCCAGGTTCAGGCCCAGGATGGTGTCGCCCGGCTGGATCAGCGCGAACATGGCGGCGGCGTTGGCCTGCGCGCCCGAGTGCGGCTGGACGTTGGCGTGCTCGGCGCCGAACAGGGCCTTGACCCGGTCGATGGCGATCTGCTCGACCACGTCGACGTGCTCGCAGCCGCCGTAGTAGCGGCGGCCGGGGTAGCCCTCGGCGTACTTGTTGGTGAGGACCGAGCCCTGGGCCTCCATGACCGCCACCGGGGCGAAGTTCTCGGAGGCGATCATCTCCAGGGTGGTCTGCTGGCGGTGCAGCTCGGCGTCGACCGCGGCGGCGATCTCCGGGTCGAGGGCGTGCAGGGACTGGTTCAGAACCGTCATGGTGGGGTCTTCCCGGGAGGAGGAGGGAAAGGGGCCGGGCGGGGGCGGCCGCCGCGCTGCGACCGCCCCGAACGGAGGTGTCAGCCGCCGATGAGGGCGGTGTACTCCTCGGCGCTGAGCAGCGCGTCGGTGGCCTCGACGCGGACCTTGAACAGCCAGCCGCCCTCGAACGGGGCGCCGTTGACCAGGGCGTTGTCGTCCAGGACGTCCTGGTTGATCTCGACGACCTCGCCGGTGACCGGGGAGTACAGGTCGCTGACGGACTTGGTCGACTCCAGCTCGCCACAGGTCTCGCCGGCGGTCACGGTGTCGCCCACCTCGGGCAGCTGCACGTACACGATGTCACCGAGGGCGTCGGCGGCGTGCTTGGTGATGCCGACCGTCGAGACGCCGTCGGCGTCCGCGGTCGTCAGCCACTCGTGCTCCTTGGTGTACTGCAGGTGCTGGGGGTTGCTCATGGCGTCATTCTCCAGGATGGGAAGCGGGTACGACGACGCGGGCCGTCGGCGGGACGGCTGCGACGTGCGGTGATGGGGGAAATCGCTGGGGTCAGCGGGCGCGCTTGTAGAACGGCAGCGCGATGACCTGGACCGGCTCGTGCTTGCCGCGCACGTCCACCGCGACGGTGGTGCCCGGGGCGGCGTGGGCGGCGTCCACGTACGCCATGGCGATCGGCCGGCCGAGGGTGGGGGACGGCGCACCGGAGGTGATCCGGCCGATCGGGGCGCCCTCGACGGACACCACGGTGTACTCGGCGCGCGGCACGCGCTTGCCCTCGGAGACCAGGCCGACGAGGACCTTCGGGGGGTTGGTCTCGGCCGCGGCGGCGGCCTGCTCCAGGGCGGCGCGGCCGACGAAGGCGCCGTCGTTGGTGGTCTTGTCGAAGCGGACGACCCGGCCGAGGCCGGCGTCGAACGGGGTGAGGTCGGTGGAGAGCTCGTGCCCGTACAGCGGCATGCCGGCCTCCAGGCGCAGCGTGTCGCGGCAGGACAGACCGCACGGGACGAGGCCGCGGCCCTCGCCGGCGGTGGTCAGGGCCTGCCAGATCGCCTCGGCGTCGGCCGGGGCGCTGAAGATCTCGAAGCCGTCCTCGCCGGTGTAGCCGGTGCGGGCCAGCAGCACGTCCTTGCCGGCGACCTGGGCCGGGAGGATGGCGTAGTACTTGAGGCCGGGCAGGTCGGCCTCGGTGGTGTCGGCCAGGATCGCGGTGGCCTCGGGGCCCTGGACGGCGATCAGGGCGTAGGTGTCGCGGTCGTCGGTGACGACGGCGTCGAAGCCCTTGGCGCGGGCGATCAGCTCGTCGAGGACCGGCTGGGCGTTGGAGGCGTTGGCGACGACCAGGAAGGCGTCCTCGCGCAGGCGGTAGACGATCAGGTCGTCCAGGATGCCGCCGTTCTCGGCGCAGATCATGGTGTAGCGGGCGCGCAGCACGCCGAGCGCGGAGACGAAGCCGACCAGGGCGTGGTCCAGCATCTCGCCCGCCTGCGGGCCGGTGACGGTGATCTCGCCCATGTGGGAGAGGTCGAACAGGCCGGCCTTGGTGCGGACGGCGAGGTGCTCCTCGCGCTCGCTGCCGTAGCGCAGCGGCATGTCCCAGCCGGCGAAGTCGGTCATGGTGGCGCCGAGGCTGCGGTGCAGCGCGTCGAGCGCGGTCAGGCGGAGGGACGACATGGCCAGGAACTCCTCGGTCGGGGGCACTCAGGGGTGCGCGCGCCGGACCGGACCCGCTCGGGGACCGACCCCGCGCGCGGGCATGCGGCGGCGTGGGTCTCCCCATCTGTCGTCGAACCTGAGAGCTTCACCGCCCGCCTGCCCGGAGCTGCTTCCAGCTTGGGGCCCAGCGTGGCGGCTTGCACCGTGGGTGGGCGCACGACCGGGCCGTGCGCCGCTTTCCAGATGTGCCTAACCCGTGCGGTAGGGGGGCCTGAGAGATTCCGGGGAGGACTTGCTCCTTCGGCGCCGGCTGTGCCGCCTGGGGGCGGCACTCCGGGCTCTCCCGCGCGGGTTCGAGCGGCCGGTGTGGAGTTGTGGGGCCCGCGGCGCATGCCGTCGGACGGGCACATCATGGCACGTCCGGGGCGCCGAAGGGAGAGGGGGCCGCGTCACACGGAACCCTGCTTCCGAACAAGGGCCCTAAACTGCTGCGCGTCGGTGCGGCAACAGGGCGGCCGGCGGTACGGCGGTGGATGGGGTGCCGGTGGAGCAGCAGCAGGGGTGGGGCGGCCCGGAGACGGCGCCGCCCGGGGGCGCGTGGCCGGCCAACGAGCTGGAGCAGGTGCTGACCGCCGCGCTGGGCGACCCGGGCGCGACGCCCCGGGTGATCGAGGTGCTGGCCCGCAGCCAGGTGTGGATCCCGCTGCCCGCGGGGGCGGACCCGCAGGGGCAGGGGCTGGACCTGCCGACGATCGAGCTGGCCGGCGACCCGTACGTGCCCGTCTTCTCCTCGCAGGAGGTGTTCCTGCAGCAGGCGCCGGGGATGGCCTTCGCGATCGCGCCGGCCTGGGAGTTCGCCCGGGGGCTGCCGCTGGGCGTGGGGATCGCCGTGAACCCTGAGGCGGCGGTGGGCATTCCGGTGCCGCCGCAGGGCGTGGCCGAGCTGCGTCGCGGGCCTCGTGAGGATCGCTGGGACCAGCCGGATGCGCCGAGCGGCGGCCGGGTGGCGCTGCGCGAGCCCGTGCCGGGGGAGGACCCGGAGCACTTCCTCGCCGTCTGCCGGGCCGAACTCGCCGCCCTGCCCGGGGTGTTGACCGCGCGCCGGGCGCTGGCGAGCATCGAGGGCGAGGCGACCGTGATGTTCGTGGGCGTCCAGCTGGACCAGGCGGCCCCGGCGGACCCGGCGGCGGTGAACGAGGCGCTCGGCCGGGCGCTGGGAACCGCGCCGCTGCCCGGTGGCGTCCACCTCGTGCTGCTCGACCTCGCCGAGGACCCGGTGGTCGAGTGGCTGCTCACCCGGGTGATGCCGTTCTACTCGCGGGCGTGAGCGGGTTTCTGTCGAAGGCACGTCGCCGTGGCGGTGGCCTCTGCCGCGCCATAGGGTGCGTGCAGACGGCTGACGGCCGGCGGGATGAGCGAAAGAGGCGCGGCGAGGTGGGCGCATGAGTGCGGGAGCGGGAGCGGGCGGTGGACCGGGGCCGTGGGGCCAGGCACCGGCCGGGCGCCCCGGGGCGGACCCGGGCGTGCTGGAGCGCGCCCTGCGCGAGGTCGCGCCGGAACGCTACGAGGCGTACGAGCAACTGCTGCACGCGCTGGCCGCGGGCCAGGTCTGGATGCTGCTGTGGCACGGCACTCCGGGCAGCCCCGACGCCCAGTACGGGAACATGGAGATCGGCGGCCACGGCTACGCGCCGGCTGTGACCTCGCAGGAGCAGCTGACGGCCTCGGGCTGGACGCGGGCCCACGAGGTCATCTCCGGGCGGGAGATCGCCGCCTCGCTGTACCGGACGCGCTGGGGCCTGTGGCTCAACCCGCACGCCCCCGGCGGCGGCGTCGGCGTGCCCTGGGCGGACCTGCGGCGGATCGCCGCCGGGCTGGACCGGCTGCCGGCCGGCCCGCTGAAGCTGAGCGAGCCGCAGGTCAACGCCCAGCAGTTCTTCGCGCTGCTGGAGCGCCAGGCCGTCGAGGTGCGCGCCGTACGGGCGTTGCGCCGGGCGTGGGTGCAGCCCTCGGTGGGGGAGCCGTACCTGGCGATCGGGCTGGAGCTGTACGAGAGCTCGCCGCCGGCGGTGGAGGCGGTGCGCGCGCTGATGCAGCGGGCGATCGCGGTGGCCCCGGAGGGGCTGGCGGTGTCCACGGTGGCGATGGCGGACGAGTACGACCCGGTGGCGCTGTGGATGCGGGCCAACGCCCGGCCGTTCTACGACCGGGAGGCCGGACGGCCGCCGACCGGGTACCCGCAGCCGCACTACGGCTATCCGCAGCCCCAGTTCCAGCAGCCGGGGGCCTGGCCCGGATACCCCGGACGCTGATCAGACAAACGCCTTTCCGAGAAGCCGACTTGACCTTTCGTCAGGTCGGCTTCGGCGCTTTCCGGACGAGTTTCCGGACGGGGTGCGTGGGCATCTTGACATGGCAGTTACAGCTGTGTGAAGAGGTATATGCCGCGAATCCGGGAGGTGCATGCGCACAGATCACAGTTGGGCATCTGTCGGTTGGCAGGGCTGGCGCAAGCCAGTTCGGATGGCAGAGAGTTCTGCGCACAACGCAAAGCACCGCGCGAACTGGTAACCCCACGAAGGTGAACGCGCACGCCGACCGCTCGATCCACGCGACGCCCATCCCGCGTGGTGGCAGTACCCGTGCACGGCGATCCGCCGGGCACACCGTTCTCAGACGCACCTCCGCACGTCCGCTGCCAGCCGTACCGCCGACCCCCGGCGACCGGCGCCCGTGGGCCGGCCACCGTCGGCGAGGGGACCAACTGACCATGACCGCACCCGTAGCCACCGCCGGGAACGACCCGGAGGCCCCGGCCTCCGAGAGCCCGGCCCAGAAGATCGAGGGCCGCTCCCTCGGCCGCATCGCCTGGACTCGCTTCAAGCGGGACAAGGCCGCCGTCGCCGGCGGCATCGTGGTGATCCTGCTGATCACCCTCGCCGTGTTCGCCAAGCCGATCGAGGCGCTGTTCGGGCTCGACCCCGACGCGCTGCACCAGGACCTCCTGGACGCCGACCTCGGCGGCATCCCGCTCGGCGACTGGGGCGGGATGAGCGCGGACCACCCGCTCGGCATCGACACCGTCCAGGGCCGCGACCTGCTCTCCCGCGTCATCGAGGGCTCGTGGGTCTCCCTGCTGGTCGCCTTCGGCGCGACCGTGCTGTCCAACACCATCGGCACCGTCCTCGGCGTCGTGGCGGGCTACTACGGCGGCTGGGTCGACACCCTGATCAGCCGCCTGATGGACATCTTCCTGGCGTTCCCGCTGCTGCTGTTCGCGATCGCCATCTCGGCCTCGCTGCAGGGCGGCGCCTTCGGCCTCCACGGCCTGCCGATGCACATCGGGGTGCTGATCTTCGTGATCGGCTTCTTCAACTGGCCCTACATGGGCCGGATCGTACGCGGCCAGACGCTCTCGCTGCGCGAGCGGGAGTTCGTCCACGCGGCCCGGAGCCTGGGTGCGCGCGGCCCGTTCATCCTGTTCAAGGAGCTGCTGCCGAACCTGGTCGGTCCGATCCTGGTCTACTCGACCCTGTTGATCCCGACCAACATCCTCTTCGAGGCCGGACTCAGCTACCTCGGCGTGGGCATCCAGCCGCCGCAGGCCTCCTGGGGCGGGATGCTCCGCGACGCCATCCAGTTCTACCAAGTGGACCCGCAGTACATGGTGGTCCCCGGCATGGCGATCTTCATCACCGTGTTCGCGTTCAACCTTCTCGGCGACGGGCTCCGCGACGCCCTCGATCCCAAGAGCAACTGACCCTCCGTCAGGACCCTCCCTCCTCCACATCCTCAAGGGGTTGATCTCACCCATGCGCAGGTCTCGTACCGTCGCGTTGACCGCCGCGGCCGCCGCCGCGGTCCTGATCGTCACCGGCTGCGGCTCCAGCTCCAAGAGCGGGGGCTCCTCCGCCTCCGCCGGTGCCGCCGACGCCAACTCGGCCGGCCAGGACGCCGCCACCAAGAGCATCGTCAACGTCTCGGACAAGAAGGGAGGGACGGTCACCTACGAGATGAAGGGCACCCCGGACTCGCTCGACCCGGGCAACACGTACTACGCCTACATCTACAACTTCTCGCGGCTGTACGGCCGTCCGCTCACCACCTTCGCCCCGGGCGCGGGCGAGGCGGGCAACAAGCTCGTCCCCGACCTGGCCGAGTCCCTGGGCCAGCCCAGCGCGGACGGCCTCACCTGGACGTACAAGCTGCGTGCCGGCCTGAAGTACGACGACGGCACCGCGATCACCTCGAAGGACGTCAAGTACGCCGTCGAGCGCTCCAACTACGCGCCGGACGTGAACTCCAACGGCCCGACGTACTTCAAGGAGAACCTGGTCGACAACGACACCCCCTACCAGGGTCCGTACAAGGACAAGGAGGGCGGTCTCAAGTCGATCGAGACCCCGGACGACCTGACGATCGTCTTCCACCTGAAGCACGCCTTCGCGGACTTCGACTACCTGGTCAGCGCCCCGCAGACCGCCCCCGTCCCGCAGGCCAAGGACACGGGCTCCGACTACGTGAAGCACGTGGTCTCCTCGGGCAGCTACAAGTTCCAGTCGTACGAGGACGGCAAGCAGGCCGTCCTGGTGCCGAACGAGAACTGGAGCGCGAGCACCGACCCGATCCGCAAGCAGCTCGCGGACAAGATCGTGCTCAAGATGAACATCGACCAGGCCACCATTGACAAGGACCTGATCGCCGGCAACGCCCAGGTCGACCTGGTCGGCGGCGGCGTCGACCCGCAGACCCAGGCGCAGATCCTGCGCGACCAGAAGCTCAAGGCGAAGACCGACAACGCCTACGGCAACCGCCTGGTCTACCTGGCGATCAACACCAAGGTCGCCCCGTTCGACAACCCCGACTGCCGCAAGGCCGTCCAGTACGCGATCGACAAGGTCTCGGTGCAGACCGCCCTCGGCGGCCCGATCCGCGGCCAGATCGCCAGCACCGTCCTGCCGCCGGACGTCCCGGGCCACCAGGACTTCAACACGTACGAGACCAAGGACAACAAGGGCGACGAGGCCAAGGCCAAGGACGCGCTGAAGGCCTGCGGCAAGGCGGACGGCTTCAGCACCGTGCTGACCGCCCGCACCGAGCGCACCACCGAGGTCCAGGCGGCCACGTCGATCCAGGCGGCACTGAAGAAGCTCAACATCAACGCCGAGATCCAGCAGTACCCGCAGGGCAAGTACCTGACGGACAACGCGGGCGCGCCGCAGTTCACCCAGGACCACAACATCGGCCTGATGATGATGCAGTGGGGCGCCGACTGGCCGACCGGCTACGGCTTCCTCCAGCAGATCGTCGACAGCCGCGCGATCAAGGCCTCCGGCAACAGCAACATCCAGCAGCTGAACGACCCCGAGGTCGACAAGCTGATCGACGCCGCGGCCGTCAACCCGGACAAGGCCGCCCGGGAGAAGATCTACGGCCAGATCGACAAGAAGGTCATGGACTCGGCCTCGATCGTGCCGCTGACCTACTTCAAGGTCTTCCTGTACCGCCCGGACAGCGCCACCAACCTCGCCTCCACCTCCGCCTTCTCAGGTGAGTACGACTACCTGAACATCGGCACCAACAAGTAAGAGCCCGAGCGCGAGAGCACGAGCACGGCTCCGCATCCCTGAAGGCAGGTGAAGGCAGCGGCGCCCGCCGCCCCTCCGGAGGATCCCGGACGGCGGCGGGCGCCGGAGCCGCCCAACTGTGTTTGCCTACATCATCCGCAGGATCTTCGCGGCCCTGGTGCTGCTCCTGGTGGTCAGCGCGGTCACCTTCGCGATCTTCTTCCTGCTGCCGCGCCTGGCCGGCGAGACCGTCGACCAGCTGGCCGCCCAGTACATCGGGAAGAACCCGTCACCCGAGACGATCGCGGCGGTCAAGCAGAACCTCGGCCTCGACCAGCCGCTGTACACGCAGTACTGGAACTTCCTGAAGGGGCTGTTCACCGGCGCCGAGTACCAGTTCGGCCCGGAACCGGTCACCTGCCACGTGCCGTGCTTCGGCTACAGCTTCAAGAACCACCTCGAGGTCTGGCCCGAGATGACCAGCCGCATCCCGGTGACGGTCTCGCTGGCCATCGGCGCGGCCGTGATCTGGCTGGTCTCCGGCGTCGCCGCCGGCGTCGTCTCCGCCCTCAAGCCGCGCTCGATCTTCGACCGGCTCGCCATGGGCGTCGCCCTGGCCGGCGTCTCGCTGCCCGTCTTCTTCACCGGCGCCCTGCTGCTGACCCTGTTCAGCTACGAGTGGCCCATCCTGGACAACCTGCAGTACGTCGACTTCACCGACGACCCGCTGATGTGGGCCCGCAACCTGATCCTCCCCTGGATCTCGCTGGCCTTCCTCTACTCCGCGCTCTACGCCCGGCTCACCCGCGCCGGGATGCTGGAGACCATGAGCGAGGACTACATCCGCACCGCCCGGGCCAAGGGCCTGGTCGAGCGCAAGGTCGTGGTCAAGCACGGGCTGCGCTCGGCGCTCACGCCCATCATCACCATCTTCGGCATGGACCTCGGCCTGCTGCTCGGCGGTGCGCTGATCACCGAACAGGTCTTCTCGCTCCAGGGCGTCGGCCAGTTCGCCGTCCAGGCGATCGCCGACAACGACCTGCCGAAGATCCTCGGCGTCACGCTGCTCGCCGCCTTCTTCATCGTCGTCTGCAACCTCGTGGTCGACCTCCTGTACGCCCTCGTCGACCCCCGGGTGAGGATCTCGTGACCGACCTCGACAAGACCGCGCAGCCTTCGGACGCGGTGGCCGACGCCGAGCCGCGCGTGCCCGCCGGCGACCCGTTCCTGTCGGTGCGCGACCTGCGCATCCACTTCGACACCGACGACGGCCTGGTCCGCTCGGTGGACGGCGTCAGCTTCGACCTGCACAAGGGCCGCACTCTCGGCATCGTCGGCGAGTCCGGCTCCGGCAAGTCCGTCACCTCGCTGGGCATCATGGGCCTGCACCGCTCCAAGCGGGCCCGGATCAGCGGCGAGATCCGCCTCGCCGGCGAGGACCTCATCGCCGCCGGGCCCGACCGGGTGCGCCAACTGCGCGGCCGGGAACTGGCGATGATCTTCCAGGACCCGCTGACCGCGATGCACCCGTACTACACGGTCGGCACCCAGATCGTCGAGGCGTACCGGGTCCACCACCCGGAGGCGAGCAAGAAGCAGGCCCGGACCCGCGCGATCGAGATGCTCGCCCGGGTCGGCATCCCGCAGCCCGACCGCCGTGCGGACGACTACCCGCACCAGTTCTCGGGCGGCATGCGCCAGCGCGCGATGATCGCCATGGCGCTCGTCAACGACCCGTCCCTGCTGATCGCCGACGAGCCCACCACCGCCCTGGACGTCACCGTCCAGGCGCAGATCCTGGACCTCATCCGCGACCTCCAGGAGGAGTTCGGCTCCGCCGTCATCATCATCACCCACGACCTCGGGGTGGTCGCCGAGCTCGCCGACGACATCCTCGTCATGTACGGCGGCAAGTGCGTCGAGCGCGGCCCCGCCGAGACCCTCTTCGATGCGCCCGAACACCCCTACACCTGGGGCCTGTTGGGATCGATGCCGCGCCTGGACCGCGAACTGCAGGACCGGCTGGTGCCGGTCAGGGGCACCCCGCCCAGCCTGATCAACGTGCCGTCCGGCTGCGCCTTCCACCCGCGCTGCCCGTACGCCGAGCTGACCGGCGGGCGCTCGGTGGGCGAGGTCCCGGTGCTGGCCGAGGCCGCCCCCGGGCACCTCGCGGCCTGCCACCTGCCCGCGGCCGACCGGCACCGCATCTTCACCGAAGAGATCGCGCCCCGGCTGTGAGCCCGGCCTCGTACCACCATCCTGGAGAGAACCGATGACGGACACTCAGACGGCCTCGCCCCCTTCCCCGGCGCCCGCCCCGGACCGCGAGCCGCTGCTGAAGGTGACCGGCCTGACCCGGCACTTCCCGATCCGCAGCGGGCTGTTCAACCGCCAGACCGGCGCCGTGCGGGCCGTCGACGGCATCGACTTCACCGTCCACCCGGGGGAGACGCTCGGCGTCGTCGGCGAGTCCGGCTGCGGCAAGTCGACGATGGGCCGGCTCGTCACCCGGCTCGACGAACCCACCGGCGGGACGATCGAGTTCGAGGGCACCGACATCACCCACCTGGGCGTCGGCGCGATGCGGCCGCTGCGGCGCGACATCCAGATGATCTTCCAGGACCCGTACTCCTCGCTGAACCCCCGGCACACCGTGGGCACCATCGTCGGGGCGCCGTTCAAGCTGCAGAACGCCCAGCCCGAGGGCGGGGTCAAGAAGGCCGTCCAGGAACTGCTGGAGCTGTGCGGGCTCAGCCCCGAGCACTACAACCGCTACCCGCACGAGTTCTCCGGCGGCCAGCGCCAGCGCATCGGCATCGCCCGGGCGCTCGCCCTGCGGCCGAAGATGATCATCGCCGACGAGCCCGTCTCCGCGCTCGACGTCTCCATCCAGGCCCAGGTCGTCAACCTGCTGGACGACCTCCAACGGGAGCTCGGCCTGACCTACCTGATCATCGCGCACGACCTCTCGGTGGTCCGGCACGTCTCCGACCGGGTGGCGGTGATGTACCTCGGCAAGATCGTCGAGATCGCCGACCGCGACTCGCTCTACCGCAGCCCGCGCCACCCGTACACCACCGCCCTCATGTCCGCGGTGCCCGTCCCGGACCCGCGCCGCCGCCAGCGCGGCGGCCGCGAGCGCATCCTGCTCAAGGGCGACGTCCCCTCGCCGATCAACCCGCCCAGCGGCTGCCGCTTCCGCACCCGCTGCTGGAAGGCCCAGGACGTCTGCGCGGCCCAGGAACCGCCGCTGGCGACCCTGGCCACGGGGCACCAGGTGGCGTGCCACTTCCCCGAGGGCACCGAGGGGAACGGTCAGCACGGCCCCGAAGAGGCGTCCGCGGCCGCCGTCTGACGCCGTACGCGGAGGGGAGGGTTCCGGGCAGGTCATAGTTGTCGGGTGACCTCCCAGATCTTCCCCTCCGACGTGCAGCAGACGCTGGACCTCGTCGGCATCTTCGTCTTCGCCCTGTCCGGGGGCCTGCTCGCCGTCCGCAAGAACATGGACATCTTCGGCATCGCCGTGCTGGCGGAGGTCACCGCGCTGGGGGGCGGGGTGATGCGGGACCTGGTGATCGGGGCGACGCCCGTGGCGGCGTTCACCAACCTCGGGTACTTCGTGACGCCGCTGGGGGCCGCGCTGGTGGTGGTGTTCCTGCACCCCGAGGTGGAGCGGATCAACCGGGCGGTGCAGACGCTGGACGCGCTCGGGCTCGGGCTGTTCTGCGTCACCGGCACCGCCAAGGCCCACGACTACGGGCTCGGCGCCGTCTCGGCCGTCGCGCTCGGAATGGTCACCGCGGCCGGCGGCGGGGTGATCCGCGACGTGCTGGCTGGGGAGATCCCCTCGCTGCTGCGCTGGGACCGGGAGATCTACGCCGTCCCGGCGCTGGTCGGCGCCGCGCTGGTGGCCCTGCTGATCGCCCTGGACCGGCTCACCGGCCTGACCGGCACCGCCGCCGCTCTCACCGCCTTCGGGCTGCGGATGCTCGCCCTGCGGTACGGCTGGCGCGCGCCGCGGGCCTGGCACCGCAACGGTTCTCGCACCAGCGAGGAGTAGGCGAGCCGCCGTACGCCAGCGAGATCGCCTCCGCCGTGCAGAGCAGCTCCGGCACCATCCGGGCCAGCTCCGCCGGGGGCACCCGGCTGGCCGGGGCGCTCAGCGCGCAGGCCGCCACCGTCCGCCCGCCGCTGCCCGCGACCGGGGCGGCCACGCAGGTCACCGGCTCCCGGTGCTCGGCCGACTCCGCCGCCCAGCCGCGCCGGCGCACCGCCGCCAGCTCGGGCGGCAGCTCCTCCTCGCGGGCGCCGTCCTGCGGCAGCCCCGCCAGCAGCACCCGGCCCACCGCCGTGCCCGTCACCGGCGCGCGGCGCCCGATCCGGGACGGCCGCTCCGCCCAGTGCCCGGCCACCTCGTCCACGTACAGCACCTCGCCGTCGTGCAGCACGGCCAGCTGGACGGTGAAGCCGCTGCGCGAACTCAGCGCCGCGAGGTGGGGCGCGGCCACCTCCCGCACGTCGAGCTCCTCCAGCGCCCGGTGCGCCAGCGACAGGACCCGGCCGCCGAGGCGGTAGCGCAGGTCGGGCTCGCGGCGGGCGAAGCCGTGGCCCTCCAGGTCGCGCAGGATGCGCAGCGCCGTGGACTTGTGCACGGCGAGGCGGGTGGCGGCCTGGTCGAGGGTGAGCGGGCCGTCGCCGAGCGCGGCGAGGAGGGTGAGCGCGCGGTCGACCGACTGCGACATGGCGGCCCCCGGTGGGTCTGGTTCAGAAGTGCTCGTCAGGCTAACCGCTGGGTGCCACAGCGGTACAAACCGGTACCGGACGCGGGCGTCCGGCGGAGAGCGACGGGAAGGTGGCCGGAACGGTACGGGCCGGGAACGGCGCCCGGGGGCGCCCACTACAATCGGGGGGTTATGCCATACCTGGACCATGCGGCGACCACGCCGATGCTGCCCGAGGCGATCGCCGCGATGTCGGCGCACCTGGGGGTGGTCGGCAACGCCTCGTCCCTGCACGCGGCCGGCCGCCGTGCCCGCCGGGTGGTGGAGGAGGCCCGCGAATCGCTGGCCGACTCGCTGGGCGCGCGCCCGAGCGAGATCGTCCTCACCGGCGGCGGCACCGAGTCCGACAACCTGGCCGTCAAGGGCCTCTACTGGGCCCGCCGCGGCGCCGACCCGGCCCGCACCCGGGTGCTGAGCAGCCCGGTCGAGCACCACGCGGTGCTGGACGCGGTGCACTGGCTCTCCGAGCACGAGGGCGCCGAGGTCGAGTACCTGCCGGTGGACGCGCTCGGCCGGGTGCACCCCGAGGCGCTGCGCTCCGCGATCGAGCGGGACCCGGCCTCGGTGGCGCTGGTCACCGTCATGTGGGCCAACAACGAGGTCGGCACCGTCCAGCCCGTACGCGAACTGGCCGCAGTGGCCGCCGAGTTCGGCATCCCGGTGCACGCGGACGCGGTGCAGGCGCTCGGCCAGGTGGAGGTCTCCTTCGCCGACTCCGGGCTCACCGCGGTCACCGTCACCGGCCACAAGATCGGCGGGCCCTTCGGCATCGGCGCCCTGCTGCTGTCGCGCGGCGCGGCGCCCGTCCCGCTGCTGCACGGCGGTGGGCAGGAGCGCGACGTGCGCTCCGGCACCCTGGACGCCCCCGCCGCCGCCGGCTTCGCGGCCGCCGCGGCGCTGGCCGTCGAGCGGCGCGAGGAGCACGGGACGCGGCTCGGGGCGCTGCGCGACGAGCTGGTGGCGGGCGTGCTCGCCGCCGTCCCGGACGCCGTCCTCAACGGGGACCCGTCGCCCGGGGGGCGGCTTCCCGCCAACGCCCACTTCTCCTTCCCCGGCTGCGAGGGCGACGCCCTGCTGATGCTCCTCGACGCGGCCGGCATCGAGTGCTCCACCGGCTCCGCCTGCTCGGCGGGGGTGCCGCAGCCCAGCCACGTGCTGCTCGCCATGGGCGTCGACCCGCTGCTGGCGCGGGCCTCGCTGCGGTTCTCGCTCGGGCACACCTCGGTGCGCGACGACGTGACGGCGCTGACGGGGGCGATCGGGCCCGCCGTGCAGCGGGCGCGCAACGCGGGGCTGGCCTCCGTCCGGAGGTAGATCCGTCCGCGTCGGGCATGTTCGGCGGCCCCGTACCCTTGTAGTCACCATGACTGACTTCCCGGGCGCCCCGACCACCCCGTCCACCGGCCGTCTGCGCGTGCTCGCGGCGATGTCCGGCGGAGTCGACTCCGCCGTCGCCGCCGCGCGCGCCGTCGAAGCGGGGCACGAGGTGACGGGCGTCCACCTGGCGCTCTCCGCCAACCCGCAGTCCTTCCGCACCGGCGCGCGCGGCTGCTGCACCATCGAGGACTCCCGGGACGCCTGGCGGGCGGCCGACGTGATCGGCATCCCCTTCTACGTGTGGGACCTCGCCGAGCGCTTCCGCGAGGACGTCATCGACGACTTCGTCGCCGAGTACGCGGCCGGGCGCACCCCCAACCCCTGCCTGCGCTGCAACGAGAAGATCAAGTTCGCGGCCCTGCTGGACAAGGCGATCGCCCTCGGCTTCGACGCCGTCTGCACCGGGCACTACGCCCGCATCGTCGACCTGCCGGACGGCTCGCGCGAGCTGCACCGGGCCGTCGACCCCGCCAAGGACCAGTCCTACGTCCTCGGCGTCCTGGACGCGGAGCAGCTCGCCCACTCCCTCTTCCCGCTCGGCGACACCACCAAGGAGGCCATCCGCGAGGAGGCTGCGCGGCGCGGGCTGGCGGTGGCCAAGAAGCCCGACAGCCACGACATCTGCTTCATCGCGGACGGCGACACCCAGGGCTTCCTCGCCCGCCACCTCGGCACGGCCACCGGCGACATCCTCGACACCGACGGCACCAAGCTCGGCGAGCACGACGGTGCGTACGGCTTCACCATCGGCCAGCGCAAGGGCCTGCGCATCGGCCGCCCGGCGGCGGACGGCAAGCCTCGGTACGTCCTCGACATCTCGCCCGTGAACAACACCGTGACGGTCGGGCCCGTCGAGGGCCTGGACGTGATCGGCCTCACCGCGATCCGCCCGCGCTGGTGCGGCACCGAGCTGCTCGCGGACGGCCGCTACACCGCCCAACTGCGCGCCCACGGCGAGGAGGTGCCCGTCCACGCCCGGGTCGTCGACGGCGAACTCCACGTCCGCCTCGACACCCCCGCCCGCGGCATCGCCCCCGGCCAGGCCGTCGTCCTCTACGACGGCCCCCGCGTCATCGGCTCCGCCACCATCGCCACCACCGAACGCCCCGCCCTCACCCCCTGAGGCCTGGCCCCGACGGCCCTCGACGGCGCCCGGAACACGGGCGCCGTCGGTCATAGTGGGTGGCATGAGCTTCTACGAGCAGCACCGCGACTTCGTCGAGGAGCTGGAGCGGATCGCCCCGGAGGGCGTCCGGATCGAGTGGTCCGGGGACACGCTGATCATGCAGGCGGCGCCGTCCAACATCCACCAGCTCAACGTGGCCCAGGTGCGGCGGCAGTTCGAGCGGCACGCCCCGGAGGGCTGGCTCCCCAGCGAGCGGAGCGAGATCGTCAGCCCGGACCTCTCCAAGGGGCGCGAGCCGGACCTCACGTACCTGCCCCTGGAGGTGCTCTCCGGGCCGGGCAACAAGGCGCCCGCCGAGGAGGCCCTGATCGCCGTGGAGATCGTCTCGCCCTCCAACCCGGGCAACGACTGGATGGACAAGCTGCGCGACTACGCCGCGATGCGCATCCCGCTGTACCTCATCGTCGACCCCCGCCAGCAGACGGTCACGCTCTTCTCCGAGCCGGACCGGGACCGGTACCACACCCGCAGCGACCGGAAGTTCGGCGACGCGATCACCGTTCCGGCGCCCTTCGACTTCAGCCTGGACCTCTCGAAACTGGTCCCCTACGCGGACTGAGCGGCGCGCGGGGGCGGAGGCGTGATAGACCAGTTCGCATTATGAAGATCTGTGTTTTCTGCTCCGCGTACTCGCTCGACGACCGTTACACCGCGCCCGCCGCCGAGTTCGCGCGGTTGGTGGGGGAGGGCGGGCACACGCTGGTGTGGGGCGGGTCGGACGCCGGGCTGATGGGGCTGCTGGCGGACAACGTCAAGGCGGCCGGGGGCGAGCTGGTCGGGGTGATGGTCGAGATGCTGCGGCACAAGGCGTACACCGGGGCGGACGAGCTGGTGTGGACGGCCGACCTCGCCGAGCGCAAGGCGGAGTTGGCGAAGCGGGCCGACGCGATCGTGGTGCTCGTCGGCGGGCTGGGGACGCTGGACGAGGTCACCGAGGTGCTGGAGCTGAAGAAGCACGGCATGGTCGACAAGCCGGTCGTGGTGCTCGACACCGAGGGGTTCTACTCCGGCCTGCGCACGCAGCTGGAGCGCATGGACGCGGAGGGCTTCCTGCCCAAGCCGCTCGCCGAGCTGATCACCTTCGCGGACACGCCCGCCGAGGTGTTCGCCCAGCTCAAGGCCTGAGAGGATCGGGACCATGGCTGCACATCTGATCACCGGCGCCGGCTCCGGCATCGGCGCCGTCCTGGCCGAGCGACTCCTGGAGCGCGGGGAGGAGCTGTGGCTCCTCGCCCGGGACGCTCGGCGGGCCGCCGAGCTGCGCGGGCGCTTCACCGGCGCGAAGACCCTGGTCGGCGACCTGGGGGACCCGGCGAAGCTCTCCTGGGCGTTCGGGCAGCAGCAGATGCCCATTCGGCTGGACTCGCTGCTGCACGTCGCCGGCGTCGTCGAGCTGGGCCAGGTCGGCGAACTGCCGGTCAAGGCCTGGCAGGAGACGCTCAACGTCAACCTCGTCGCCCCCGCCGAGCTGACCCGGCTGATGCTGCCCTCGCTGCGCCTGGCCAAGGGCCACGTGGTGTTCGTCAACTCCGGCGCCGGGCTGAACGCCCACGCCGAGTGGTCGGCGTACGCGGCCAGCAAGCACGGGCTGCGCGCCCTCGCCGACTCGCTGCGCCACGAGGAGCACGCGGGCGGCGTCCGCGTCACCACCGTGTACCCGGGGCGCACCGCCACCCCCATGCAGGTCAAGGTGCACCAGCAGGAGGGCCGGGAGTACGACGCCGCGCGCTTCATCGCCCCGGAGTCGGTGGCGAAGGCCGTCCTCGCGGCCCTGGACGCCTCCCGGGACGCGGAGATCACGGACATCACCGTCCGTCCGGGGCAGTGAGCGGGGCCCACTAGGGCCTGTCTCCACACTCCCAACGCCGCCCCGCAGACGCGAGTGTGGAGACAGGCCCTAGGCTCGGTGGGGTGAGCACCGAACACCCCTTCCCCGACCTGACCGGCGCCGCGACCGGCGTCGGCTCGCTGCCCGGCACCGACGCCCGGGAGGCGGCCAAGACCGCCACCGGGGCGTTGGAGCACCTGCCGTTCCTGCCCGAGCTGCCGGCCCGCGGCCCGGGCGCGGACATGATCGGCCGCGGCGCCGGCCTGCTGGTGGAGCTGTTCGCGCAGACGGAGCCCAGCGGCTGGCGCTTCGCCGACCGCCCCGGCCGGGACACCCGGCGGGCGCACTCCTGGCTCGGCGAGGACCTGGACGCCCTGGAGGAGTTCACCCAGGGCTACCAGGGCGCGCTCAAGGTCCAGGCGGTGGGCCCGTGGACGCTCGCGGCGAGCATCGAGCTCAAGTACGGCGAGAAGGCGCTCGCCGACCCCGGCGCCTGCCGGGACGTCGCCGGCTCGCTCGCCGAGGGCCTGCGCCGCCACCTCGCCGAGGTCCGCCGCCGCGTCCCGGGCGCGCAGGTGGTGCTGCAGCTGGACGAGCCGTCCCTGCCGGCCGTCCTCGCGGGCCGGGTGAAGACCGCCAGCGGTTTCCAGCGGCTGCGCTCCGTCGACCGGCAGGTGGCCGAGGAGGCGCTGCGCGAGCTGATCCGCGCCCTGGACGCGCCCGTGGTGGTGCACTGCTGCGCCCCCGAGGTGCCGATCCCGCTGCTGCGCCGGGCCGGGGTCGCGGGCGTCTCGCTGGACTTCTCCCTGCTCACCGACCGTGCGGACGACGACCTGGGCGAGGCGGTGGAGGCCGGTACGGCGATCCTGGCGGGAGTCGTGCCCTCGACCGAGGAGGCCGTCCGTCAATCGAGTGGGATGTCAGACCCTGCCGGTAGTGTCCAGGGAGTCAGGACCTTGTGGCGCAGGCTCGGGTTCGCTCCGGAGCTGCTGGGCCGTCGCGTGCTGGTGACGCCGACCTGCGGGTTGGCCGGGGCCTCCCCGGCGTACGCCCGCAAGGCGCTGTCGCTCGCCGCGCGGGCGGCGCAGAGCCTGGTGGACAACCCGGAATGAGACTGTAGGAGGCTTCGGTGACGGCTGTCGAGGGCTGGGAGGACGTCCCGGCGGAGGTGCGCAGGCGGCACGCCGAGCTGGCGGCGGAGATCACCGGCCACCGCGCCCGGTACTACGAGCAGGACGCGCCCGTCGTCAGCGACGCCGAGTTCGACGCGCTGATGCGGGAGCTGGAGGCGGTCGAGGCCGAGCACCCGGCCCTCGTCACTCCGGACTCGCCGAGCCAGAAGGTCGGCGGCGCCGCCACCGGGCTGTTCGCCGAGGTCGAGCACCGCGAGCGGCTGCTCAGCCTGGACAACGCCATGGACGACGAGGAGCTCGGCGCCTGGGCGGAGCGCGTCGCCACCGAGCTCCAGGGCATCGAGTACCACTACCTGTGCGAGCTCAAGGTGGACGGCCTGGCCGTCAACCTCACCTACGAGAACGGCCAGTTGGTGCAGGCGGCGACGCGCGGCGACGGCCGCGTCGGCGAGGACATCACCGCCAACGTCCGCACCATCAAGGAGATCCCGCACCAGCTCCAGGGCGAGAACGTCCCCGAGCTGGTGGAGATCCGCGGCGAGGTCTACTTCCCGACCGAGGAGTTCGACGCGCTCAACGCCTCCTTCGCGGAGGAGAACGAGCGCCGTCGGCAGGAGAACGAGGAGCGCGCCAAGGAGGGCAAACGGCCCCGGGCGATGATCCGGCTGTTCATGAACCCCCGCAACGCCGCCGCCGGTTCGCTGCGCCAGAAGGACCCGCACGTCACCGCCTCCCGCCCGCTGCACATGGTGGTGCACGGCATCGGCGCCCGGGTCGGCTTCGAGATCGACAACCAGTCGCACGCCTACCAGCTGCTGCACGACTGGGGCCTGCCCACCGCCCGGCACAACAGGGTGGTGGGGACGCTCGCGGAGGTCCGGGCGTTCATCGCGCACTTCGGCGAGCAGCGGCACTCGGTCGAGCACGAGATCGACGGCGTCGTGGTGAAGGTGGACGAGATCGCCCTCCAGGGCCGGCTCGGCGCCACCTCCAAGTCCCCGCGCTGGGCGATCGCCTGGAAGTACCCGCCGGAGGAGGTCACCGGCAAGCTGGCCGAGATCAAGGTCGGCATCGGCCGCACCGGCCGGGCGACGCCGTACGCGGTGCTGGCCGAGCCGGTGAAGGTGGCCGGTTCGATGGTGCAGTACGCGACGCTGCACAACCAGGAGATCGTCAAGGCCAAGGACGTGCTGCTGGGCGACACGATCGTGCTGCGCAAGGCCGGTGACGTCATCCCGGAGATCCTCGGCCCGGTCTACGACCTGCGGGACGGGACGGAGCAGGCCTTCGTGATGCCCTCGCACTGCCCGGAGTGCGGCAGCGAGCTGCGCCCGATGGCCGAGGGGGACATCGACCTGCGCTGCCCCAACGCGCAGCTGTGCCCGGCCCAGATCCGTGAGCGGATCGCCTTCCTCGGCGGGCGCTCCTGCCTCGACGTCGAGGGCCTCGGCTACGTCGCCGCCACCGCGCTCACCCAGCCGCTGGAGCCGGCCGTGGCCCCGGTGCGCAACGAGGGCGACGTCTTCGGCCTGACGGTCGAGCAACTGCTGCCGATCACCGTCCTGGTGCGCGACCAGAAGACGGGCATGCCCAAGCTGGACGAGGAGACGGGCGAGGAGAAGCGGGTCGCCTTCTTCGCGAACCTCAGGGGCGAGCCGAAGAAGAACACCCAGGTGCTGCTGGAGAACCTGGAGAAGGCGAAGGACCGCCCGCTGTGGCGCTTCCTCAACGGCCTCTCCATCCGGCACGTCGGCCCGGTGGCGGCCCAGGTGCTGGCCCGGGAGTTCCGCGACCTGGACGCGGTGTTCGCCGCGTCCGAGGAGGAGTTGGCCGCCGCCGAGGGCGTGGGTCCGACGATCGCCCGCTCGATCAAGGAGTGGTACGCGGAGGAGTGGCACCGGGAGATCCTGGAGAAGTGGCGCGCGGCGGGCGTCCGCTTCACCGAGGAGTTCGCCGACGAGGAGGAGGCGGAGCGCCCCCTGGAGGGCCTGACGGTCGTGGTGACGGGCACGCTCGCCGGCCACACCCGGGACGGCGCCAAGGAGGCGCTGACCTCGCGCGGAGCGAAGGTGACCGGATCGGTTTCGAAGAAGACCCACTTCGTGGTCGCCGGTGACAACCCCGGGTCCAAGTTCGACAAGGCGGTTCAACTGGGGCTTCCGGTCCTCGACGACGCCGGATTCGCCGTCCTCCTCGCGGACGGCCCGGCCGCCGCCCGCGCCCACCTGGGGCTTCCGGAGCCCGAGGCTCCCGCCGACCCCACCGATCCCGCTCCGGAGCCCGCCGCCGAGCCGGAGGCCCCGGCGGAGGGCTGACCCGGGGGCCTCGCGGCCGGATCCGGGTTGTTATCGTCCTGATGCAACGTCATCGGGTGCCGCTCCGTGAAAGCGGGCATTGTGTCACCGAGCGGCACCCGGCGCGGCAGCGCGTTTCCGGTTGTCCGAAAGTCTGCCCAGCGGGTTGACCCCGGCATACCCTGGAGCGCAACAGAGTGTCAGCAGGGGTGGGGGCACCGGCTGAGCCGGTGGCTCTCGGGGTCGCTCCATGCCCGGCAGCTGTCGGTACCGGCGCGGTGCCTCACCTGAAGGCGGCCTGACGGGGCGGGCCCGACGGAGGACAGGGCTTATGGATCGTACGACCGGCGGTGCGCCCACACGCCCGCCGCAGGGGGTGGCGGGTGCGGTCCTGCTGCTCGGCGTGCTGCTGGCCGGAGCCGCGCCGCTCATCCCGCTGGCCGTCCTGGTCTACCGGTACGAACCCGAGCTGCTGCCGCTGTTCGCGGTGCCCCTGGCCGTGCTGGTCGCGGCCTGGCGGATCGCCCGGGACCGCGCCCGCGACCAGCTGACCGACCCGCTGACCGACCTGCCCAACCGTCAGGCGTTACTCCTGGCCGCCCAGGAGGCGATCGCCGAACGCGGGGAAGGCGCCAGCGTCGGTCTGATACTGCTCGACCTCGACCGGTTCCGATCGCTCAACGACACGCTCGGGCACACCGCCGGGGACCGGCTGCTGGTCCACATCGCCCGCCGCCTCCACCGCGCCCTGCGCTCCGGGGGCCCCGCCGGAAGCGCCACCCGGGAGTCCATCGACGACGTCTTCGCGGGCCTGCCCCGGCACTACCGGCGCGGCCGCCCGATGGTGGCCCGGATGGGCGGCGACGAGTTCGCTGTGCTGCTGCCCGGCATCAACTGCCCCGACAGCCTGGAGCGCGTCGCCAAGGCCCTGATCGCCGAACTCGCCGCCCCGATCCGCCTCGACGGGCTGCTGCTCGTCCTGGAGGCCACCGCCGGCGTCTGCGTCTACCCCCGGCACGCCCAGGACGCCGAGGCCCTGCTGCGCCGCGCCGACGTCGCGATGGGCCACGCGCAGCGCGGGTGCAGCGGCGTCGCCCAGTACGACGAGGCGCAGGACGCCGACACGCCGTACCGGATCGGGCTGCTGGGGGACCTGCGCCGGGCGCTGGAGACCGGCGAGGTGCAGCTGCACTACCAGCCCAAGGTCGCCTTCGACGGCCGGGTGGTGGGCCTGGAGGCGCTGCTGCGCTGGGAGCGGCCCGGGCAGGGGAGGGTCTCGCCGGACGAGTTCGTCGGCCTCGCCGAGTCCAGCGGCCTGATGCCCCGGCTCACCGACTACGTGCTGGAGGCGGCGGTCGGCCAGCTCGCCAGCTGGCGCGAGCAGGGCCTCCAGGTGCAGGTCGCGGTGAACGTCTCCCCGCGCGACGTGCTCAACCCGGGCTTCGCGCAGCGCGTCGCCGAGCACCTGCTGCGCCACCGGGTGCCGGCCCACGCGCTCCAACTGGAGATCACCGAGCGGCTGCTGCTGGACGACTCCCGCCGCGCCGCCGACACCCTCGCCGAACTGCGCGGCTACGGCGTGGGGATGTCCCTGGACGACTTCGGCACCGGCCACTCCTCGCTGGTGCGCCTGCGCAGCCTGCCGGTGGGGGAGTTGAAGATCGACCGCTCCTTCGTCTCCCGGATGGTCGCCGACGACCACGACGCCGCCGTGGTGCGCTGCTCCGTCGAACTGGCCCACTCGCTGGGCCTGACCGTCGTCGCCGAGGGCGTGGAGGACGACGAGACCTGGGAGCGGCTGCACGGGCTGGGCGTGGACGCGGTGCAGGGCTGGCTGGTGTCGGCGGCGCTGCCGGCCGAGCAGGCCACCGCCTGGCTGCAGGTGCACCGCATCGCCTCCGCGCCGTACGTCGAGCGGCTGGGCGCGGCGCGCCAGGCGCCGCCCGTCACGGGGCCCGTCCTGCCGCAGCCCGTGCCGCAGCCGCTCCAGCAGCCCCTCCCGCACCCGGCCGTCGTCTCGCCGGCGCTGCCGCCCGTGCTGCCGCCGACGCTTCCGCCCGTGCTCCCGCCCGTGCTGCCGCCGGTGATCCCCCCGGCCGCGATGCCCTGCGCGATGCCCGTGCTGCCGCCCGCCGCCGCGGCGCCCGTGCTGCCGCCGCCCGCCGCGAAGGCCGTCCCCAAGCCCGTCCCGCAGGGCGCCCCGGCGGGGCAGCCCGTGCCCCTGCAGGCCGCGCACGCCCAGCACCTGCCGCACCCGCAGCCGCGCGTCCAGCACGTCCAGGCGCTCCCGTCCGTCCCCCCGGGCGCGCAGAGTTGGGCCCACACCCGGCCCCAGTGACGCGGCCCCGGTGTTACTCGTTGGCCGGTGGCCGGGCCCGGCCCCATAGGATGGGGCCACAGACCACGAGGACGGAGCGCCGAACCCGGCCGCTCCTGCCCGGGCCCGGTACGCCGGCAGGCGCCGCCGGGCCTCACCAGAACTCACCCTGAGGATCGCTGCATGCCTGGCATCACGCGCGAGGAGGTCGCCCACCTCGCCCGGCTGTCGCGTCTTGAGCTGAAGCCCGAAGAGCTGGACCACTTCGCCGAGCAGCTCGACGTGATCATCGGCGCGGTCGCCCGCGTTTCCGAGGTCGCCGGACAGGACGTACCGCCGACCTCCCACCCGCTCCCCCTGACGAACGTCATGCGCGCGGACGAGGTGCGGCCGTCGCTCACCCCGGAGCAGGCGCTGTCCGGCGCCCCCGCCGCCGAGGAGCAGCGTTTCCGTGTGCCGCAGATCCTCGGGGAGGACTGACCGATATGACCGAGCTGATTCGCTACACCGCCGCTGAGACCGCGAGCGCCATCGCCAAGGGCGAGGTGTCGGCCGTCGAGGTCGCGCAGGCGCACCTGGACCGCATCGACGCCGTGGACAAGAAGGTCAACGCCTTCCTGCACGTCGACACCGAGGGCGCCCTGGCCGCCGCCAAGGCCGTCGACGACAAGCGCGCCAAGGGCGAGGAGCTGGGCCCGCTGGCCGGCGTCCCGCTCGCGCTGAAGGACCTCTTCACCACGAAGGGCATCCCGACCACCTGCGGCTCCAAGATCCTCGAGGGCTGGGTGCCGCCGTACGACGCGACCCTGACCACGCGGCTCAAGGACGCCGACGTCGTCATCCTCGGCAAGACCAACATGGACGAGTTCGCGATGGGCTCCTCCACCGAGAACTCCGCCTACGGCCCGACCGGGAACCCGTGGGACCTCACCCGCATCCCCGGCGGCTCCGGCGGCGGTTCGGCCGCCGCGCTGGCCGCCTTCGAGGCCCCGCTGGCCATCGGCACCGACACCGGCGGCTCGATCCGCCAGCCCGGCGCCGTCACCGGCACCGTCGGCGTGAAGCCGACCTACGGCTCGGTGTCCCGCTACGGCCTGGTCGCGTTCTCCTCCAGCTTGGACCAGGGCGGCCCGTGCGCCCGTACGGTGCTGGACACCGCGCTGCTGCACGAGGTCATCGCCGGGTACGACCCGCTGGACTCCACCTCGATCGACGCGCCCGTCCCGGCCGTGGTCGAGGCCGCGAAGATGCGCGACGTGCGCGGCATGCGCATCGGCGTCGTCAAGGAGTTCGCGGGCGAGGGCTACCAGGCCGGCGTCATGCAGCGCTTCAACGAGTCGGTGGAGCTGCTGCGCGAGCTGGGCGCCGAGGTCGTCGAGGTGTCCTGCCCGTCGTTCACCCTGGCGCTGCCGGCGTACTACCTGATCGCGCCGAGCGAGTGCTCCTCCAACCTGGCCCGCTTCGACGCCATGCGCTACGGCCTGCGCGTCGGCGACGACGGCACGCGCTCCGCCGAGGAGGTCACCGCGCTGACCCGCGAGGCCGGCTTCGGCGACGAGGTCAAGCGCCGCATCATCCTGGGCACCTACGCGCTGTCCTCGGGCTACTACGACGCCTACTACGGCTCGGCCCAGAAGGTCCGCACGCTGATCTCGCGCGACTTCGACGCCGCCTTCGCCGGCGTGGACGTGCTGGTCTCCCCGACCACGCCGACCACCGCCTTCCCGATCGGCGAGCGCGCCGACGACCCGATGGCGATGTACCTGGCCGACCTGTGCACGATCCCGTCCAACATGGCGGGCAACGCGGCCATGTCGCTGCCGGTCGGCCTGGCGCCGGAGGACAATCTCCCGGTCGGCCTGCAGATCATCGCGCCCGCGATGGCGGACGACCGCCTGTACCGCGTGGGCGGCGCCGTCGAGGCCGCACTCAACGACAAGTGGGGGCACACCCTGCTGGAGGAGGCACCGGCACTGTGAGCAAGATCGAGAAGGCCAAGGCCCAGTCCGCTTCTCTCAAGGGCTTCAAGCACTCGAAGCCCGGTCTGTGGCTGTCCATCGGCACCAGCGCGTTCGGCGCGATCTCGGTGGCCAAGGACGTCCGCAGGGCCCGCGAGGAGAGCGACACCCTCAAGCTGGTCAACGCCCTGGTCGGCGCCGCCGCGCTGATCACGGGCACCGCCCTGCTGGTGCGCGAGCTGCGTCAGCTCGCCTCCGACGACGTCCTCCTGGGCTGACGCCCCGGTCCGGCCCCACCCGGGTGGGGCCGGACCCGTACCTCCCGAGTCTTTAGTTGAGAAGGGACGCTGTGAGCGTCATGAACCTGGTCTCCTACGAGGACGCTCTCGCGTCGTACGACCCGGTGATGGGCCTTGAGGTCCACGTCGAGCTCGGTACCAAGACCAAGATGTTCTGCGGTTGCTCGACCGAACTGGGCGCCGAGCCGAACAGCCAGACCTGCCCGACCTGCCTGGGCCTGCCGGGCTCGCTGCCGGTGGTCAACGCGGTGGGCGTGGAGTCGGCCGTCAAGATCGGCCTGGCGCTGAACTGCGAGATCGCCGAGTGGTGCCGGTTCGCGCGGAAGAACTACTTCTACCCGGACATGCCCAAGAACTTCCAGACCTCGCAGTACGACGAGCCGATCGCCTTCAACGGCTACCTCGACGTGCAGTTGGAGGACGGCTCGACCTTCCGCGTGGAGATCGAGCGCGCCCACATGGAGGAGGACACCGGCAAGTCCAGCCACGTCGGCGGGGCCACCGGCCGCATCCACGGCGCCACCCACTCGCTGCTCGACTACAACCGGGCCGGCATCCCGCTGATCGAGATCGTCACCAAGCCGATCGAGGGCGCCGGGGAGCGCGCCCCCGAGGTCGCCAAGGCGTACGTGGCCGAGCTGCGCGAGGTCATCAAGTCCCTGGGCGTCTCCGAGGCGCGCATGGACAAGGGCCAGATGCGCTGCGACGTCAACCTGTCGCTGCGCCCGAACGGCACCTCGACGTTCGGCACCCGCTCGGAGACCAAGAACGTCAACTCCCTGCGCAGCGTGGAGCGGGCCGCCCGCTTCGAGATCCAGCGCCACGCCACCGTCCTGAACGACGGCGGCACGATCGTCCAGGAGACCCGTCACTTCCACGAGGAGGACGGCTCCACGACCTCGGGCCGGATCAAGGACAACGCCGAGGACTACCGCTACTTCCCCGAGCCGGACCTCGTGCCCGTGGCCCCCTCCCGCGAGTGGGTCGAGGAGCTGCGCGCCGGTCTGCCCGAGCTGCCGCGGGTGCGCCGCGCCCGGCTGCAGGCCGAGTGGGCGCTGTCCGACAAGGACATGCAGTCGGTGCTCAACGCCGGTGCGGTGGAGCCGATCCAGGAGACCATCGCGGCCGGCGCCCCCGCCGACCAGGCCCGCAAGTGGTGGATGGGCGAGCTGGCGCGCCGCGCCAACGAGACCGGCACCGAGCTGGCCGAGCAGCCGATCACCCCGGCGCAGGTCGCCCGGGTCACCGCGCTGGTCGCCGAGGGCAAGCTGAACGACAAGCTGGCCCGCCAGGTCATCGAGGCCGTGCTGGCCGGTGAGGGCGAGCCGGACGAGGTCGTCGAGAAGCGCGGCCTGGCCGTGGTCTCGGACGACTCCGCGCTGGGCGCGGCCGTCGACCAGGCCATCGCCGAGAACGAGGCGATCGCCGCCAAGATCCGCGACGGCAAGGTCGCCGCGGTGGGCGCGCTGGTCGGCGCGGTCATGAAGGCGACCCGGGGCCAGGCCGACGCCGCCCGCGTGAAGGATCTGATCCTGGAGAAGCTCGGCGCTGCCTGATCCTCAGGTTGCTTAGGCCATCAAGGCCACCTTTCCAAGGCATCTAAGGCATCTAAGGCCCTCTAAGTAAGGTCTAAGGCCCGGTCTCACCTCTGTAAGGAGGTAGGACCGGGCCTTTGTCGTGCCCCCGGCCCCGATCTAAGGCATCCGGCCTTCGAAACATCGGGAACGCTCCCGATGTGGCACCCCCACCTGGGGGAGGAAGCTCTTACATGTCAGGGAAACGCAGTGAAACCCGCAGGGGGAACCGAAGTGATCGAGTACCAGCTCATTCAGCAGCAGGCCCACGAGCTTGCCAACCGCGCCGAGCACGAGCGCCTGGTGCGCGAGGCCAAGCTGGCCCGCCGCCTCCAGGTCCGCCCGGTGGCCGCCCGCTTCGCGCGGCGCCCCGTGAAGCAGCGCGAATGCTGACCGCCGGGCACCCGTACGGTGCCGAGGTGGTCCAGGAGGGGGAGGCGCAGCCGAAAGGCGCCTCCCCCTCCGGGTGTTCGGGGCGTTCGCCGCAGGAGATAACCCCTCTCACCAGTGGCTCGGGCTATGGCATGCTCGCCTCCATGCAGCAGATATCGGTGAGTCCCGTCTTCGTAGGCCGCGGCAGCGAGATCACCGACCTGACCGGTGCGCTGCGCCGAGCGGGCTCCGGCAGCCCGCAGGCCGTCCTGATCGGCGGCGAGGCGGGGGTCGGCAAGACCAGGCTGCTGGAGGAGTTCCTGCGCCGGGCGTCGGACGCCGGGGCGGTCACCACGATCGGCGGCTGTCTGGAGGTCGGCGCCGAGGGTCTGCCGTTCGCGCCGCTGGCCTCCGCGCTGCGCAGGCTGTACCGCGCGCTGGGCCCCGAGCTGGAGCGGGCCGCCGCGGGAAGCGAGGGCCATCTCGCCCGGCTGCTGCCGGAGTTCGGCGAGGCGGACGGCGAGCCGAACGACGAGTACGGCCGGGCCCGGCTGTTCGAGCACACCGCGAGGCTGTTCGAACGGCTCGGCGCGGACCGTACCCTCGTCCTCGCCGTCGAGGACCTGCACTGGTCCGACCGATCCACCCGGGAGCTGTTCGCCTTCCTGGTGCGCACCCTGCACAGCTCCCGGGTGATGCTCGTGGGCACGTACCGCACCGACGACCTGCACCGCCGTCACCCCCTGCGGCCCTTCCTGGCGGAGCTGGAGCGGCTGCGCACCGTCCAGCGGATGGAGCTGGAGCGCTTCCGCCGCCGCGAGGTCGCCGCCCAGCTCGCGGGCATCCTGGGCACCGGCACCCCGGACGGGGAGCTGGTGGACCGCGTCCACCGGCGCTCCGAGGGGAACCCGTTCTTCGTCGAGGAGTTGGCCACCCACTTCCACGACGGCTGCGGCGCCGGGCTGCCCGACTCGCTGCGCGACATGCTGCTGGTGCGGGTCGAGGGCCTCGGCGAGGACGCCCAGCGGGTCGTGCGGATCGCCGCCGAGGGCGGCTCGCGGATCGAACACGCCCTGCTGGCGGCCGTCCTGGCCGACGACGAGGAGGCGCTGATCGAGTCGCTGCGGGCGGCCGTCGGCGCCAACATCCTGCGCCTGGACTCGGACGGCGAGGGCTACCGCTTCCGGCACGCGCTGGTCCGCGAGGCCGTCTCGGACGACCTGCTGCCGGGTGAACGGCACCGGATCAACCGCAAGTTCGCGCTCGCCGTCGAGGCGGACCCGCACCTGGTGCGCGCCGACGCGCTGGCGGCCCGGCTGGCCAACTACTGGTACCACGCGCACGATCCGGCCCGCGCCCTGCCGACCGCCCTGGACGCCGCGCGGGCGGCCCGGCGGCGCAACGCCTTCGCCGAGCAGCTCGGCATGCTGGAGCGCGCGCTGGAGCTGTGGGACTCCGTCTCCGAGGACGTGCTGGCCAACACCCTGCGGCCGTACGACTGGGCCGAGTCCTACCCGCCCGGCTCCTGCGACGCCGACGCGGACGACTGCGAGAGCATCCAGCTGGTCGACGTGCTGGCGGAGGCGGTGGTCGCGGCCCGGCGCTGCGGCGACCGCGAGCGCGGCCTGAGCCTGGCCAAGCGCGCCCTGCGGCTGGTCGACGAGACCGTGCACCCGATGCGCGCGGCCTGGTTCCGGATGAACCGGGCCCGGCTGCTGGAGTTCCTGCGCCGCTCCGGGGACGACGAGGAGATCGCGTACGCGCTGCGGCTGGTGGAGGGGCGCAGGGCGTCCGCCGTGCAGGCCGAGGTGCTCTCGCTCAGCGCCGCCCGGGCGATGCACCGGGGCTCCGGGCCCGAGGACGTCGAGATGGCCGAGCGGGCGATCCGGATCGCGCGGGAGGTCGGCGCCACCTCGGTCGAGGTCAACACCCGGATGACGCTGGGGCACCTGCGCTACATCCTCGGCGACACCGAGGCCGGGCTGGCCGGGGTGACGGACGCCGTGGAGCGGGCCCGCCGCCTCGGCGCGCCCGACGTGCTGCTGCGCGGCCTCAACAACCTGGCCAGCATGCGGCGGGAGCTGGGCCGGCCCGAGGAGGCCGTCGAACTGGCCCGGGAGGGGCTGGAGTTCGCGGAGAGCACCGGCCTGCTGCGCAACATGGGCGGCATCCTGGCCAGCAACCTGATCGAGGCGCTGATGGACCTCGGCCGGCTGGAGGAGGCCGCCGAGGTGCTGGCCTCGGCCGACACCTCCGGGCTGGGCGGCGGCAACGCCGAGCTGGAGCGGATGCGCGGGGACCTGGCCCGGCTGAACGGCGACTTCGCCGGTGCGGCCGCCGCCCTCGCCCTCGCCCGGGCGGGGGACCGCGCCGACGAGGAGCCGCAGGTGGTGTCGATCGCCCGGCTCGCGGTGGCGCTGGCCGCCCAGGCGGGGCGGCCATTGGAGGCCCGGGCCACCCTCAGGGGCGTGCTGAAGGGCGAGGGGCCGCTCGGCTACGAGGCGGACGTCTACCCGCTGCTGGTCGAGGGGGCCGCGGTGGAGGCGGACAGCCGGGGCCTGCCGCAGGCCGAGGAGGGCCGGGCGGCGTCGCTGGCGGCGATCGCCTCGGCGGCGGCCGGGCTGCAGCGCCGGGCGCCGCTGCACCACGGCTGGGCCCGGCTGCTGGACGCGGAACTCGCCCGCGCCGACGGGTCGGACACCCCCGAGCAGTGGGCGGAGTCGGTCGCGCTGCTGCGGCCCGCCGGGCTGCCGTACCCGCTGGCGCTCGCGCTGCTGCGGGCGGGCGAGGCCGAGTTGCGGGCCGGGCGGCGCGAGGGCGCGGTGGGCCTGCTGCGGGAGGCGGGCGAGGTGGCGGCCGCCCGCGGGGACCGTCCGCTGGTGGCGCACATCGCGGGCCTGGCCGAGCGGGCCGGGCTGGACCTCGCGCCCGCCGCCCCGGCGTCGCCGGCCGTCCGTCCGGAGCAGTCGGCCGGGGAGTCCTTCGGCCTCACCCCCCGTGAGCGGGACGTGCTTCGACTTCTCGCGCGCGGCTGGACGAACCGTCAGATCGCCGAGGAACTGTACATCTCTCCGAAGACCGCAAGCGTGCACGTGTCCAACATCCTCGGAAAGCTCGGGGTCGCGGGCCGCGGCGAGGCCGCCGCACTGGCGCACCGGCTGCGGTTGTTCCCGGACGACCTTTCCGTGACCGGGGGTTGAGCACCACCCCCGCAGGGCCCGCGACCTGCGGGGACGGGGCGGGCCCCGGCGTTCGAGCGCCGGGGCGTGCACCCGTGCGCGCCGCGTGAGCCCCTCCTCGCACGCCTCCGCCAACCGGGCCGATCCGTTGGAATCTGCGGACTGACTCAACGCATACGCCATTACTCTAAGTTGAATGTGCGTGTCATTGAGTGACGGAATTGGTGTAGGGTCCCGACCGGGAGCATCGGTGCGGTGCGGCGGCCGCAAGGCCGCCCACCCCCTGGGCCGCCGTCCTGACGAGGCGCCAGGCCACCGCGTACGGCCGAGAGGCGCGCGGCCGGTGGTCCGTGGCCGGGGCGCCAGGCCCCGGGCCGGAGGGGGAGAGGACCAGTGAGCTCCACCGATACGGTGCTGCCCGGAGCCGGACGCCCGGGCCCGCCGACCATCGACGGGTCCGCGCCCGTCGAGGCGTCCGCGCCCGGCCTGCCCGGGCCCCCCGCGCCCCCGCGCCCGGGGCCGCTGCGCCGGCTCCGCGCCAGTCGCACCCTGCCCGGGCTCGTCCTCGGCGTGCTCTGCCTGTCCTTCGCCGTCGGCGCCTCCGCCGGCTGGGGGTCCCACCAACTCTCCATCTTCATGGGCGACTTCGGCCTGGCCGCCGCCGCCCTCGGCGCCGCCCTCTCCTGCCTGGTCTACGGCTGCACCACCGGCGGCCACGCCCGCCCCGCCTGGCTGCTGTTCGGCCTCTCCTCGCTGATGGTCGCCTTCGGCAACGGCACCTGGGGCTGGTACGAACTCGTCGTGCGCCGTGCGCTGCCGCAGGACTCGCTCGCCGAGTACGCCTTCCTGCTGTTCGCCCCGCTCGCCATCACCGGCGTCCTCGTCCTCGCCCAGCACCCCCGCTCGGCGGCCGGCTGGCTCTGCCTGCTGCTCGACGGCTGGCTGATCGCCGGCTCCCTGTTCACCCTCAGCTGGAGCCTGGCCCTCGGCCGGATCGCCGAGGGCGAGGACGGCTCCCCGCTGCGCATCGCCCTCAGCCTGGCCTACCCGGTGCTGGACATCCTGCTGGTCAGCCTGGTCGTCGGCCTGCGCTTCGGCGGCAGGGACGGCAACCGGGCCGCCGTGCACACCGCGATGATCGCCCTCGCCGTCACCGTGCTCTGCGACGCCCTGTTCACCTCGCCGGAGCTGCGCAACAGCTACCACTCCGGCGAGCTCCTGGACGCCGGCTGGTTCTCCGGCAGCCTGCTGCTCGCCTGGGCGCCCTGGTCCTCGCGCTGGCGCCGCCCGCTGCGCGAGCACCCCTCGGCCGGCGGACTGCCCCGCCGCCGGGTCGCCACCACCTTCAGCGCGCTCACCCCGTACGCGGCCGCCGCCGTCTGCACCGCCGGCATCCTCTACAACGCCCTCGGCGGGCGGGAGCTGGACCGGGTGGTGTGCGCCGCCGCCTGCACCGTCGGGCTGGCGCTGATCCTGCGCCAGGGCGTGATGCTGCTCGACAACCTCTCGCTGGCGCAGGAACTCGCCCACAAGGAGTCGCACTTCCGCTCCCTGGTGCAGGGCTCCAGCGACGTCATCATGATCGCCGGGGCCAACGGCGTGCTCTCGTACGTCTCCCCGGCCGCGCTGGGCGTCTACGGGCGGGACCCGGAGGAGCTCGTCGGCGGCAACCTGCTGGACCTCGTCCACCCCGAGGACATCGACCGGGTGCTCTCCGAGGTCCGCCGCTACCTCGCCCGGGTGCGGCTCACCGCCCACCGCAGCCCCGGCACCGCCGAGCCCTCCGCCCGCGTCGAGTGCCGGATCGGCTCCGGCGACGGGGAGTGGCTGCACGTGGAGTCCACCGTCAGCCGGCACCGCGACGGGCTGATCCTCAACAGCCGCGACGTCACCGAACGCGTCATGCTCCAGGCCCAGTTGCAGCACAACGCCTTCCACGACCCGCTCACCGACCTGCCCAACCGGGCGCTGTTCACCCAGCGGCTGCGCGGCGCCCTCGGCGCGCGCGGACAGCAGGGCGAGGCCGGGGCCGGCGTCGCCGTGCTCTTCCTCGACCTCGACGGCTTCAAGGCCGTCAACGACACCGCGGGCCACCAGGTCGGCGACGAACTGCTCGTCCAGGCCGCCCGCCGCCTCCAGGGCGCCGTCCGCTCCGGGGACACCGTCGCCCGGTTCGGCGGCGACGAGTTCGCCGCCCTGGTCTGCGGCCCGCTCGGCCGCCTCCAGGTCCAGGAGCTCGCCGAACGGCTGCGCGTCGCCCTCTCCGAGCCGTACTGGATCGGCGGCACCGAGCTCAGCGTCGCCGCCAGCATCGGCATCGCCTTCGGCACCCCCGAACGCGGCCCCGCCGCCGACCCCCGCGCCGCCGCCGACGAGCTGATGCGCAACGCCGACCTCGCGATGTACCGCGCCAAGTCCGAGGGCAAGGGCCGGGTGGTGCTCTACAGCCCCGCCATGCGCGCCGACCTGGAGCGCCGCAGCGAACTGGAGGAGCGGCTGCGACTGGCCGTCCGCGAGGGCGGGTTCACCCTGCTCCACCAGCCCGTGGTCGACCTGGCCAGCGGCGCCGTCGTCGGCGTCGAGGCCAAGGCCCGCTGGCGCTCGGCGGGCGGGCTGCTGCTCACCCCGGCCGAGTTCCTGCGCTCCGCCGACCACGGGGACGCCGCCGCCCGCTTCGCCCGCTGGCTCGTCCACGAGGCCGTCGCGGCCGCCGCCGACCGCCGCGACCTGCCCACCCGGGGCCGCAGCGCCCTCCCGCCCCCGCCCGTCCCGGTGGCCGTACGGCTCTCCGCCGAGCGGCTGTGCACCCCCGGCCTGTACGAGACCGTGGCCGCCGCCCTGCGCGACAGCCGGCTGCCCGCCGGGGACCTCGTCATCGAGGTCGCCAGGATGGGCCCCGACGCGCTCGCCGACGAACTCGGCCGCCGGCTCGCCGCCCTGCGGCGCCTGGGCGTCTCCACCTGGCTGGCCGGCTACGGCGCCGGAAGCGGCTCGCTCGGGGCGCTGGCCCGGCTGCCGTTCGACGGGCTCAAGCTGGACCGCACCCTCGTCCAGGACCTCGGCGAGTCCGCCGTCGGCCGCACCCTGGCCGGGCACGCCCTGCGGCTCGGCCGCGACCTGGGGATGTCCACGGCCGCCGAGGGCGTGGACCTGCCCCGGCAGGTCGCCGCGCTCCAGGAGCTGGGCTGCCGCCGGGCCCAGGGCTCCGCCTTCGCCCCGCCGCTGGACGAGCCCCGGCTGCGCCGCGCCCTGGCCCGCCGCGGCTACCCGCTGCCGGGGCCGCACGCCGCGCGGCGGCCGCACGCGGCTCCGCTCCCGGCTCCGCCCCAGGCCCCGAACCCCGCTCCGCAGGCGGCTCCGCACCCGGCGACGCACCCCGCACCGAACCCCGCCCCGCACCCGGCTCCGGACACCCGGACGAGTGGCCGGGACGCCGCCGCGCCGGGACGTGGCGCACATCACCACGGGCCCTCCGACCTGCCCGAACACCGGGCCGCGACCGGTCCGGGAGCGGGTCCGCATGGCGAGACGGTCATCCCACCTGCTTGACACACGCCCCCGCACCGGAGGAAGGTCGTTTCCATGCGCACCCGAATTCTCGTACTTGGCGGGCGCGTCGGCTGAGCGGGCTTCCACGCCCCGCTCGTGACAGACCGACGCGCCACCCCTCGCATGCCCTTGGCACGAGGGGTTTTTTGTTGCACCGACGCTGTTCGAACCCCGCAATACCCCAGCTCCGACCGCCCGTTCCGTCCCGATTCGAGAGACTCGGTAGCCACGGGAGGGACGATCGGGGCAGAGCCGGCGATCGGCCCGACCGGGACCCCACCCCTCGCAGCACCGGGGCCCGAACCCGGGCCGGCGAAACCCGAGAAGAGACAGGCAGATGACCGAGCACGCCGCATCCCCCCGCCGCGGGGACAACCCGGCCGCCCACGCTCCCGCTCCCCAGCACGTCGTCGAGACCATGACCGGCGCGCAGTCGCTCATCCGCTCGCTGGAGGCCGTGGGCGCGGACACCGTCTTCGGCATCCCGGGCGGGGCCATCCTTCCCGCGTACGACCCGCTCATGGACTCGGTCAAGGTCCGCCACATCCTCGTCCGCCACGAGCAGGGCGCCGGCCACGCCGCCACCGGGTACGCGCAGGCCACCGGCCGCGTCGGCGTCTGCATGGCCACCTCCGGCCCGGGCGCCACCAACCTGGTGACCCCGATCGCCGACGCCTACATGGACTCCGTGCCGATCGTCGCCATCACCGGCCAGGTCGCCTCCAAGGCCATCGGCACCGACGCCTTCCAGGAGGCGGACATCTGCGGCATCACGATGCCGATCACCAAGCACAACTACCTGGTCACCGACCCGTCCGAGATCCCCCGGGTCATCGCCGAGGCCTTCCACATCGCCGCCACCGGCCGCCCGGGCCCCGTCCTGGTCGACATCGCCAAGGACGCGCTCCAGGCCACCACCACCTTCCGCTGGCCCGTCGAGACCGCGCTGCCCGGCTACCGCCCGGTCACCAAGCCGCACGCCAAGCAGATCCGAGAGGCCGCCAAGCTGCTGGTCGCCGCCAAGCGCCCGGTGCTGTACGTCGGCGGCGGCGTGATCAAGGCCCGGGCCACGGCCGAACTGCGCATCCTGGCCGAGCTGACCGGCGCCCCCGTCGTCACCACCCTGATGGCGCTCGGCGCCTTCCCGGACAGCCACCCGCAGCACCTGGGCATGCCCGGCATGCACGGCTCCGTCCCGGCCGTCACCGCACTGCAGAAGTCGGACCTGCTGTTCACCCTCGGCGCCCGCTTCGACGACCGCGTCACCGGCAAGCTGGACGGCTTCGCCCCGCACGCCAAGGTCGTCCACGCCGACATCGACCCGGCCGAGATCGGCAAGAACCGCCCGGCGGACGTGCCGATCGTCGGCGACGCCCGCGAGGTGCTGGCCGACCTGATCGTCGCTGTCCAGGCCGAGTTCGACGCCGGCCACAAGGGCGACTACGCGGACTGGTGGGAGAAGCTCGACACCTGGAAGCGCACCTACCCGCTCGGCTACGAGCCCGCCCCCGGCGGCCGGCTCTCCCCGCAGCAGGTGATCGAGCGCATCGGCCAGAAGGTCGGCCCGGACGCGATCTACGCGGCGGGCGTCGGCCAGCACCAGATGTGGAGCTCGCAGTTCATCCGCTTCGAGAAGCCCGGCACCTGGCTCAACTCCGGCGGCGCCGGCACCATGGGCTACGCCGTCCCGGCCGCGATGGGCGCCAAGGCGGGCCGCCCGGAGAAGGCGGTCTGGGCGATCGACGGCGACGGCTGCTTCCAGATGACGAACCAGGAACTGGTCACCTGCGCGCTGAACGGCATCCCGATCAAGGTCGCCGTCATCAACAACGGCTCGCTGGGCATGGTCCGGCAGTGGCAGACGCTGTTCTACAACCAGCGCTACTCCAACACCGTGCTGCACTCCGGCCCCGAACACGACGGCATCGAGCCGCCGGCCCAGGGCACCCGCATCCCCGACTTCGTCAAGCTCTCCGAGGCGATGGGCTGCGTCGGCCTGCGCTGCGAGAGCCCCGAGGACCTGGACGCGGTGATCGAGCAGGCGATGGCGATCGACGACCGCCCCGTCGTCATCGACTTCATCGTCCACCAGGACGCCATGGTCTGGCCGATGGTCGCGGCCGGAACCTCCAACGACGAGATCCAGTTCGCCAAGGGCGTCCGGCCCGACTTCGGCGACGATCTCGACTGAGCCCCCCTTCCAGTACGACTGAGGAACGCCACATGTCCAAGCACACCCTCTCCGTCCTGGTCGAGAACAAGCCCGGCGTGCTCGCCCGCATCGCCGCCCTGTTCTCCCGGCGGGGCTTCAACATCGACTCCCTCGCCGTCGGCCCGACCGAGCACCCGGACGTGTCCCGGATGACGATCGTGGTCAACGTCGAGGACCTCCCGCTGGAACAGGTCACCAAGCAGCTCAACAAGCTCGTGAACGTGATAAAGATCGTCGAACTCGACCAGTCCGCTGCGATCCAGCGGGAACTGGTCCTGGTGAAGGTCCGCGCCGACAACGAGACGCGGTCGCAGATCGTCGAGATCGTCCAGCTGTTCCGTGCCAAGACCGTCGACGTGTCGCCCGAAGCGGTGACCATCGAGGCCACCGGCAGTTCGGACAAGCTGGAGGCCATGCTCAGGATGCTGGAGCCTTACGGCATCAAGGAGTTGGTCCAGTCCGGCCTGGTCGCCATCGGCCGCGGCGCGCGCTCCATCACGGACCGCTCGCTGCGCGCCCTCGACCGCAGCGCCTGATCACCCGGCGCTGTCGTCTCACCTTTCGAAGCACCGACCCACACCACTGCCGGCCCCGTTTACGGTGGAACCCCCGGCAACCATCACGCAAGGAGATGTGCCCCCGTGGCCGAGCTGTTCTACGAAGACGACGCCGACCTGTCCATCATCCAGGGCCGCAAGGTCGCGGTCATCGGCTACGGAAGCCAGGGCCACGCCCACGCGCTGTCCCTGCGCGACTCGGGCGCCGACGTCCGCGTCGGCCTGAAGCCGGAGTCCAAGTCCCGCGCCAAGGCCGAGGAGGCCGGCCTGCGCGTGGTCACCCCCGCCGAGGCCGCGGCCGAGGCCGACGTCATCATGATCCTCGTCCCGGACCCGATCCAGGCCGACGTGTACGAGGCGGACATCGCCCCGCACCTGAAGGCCGGCGACGCCCTGTTCTTCGGCCACGGCCTGAACATCCGCTTCGGCTTCATCAAGCCCCCGGCGGACGTCGACGTCTGCATGGTCGCCCCGAAGGGCCCGGGCCACCTCGTCCGCCGCCAGTACGAGGAGGGCCGCGGCGTCCCCGCGATCGTCGCCGTCGAGCAGGACGCGACCGGCAACGGCTTCGCCCTGGCGCTGTCCTACGCCAAGGGCCTGGGCGCCACCAAGGCCGGCGTCATCAAGACCACCTTCACCGAGGAGACCGAGACCGACCTGTTCGGTGAGCAGGCCGTCCTCTGCGGTGGCACCGCCGCCCTGGTGAAGGCCGGGTTCGAGACCCTGGTCGAGGCCGGCTACCAGCCGGAGATCGCCTACTTCGAGTGCCTGCACGAGCTGAAGCTCATCGTGGACCTGATGTACGAGGGCGGCCTGGAGAAGATGCGCTGGTCGGTCTCCGAGACCGCCGAGTGGGGCGACTACGTCACCGGCCCGCGCATCATCACGGCCGACACCAAGGCCGAGATGAAGAAGGTCCTCACCGAGATCCAGGACGGCACCTTCGCCAACACCTGGATCGCCGAGTACAAGGCCGGCCTGCCCAAGTACAACGAGTACAAGAAGGCCGACGAGGACCACCTGCTGGAGACCACCGGCAAGAAGCTGCGCTCGCTGATGAGCTGGGTCAACGACAAGGCCTGAATCTCAAGATCCGCGAGGACGTAGATTTTGTAACGCCCTTGTACAAGTAGGCTGCTCCCGTCCGGGTGATTTCGCCGGACGGGAGCAGCCGGGTATCCAGCCCGTCGATACACTCCGAGTGCGCGTCAGGCCCACAGCGTCGTGCGTCTACCTACGCGGCATGCCACCTTCCCCCGCCCTCCACGCCACCTACGTGCCCGGGGGAACCGGACAGTTAAGGACCCCACTGTCGTGAGCACTGTGACATCCAAAACCGCCGTAGTACTGATCGCCGAAGAGCTGTCGCCCGCCACGGTGGACGCGCTCGGCCCCGACTTCGAGATCCGCCACTGCAACGGCGCCGACCGCACCGAGCTGCTGACCGCGATCGCCGACGTGGACGCGATCCTGATCCGCTCCGCGACCAAGGTGGACGCCGAGGCGCTGGCCGCCGCCCGCAAGCTCAAGGTCGTCGCCCGGGCCGGCGTCGGCCTGGACAACGTGGACGTCTCCGCCGCCACCAAGGCCGGCGTCATGGTCGTCAACGCGCCGACCTCCAACATCGTCACCGCCGCCGAACTCGCCTGCGGCCTGCTGATCTCCGTCGCCCGCAACATCGCCCCGGCCAACGCGGCGCTCAAGCAGGGCGAGTGGAAGCGCAACAAGTACACCGGTGTCGAGCTGAGCGAGAAGACCCTCGGCGTCGTCGGCCTCGGCCGCATCGGCGTGCTGGTCGCGCAGCGGATGTCCGCGTTCGGCATGAAGATCGTCGCGTACGACCCCTACATCCAGGCCGCCCGCGCCGCGCAGATGGGCGTCAAGCTCGTCTCGCTGGAGGAGCTGCTGGAGGTCTCGGACTTCATCACCGTCCACCTCCCCAAGACCCCCGAGACCATCGGCCTGATCGGCGACGAGGCGCTGCACAAGGTCAAGCCGACCGTGCGCATCGTCAACGCCGCCCGCGGCGGGATCGTGGACGAGGAGGCGCTCGCCGCCGCCCTGCGCGAGGGCCGGGTGGCCGGTGCGGGCCTGGACGTCTACAGCAAGGAGCCGTGCACGGACTCCCCGCTGTTCGCCTTCGACAACGTGGTCGCCACCCCGCACCTGGGCGCCTCCACCGACGAGGCGCAGGAGAAGGCCGGCATCGCCGTCGCCCGGTCGGTGCGCCTGGCGCTCGCCGGCGAGCTCGTCCCGGACGCGGTCAACGTCCAGGGCGGCGTCATCGCCGAGGACGTGCGCCCCGGCCTGCCGCTGGCCGAGAAGCTCGGCCGGATCTTCACCGCCCTGGCCGGCGAGGTGGCCGTCCGCCTGGACGTCGAGGTGCGCGGCGAGATCACCCAGCACGACGTGAAGGTGCTCGAACTGTCCGCGCTCAAGGGCGTGTTCGAGGACGTCGTGGCCGAGACGGTCTCGTACGTCAACGCCCCGCTGTTCGCGCAGGAGCGCGGTGTCGAGGTGCGTCTGACCACCTCCAGCGAGAGCCCCGAGCACCGCAACGTGATCACCGTGCGCGGCACCCTCGCGGACGGCGAGGAGATCGCGATCTCCGGCACGCTGGCCGGCCCGAAGCAGACCCAGAAGATCGTCGGCGTGGACGCCTTCGACGTGGACGTGGCGCTCACCGACCACATGGCCTTCTTCAAGTACGAGGACCGCCCCGGCGTGGTCGGCGTGCTCGGCAAGCACCTCGGCGACGCGGGCATCAACATCGCGGGCATGCAGGTCGCCCGTGACGGCGGCAGCGCGCTCGCCTCCATCACCGTGGACACCGAGATCTCGCAGGACGTCCTCTCGGCGATCGCCGCCGAGATCGGCGCCCGCTTCGCCCGCTCGGTCGACCTGGGCTGACCGGCTCCGTTCCGCCAGGGCCCGGACCCCCGCTCGTGAGGGGGTCCGGGCCCTGCTGCGTTCCCTGCCGCGCCCCCTGCCGCGTCCTCACGAGTGCGGCTCGTCTCAGATACTAGGAAATCCAAGTATCCGTGCAGACACGGCCGGTGCGGGGTCGTACCGTGGAAGAGCCATACGGTGTGCCGCCCCTGTAGCCAGGGTGTGCGGCCCGTGTGCGCGTGCGCCCTCACGGGCAGGCGACCCCTGCTCTCGCGCGTACCCCTCCAGTCCCTTCCGCCGCGCCCCCGGGCGCGCCGCTTCCAAGGAGCCAGGTATGCCCACCACCGCCGACCGCCGCGCCACCTCCACCCCCTCCGCCGCCCCCGTCCGCGCCCCGCGCCGCCGCCGGGCCGCCGAGCGCAACCCCTTCGCCGCCGCCGCGCTCCAGCGGTCGCTGGACCGCCGGGACAACGGCGGCGAGACCGGCCACGGCGGATGACTCCTACCATCGGCCTATTGAGCCTTGCGGGCTGACGGCGCGTCACTCCGTCGAGTGCAACCGGGGTCCATTCGGGGGATGTCGCTCGCCCACGCAAACGCGATCATCCTAATTTGGGGCCCCCGGAAGGGTGATCGACGTCCGCGAGGGCGGGCGTCAGCGACCACGGTGTGCGGATCAGTCCCCCGGCCGGGGGAGAGAACCCACAGTGCGCCTGCCACCCCTCAACCATCCCCTCGGCCGTCCACTCGCCCGGATCGGCCTCGCCCTCGCCCTGCTCACCGGGGCCACCGCCCTCGCCGCCGGACCGGCCGCCGGCGGGCCGGGCTCCGCCGCCCCGCCGGGCCCCAGTGCCTCCGTCCTGCTCGAACTCGACACCGAGGCCGTCGGGCCCGCCTGGCGTCGGGCCGCCGACGGAGCCCGGCGGGCCAGGCGCTCCCCGGAGGCCGTCCGCCGGGAGGCCGCCGACGCCGGGGCCGCCCAGCGCGGCCGGGCCGGCGAGGCGCTCGACCGGCTCTCCGCCGCCGTCCACCGGGCCGCGCCCGCCGCCCGGGAGCTCTACCGCACCCGCACCCTGCTCACCGGCCTCGCCGTGGACGCGCCCGCCGGGCGGTTGGACGCGCTGCGGGCGCTGCCCGGCGTCCGGGCCGTGCACCCGATCGTCCGCAAGCAGCGCGACAACGCGTACTCCGTGCCGCTCACCGGCGCCCCCTCCGTCTGGGAGGGCGCCGAGGGAAACACGGGCGAGGGGGTGCGGATCGGCATCATCGACAGCGGCATCGACTACACCCACGCCGACTTCGGCGGCCCCGGCACCGAGGAGGCGTTCCGCTCCGTCGAGCGCGGCAAGCCCGCCCCCGCCGGGCTCTTCCCCAGCGCCAAGGTGATCGGCGGCAAGGACCTCGTCGGCGACGACTACGACCCCGACCCGGCCTCCCCGCACCACCAGCCCGTCCCGCACCCGAGCGACAACCCGCTCGACTGCGTGCGCAACGGCCACGGCACCCACGTCGCCGGGACGGCCGCCGGGTACGGCGTCACCGCCGACGGGCACCCGTACACCGGCCCGTACCGGACCGGGCTCGACCCGGCCTCCTTCAAGGTCGGCCCCGGCGCGGCCCCCGGCGCCCAGCTGTACGCGATCCGGGTCTTCGGCTGCGACGGCTCCACCGACCGCCTCGCCCAGGCCCTCGACCTCGCCGCCGACCCGAGCGGCAAGGGCGACCTCTCCGGCCGTCTCGACGTCGTCAACCTCTCCCTCGGCAGCCGCTTCGGCAGCCCCGACGACGCCGACGCCCTCGCCGTCGACAGGCTCTCCGAACTCGGCACCGTCGTCGTCGCGGCCTCCGGCAACGACGGCGACGTGTACGGCATCGGCGGCAGCCCCGGCACCGCCGCCCGGGCCGTCACCGTCGCCGCCTCCGTCCACGGGCACGCGGACGTGGACGGCGTCACCGTGCTCGCCCCCGACACCCTCGCCGGGGTCGTGCCCGGCCACTGGAGCCAGCGCTACGAGGGCTGGTCCACCGCCGAGGTGAGCGGCCAACTCGCCCTGCCCGTCGACCAGTCGGACGGCTGCACCGCCTTCAGCGAGGCCGACAGGGCGCGGCTGGCCGGCAAGGTCGCGGTGCTCGCCTGGCGCACCCGCGAGGCCGAGCGGGCCTGCAACTCCGGCCCGCGCGCCGACCACGCCGCCGACGCGGGCGCCGTCGGCGCCCTCTACACGGCCGACAGCGACCACCTCGCCGAGATCTCCGGGGACGACCGCGTCCCCGCCGTGCTGCTCGGCCGCGCGGACGGCGAGCGGCTGCGGCAGGCGGCCGCCGCCGGGCCCGTCCAGGTCCGGCTCGCGACCGCCGGGAACCCGCTGCACGGCTCCGTCTCCCAGCTCCAGCCCGGCCGCGCCGACACCCTCACCGACTTCACCTCGCGCGGCCTCGGCGTCCCCGGGATCGTCAAGCCCGACCTCGCCGCGCCCGGCGAGAGCATCTGGTCCGCCAAGGTCGGCAGCGGCAGCGGCGGCCAGCGCGAGGACGGCACCTCCATGGCCACCCCGCACGTCACCGGGCTCGCCGCGCTGGTGCGCGCCGCGCACCCGGACTGGACGGTCGAGCAACTCAAGGCCGCGCTGATGAACACGGCCGCCGACACCTACCTCGGCGACGACCGCACCGGGCCCGTCTACGGGCCGGAGCGCACCGGCGCCGGGCGGGCCCAGGTCGACCGCACCGTCCGCACGCCCGTGGTCGCGTACGCGGCGGGGGAGGGCGCCGTGGAGGGCGCGGTCGGCGTCTCCTACGGGCCCGTCGAGGTCGGCGGTCCGACGGCGCTCGTCCGGGAGGTCGAGCTGCGCAACTCCGGCTCCGAGAGCGTCAGTTACCGTACGGGCTACGCGGCGGCGACCGAACTGCCCGGCGCCGCCTACGAGGTGGCGCCCGCGCAGGTCGAGGTCCCGGCGGGCGGGACGGCCCGGGTGCGCGTCACCCTGTCCGTACCGGGGGAGTTGGGGCGCACGCCCGACCCGACCATCGACGCCCAGCAGGGCGGCAGGGCGCGCAGCTACCGGGGCGAGCTCTCCGGGCGGGTGCTGTTCACCCCCTCCGCCGCCTCGCTGCCGCAGCTGCGGGTGCCGGTGTTCGCCGCGCCCCGCCCGGTGACCGACCTCGGCGCCGGCGCGGCCACCCGCACCACCCGGGACGGCACCCTCGTCGTGCTCGGCGGCAGCGCGGCGCCGGGCGAGCGGCCCGGGCTCGTCAGCGCCTTCGCCCTCGGCGGCGAGGGCGCCCGCTGGCCCGACTGCCCGCCCGACAGCGGCGCCGCCGTCGGCCCCGGCGCGGGCGTGCGGCCGGAGGACGCGACCGACTCGGCGGACCAGCCGAGGGACATCTGCGTGCAGAGCCCCGGCGACCGGGCCGCCAACCTGCGGGCCGTCGGCGCGGCGGCCTCCTCGGACGAGCTGTACATCGGTGTCCGGCTCTGGGCGGCGGCCCCGACCCCGGTCGGGCTCTACGGCGTGCGGGTCTCGCTGGACACGGACGGGGACGGCGTCGCCGACGTCGTCCTCAAGGCCGACCGGCTGCGCGGCAGCGACGTGCTGGTCTCCCGGGCGGTAGACGCGCGCACCGGCGCGGAACTGGACGTGCAGCCGCTCAACGCCCGCTGGGGGGACGTGGACACCGGGCTGCTCGACGGTGACGTCCTCGTCCTGCCCGTCCGGCTGAGCGCCCTGCCGGGCGTCGGGCCGGGGCACAGCACCGTCCGCTACGGCGTCTGGACGGGCACCGTCGCCCCCGGCACGCCCGACCCGGCGCAGTCCTACTCCTCCATCGGCCTGCACGGCACCCGCCCGAGCCTCGCCCTGGACGTCCTGAACCCGCCCCTGACCGTCCGCTCCGGCCCCGGCGGCCCCCTCGCCCTCGCCACCCCGGAGGCCCCCGGCACCGTCCTCGCCGTCCAGCGCGCGGCCGGGGACACCTCGCAGCTCCTGCTGCTCCACCACCTCAACCCGGCGACCCGCCGGGCGGAGGTGGTCACCCTCCCCTGAGCCCCGCCCGTGAGGAACGGACGGCCCGCCGGACCCCTCCGGCGGGCCGTCCTACGCTGCGGCCGCCTCCCGGCGGCTCCGGCCGCTCCGGCTGCTTCGGCTGCGGGAGATGCGGGCGAAGACCGTGACCAGGGCGAGGACGGCCGCGGCGGCGGAGGCGACCGTCAGGCCCTCCGTCAGGCCGGGCGGGCGGAAGGCGCAGGAGACGCGGTCGGCGCCGCCGCCCAGGGGGACGCCGATCATGCCGAGCACCGGGGTGGGCGCCGCGTACGGGCCGTCGCCGGCCGCGCAGGTCCAGCCCTCCGTGGCCGGGGCGGACAGCAGTGCCGTGCCCCGGGAGCCGGGCGGCAGCGCCGCCGTGAGGGTGTGCCCGCCCGCCGCCACGCGGGTGGCGCCCGTGGCCGCCGACCGGGCCACGGCGGCGTCCAGCGCCCCCGCCCGCAGGCAGCCGACGGGCCGGGCGGGCACCTGGCTGATCCCGTCCGGGCGCAGCGTCACCCGGACCACCCCGTCCGCCGGGACGGGCCCCAGCCGGCGGATCGGCTCGGCGGTGGTGGGCTGCTCGCCCTCGCTGCGGTAGGTGGTGCCGAGGGCGCTGACCTCGCCCCGGAACCAGACGCCGTGGAAGTACGCCGTCGAGCCCGGGGTGCAGGCCGCCGTGAACACCGTGCCCTCGCCCCCGGACGGGACGGACCAGCCGCTGGTGCCGTGCAGGGTGGGCGCCGGGCCGCCGGCCGGGACGGGCACCGGCGCGTCGTACACCTGGGAGCCGAGCAGCGCCTCCTGCCGGGACCACACCGAGGAGGTGTCCGGCCGGGCGCCCGGCGCCAGCACGGTGACCAGCGGCGGCGCCGCCGCCCGTACGGGGGTGAAGCCCTGCGGCGGCGGCCCGTCGTCCAGGTGGCCGCGGACGCCGAACAGGGCCTGCCCGACCGGGTCGGTGACGCTGCCGGTCTGCCGCCCGCCTGCCGTCCAGCCGGCGCCGAGGTCGTGCAGGAGGCGGGCGGCGACGGTCGGCAGGTAGGCGCTGAAGTAGCCGCCGCCCTGGCCGCCGAGCAGCAGCGGGTCGTTGGTGCCGAAGGCGTGCGGGCCCGGGTCGCTGCGCCCGTGCGGCCAGTCGTCGGCGGCGCGCACGGCCGCGTGCCCGGCGCGGACGGCCGAGGGGGAGGGGCCGGGGTCGGGGGCGGCGCCGAGGGCCGAGTAGCCGGACCAGACGGCGTTGCCGAGCACCGCGCCGCCGATCACCCAGGTGGCCAGGGCCTCGGCCCGGCGGTCGGTGTGGCGGCGGTCCAGCGTCCACAGGGCCGTCAGCAGGACGGCGCAGCCCGCGCCGAGCAGCGTCCAGGTCGTGGCGCCCACCCCGTGCCGGGAGGCCGCCAGGGCGGCGATCACCGCGACGAGCGCGGCGGAGCCGAGCAGGGCGAAGGCGTCCGGCCGGTGGGAGAGCGACACCCAGCCGGCCAGCACCAGCAGCCCGCTGAGCACGAAGGCGACCCGGTACGGCCCGCCGGCCGGGATCGCCAGGCCGTGCCAGACCAGGTAGGTCGGGGTCCAGACGAAGGTGAGCACCACCAGCACCAGCGCCGTGCACCAGGCGGCGCGCTCGCGCACCCGCACCCGGCGGTTGAACGGCAGCCCGCACACCAGCAGCAGGCCGAGCACGCCGATCGCGACGTCCGGCAGCGGCCGCCCGTCCTGGGCGGCGGGCAGCAGCCGGGCCAGGTGGCCGCCGAGGCCGGACGGGCCGAGCGGCTGCACGGGGGACTCCGGCTGGGCGCCGCGGGCGGCCCGCACGGCGACGTACAGCACGGGCGCGGCGAGGAGCAGCCCGGTGGCGGTCATGGTGACGGCCCGTCCGACCGCCCGGACGCGGTGCCGCAGCGCCAGCGGGGTGGCGAACAGCCGTACGGCGAACAGGAGTCCGGCGACGAGGGTGGCGAGTGCGGCGGTGTAGAGGTTGCCGGCCCAGGCGAGGGCCACGCACAGGGCGCCGGCCGTCCAGTGGCGCTCGCGCAGGCACCAGTCCCCGGCGAGGCCGAGCAGCGGCAGCGAGACCAGGCCCCAGAGCCACATCGGGGCGGCGCCGCCGATGTCCAGGACCCAGGCGCAGAGCCCGTACCCGAGGGCGGCGAACACCCGCAGCCGGTGCGGGCCGGGGTGCACCCGGCCGAGCAGGTGGGCCATCAGGGCGGTGCCGAGGGCGATGGTGGCCAGGGCGACGAGGAAGACCGCGAGGTGGCCCTGGTCGCGGGGGAGCAGGGCCGTCAACCAGGAGAACGGGTTCATCAGATAGGCGAAGAAGTCCGCGAGGAACGGGACGCCGTAGCCGCTGTTCCAGTTGAACAGCAGGTCCCCGGAGGCGTCCCCGTGCAGCAGGTCCCACAGGTGCGCGTGGTACGGCACCGCGACCTCCCCGGCCCCGGCCGGCCACCGCCCCCGCAACCCCGCCGCCACCGCGTACCCACCCGCCGCCAGCCCGCCCGCACCCCCGCAGACCAGCACCTCCCGCCGCCACCCGACCCCACTGCGCACCATCCCGCCACCCTACGCACGCCCCGGGCGCCCGCCCGGCCGCACGCGCCCCGGGTGGAGTCCGGGTCGAGCACCGCGTCCGAATGGTGGACGCGGTATGTCAGGGTCTGGGACGGCGGAGTAGTGTCACGGGCATGTCTCGCACTCTTCGTCTCGCAGTTGTCCCGGGTGACGGCATCGGCCAGGAAGTGGTGGCCGAGGGGCTCAAGGTCCTGGATGCCGTGCTTCCCGCCGATGTGAAGCTGGAGACCACCGAGTACGACCTCGGGGCCCGGCGCTACCACCGCAGTGGGGAGACCCTGCCGGACGACGTGCTGGCAGAGCTGAAGACCCACGACGCGATCCTGCTGGGTGCCATCGGGGACCCGAGCGTGCCGTCCGGGGTGCTGGAGCGGGGGCTGCTGCTGAAGCTGCGGTTCGCGTTCGACCACCACATCAACCTGCGGCCGGGCCGGCTGTTCCCCGGGGTGGCCTCGCCGCTGGCCGGGCAGCCGGAGATCGACTTCGTCGTCGTCCGCGAGGGCACCGAGGGCCCGTACGTCGGCAACGGCGGTTCGCTGCGCACCGGGACGCCGCAGGAGGTGGCGACCGAGGTCAGCCTGAACACCGCGTTCGGCATCGAGCGCGTGGTGCGCGACGCGTACCGGCGGGCGCAGGCGCGGCCGCGCAAGAAGCTGACCCTGGTGCACAAGAACAACGTGCTGGTGCACGCCGGGCACCTGTGGTCGCGGATCTTCGCCGAGGTCGGCCGGGAGTTCCCCGAGGTCACCACCGACTACCTGCACGTGGACGCGGCGACGATCTTCTTCGTCACCCAGCCCGAGCGCTTCGACGTCATCGTCACCGACAACCTGTTCGGCGACATCCTGACCGACCTGGCCGCCGCCGTGACCGGCGGGATCGGCCTGGCCGCGAGCGGCAACATCAACCCGAGCGGCGAGTTCCCGTCCATGTTCGAGCCGGTGCACGGCTCGGCCCCGGACATCGCGGGCCAGGGCAAGGCGGACCCGACCGCCACCGTGCTGTCCGTCGCCATGCTGCTGGAGCACCTCGGCTTCGCCGCCGAGGCCGCGAAGGTGGAGGCGGCCGTCGCGGCGGACCTCACCGAGCGCTCGGGCGCCCGCAGCACCACCCAGGTCGGCGACGCGCTCGCCGCCCGAGTATCCGGCTAGCGGACCGGGACCAAGAACAAGGTTCCGGCCCGCGGGCCGGACCGTATAACCGCAGCTTGCAGCGCTCCAAGGAGCGGGCAACTGTTCGGCACGGCCCTCTGGATGCGAGTATCGACAGTGGGCCGTGCCGCTGTGCGTTCGTCCCGGCTCTCCCCGGCCGTGGCGTCGCGGCGGTGGCGGCGGCCCGAACCAACCCCACGGTGAAGGAAACAGCCATGAGCACGCCCACCCCGGCGCCCATCACGTTCGACCTCAAGCCCTCCGCCCACCCGCTGCCCGCAGCGGAGCGCGAGGCCCGGCTGGTCAACCCCGGTTTCGGCCGGGTCTTCACCGACCACATGGTCACCATCAGCTGGACCGAGGGCCGCGGCTGGCACGACGCCCAGCTCGTCCCGTACGCGCCGGTCGAGATGGACCCGGCGAACATGACCCTGCACTACGGCCAGGCGATCTTCGAGGGGCTCAAGGCCTACCGCCAGGCCGACGGCTCGATCGCCACCTTCCGCCCGGAGGCCAACGCCGAGCGCTTCCGGGCCTCGGCCCGCCGCCTGGCGATGCCGGAGCTGCCCGTCGAGACCTTCGTCGAGGCCGTCGAGCTGCTCGTCCAGCAGGAGCAGTCCTGGGTGCCGGACGAGGCGGAGCAGAGCCTGTACCTGCGCCCGTTCATGTTCGCCACCGAGGTGGGCCTGGGCGTGCGCCCGTCCAACTCGTACCTGTTCATGATCATCGCCTCCCCGGCCGGCGCCTACTTCCCGGGCGGCGTCAAGCCGGTCTCGGTGTGGCTGTCCAAGGAGTACGTCCGGGCCGCGCCCGGCGGCACGGGCGCCGCGAAGTGCGCGGGCAACTACGCCGCCTCGCTGGTCGCCCAGGCCGAGGCCGCCGCCAAGGGCTGCGACCAGGTGGTCTGGCTGGACGCCGCCGAGCACACCTGGGTCGAGGAGATGGGGGGCATGAACCTCTACTTCGTCTTCGGCGAGGGCGAGAACGCGAGGATCGTCACCCCCGAGCTGTCCGGCGCGCTGCTGCCGGGCATCACCCGCGCCTCGCTGCTGACCCTGGCGGCCGACCTCGGCTACGCCGTCGAGGAGCGCAGGATCTCCACCGACGAGTGGCAGCAGGGCAACGCGGACGGCACCCTCACGGAGGTGTTCGCCTGCGGCACCGCCGCCGTCATCACCCCGGTCGGCTCGGTGAAGTCCGCCGCCGCCGACTGGACGGTGGGCACCGGCGAGCCCGGCCCGGTCACCATGAAGCTGCGCGAGGCGCTGCTGGCGATCCAGGGCGGCCAGCGCCCGGACACCCACAACTGGCTGCACAAGATCGTCTGATCCGAGGAACGCCCGGACCGGCTCCGGCCTGCGACGTTTCGCATCGCGAGACGCGCGGGCCGGTTCCCGGGGGGTGTGCCAGACTGCGAGCGTGTCCTCGCTTTCGCTGATTATTAGCAGCAGGCGCGCCGGTCCGCAGTGACCGCTCCGCAGTACCCGATGCGGAGCGACCACCAGCGTCCAGACCCGCGCGCAGACCTCTCGCACCCCGCGAGGGGTCTTTTTGTTTCCCGGACCGGCCGAGAGCCCCCACGAAGGGCTCGGGGACACCGGGGCCGCGCGCGGGATGCTGGACAGTGGAACCGGGACGAAGTCCCGTAGAGCAGCACCAACCTCCCCGAAACGGAGAACCAGGGGTCATGACCGAGGCCAGCCGCACCGACGACAGTTTCCACGTGTTCGACACCACGCTGCGCGACGGCGCCCAGCGCGAGGGCATCAACCTGACGGTGGCGGACAAGCTGGCCATCGCCCGGCACCTGGACGACTTCGGCGTCGGCTTCATCGAGGGCGGCTGGCCCGGAGCGAACCCCCGCGACACCGAGTTCTTCGCCCGCGCCGCCGCCGAACTGGAGCTGAAGAACGCCCAGTTGGTCGCCTTCGGCGCCACCCGCCGGGCCGGCGGCAAGGCCGCGGAGGACCCGCAGCTCGCCGCCCTGGTCTCCTCCGGCGCCCCCGTCGTCACCCTCGTCGCCAAGGCGCACGACCGGCACGTCGAACTGGCGCTGCGCACCACCCTCGACGAGAACCTGGAGATGATCCGGGACAGCGTCGAGTTCCTGCGCTCCCAGGGGCGGCGGGTGTTCATCGACTGCGAGCACTTCTTCGACGGCTTCAAGGCCAACCGCGAGTACGCCCTCGCGGTGGTCCGCACCGCCCACCGGGCCGGGGCGGACGTGGTGGTGCTCTGCGACACCAACGGCGGGATGCTGCCCGCCGGCGTGCGCGAGACCGTCGCCGAGGTGCTCGCCGCCACCGGCGCCCGGCTCGGCATGCACGCCCAGGACGACACCGGCTGCGCGGTGGCCAACACCCTGGCCGCGGTGGACGCCGGCGCCACCCACGTGCAGTGCACCGCGAACGGCTACGGCGAGCGGGTCGGCAACGCCAACCTGTTCCCGGTGGTCGGAGCGCTGGAGCTGAAGTACGGCCGCACGGTGCTGCCCGAGGGCCGGCTGGCCGAGATGACCCGGATCTCGCACGCGATCGCCGAGCTGGTCAACCTCGCCCCCTCCACCCACCAGCCGTACGTCGGCTTCTCGGCCTTCGCCCACAAGGCGGGCCTGCACGCCTCCGCGATCAAGGTCGACCCGGACCTCTACCAGCACACCGACCCCGAACTCGTCGGCAACACCATGCGGATGCTGGTCTCGGACATGGCCGGCCGCGCCTCCGTCGAGCTCAAGGGCAAGGAGCTGGGCTACGACCTCTCCACCGACCGGGACCTCGCCGGGCGGGTGGTGGCCAAGGTCAAGGAGCAGGAGAACCTCGGCTACACCTACGAGTCCGCCGACGCCTCCTTCGAGCTGCTGCTGCGCGACGAGGTGCGCGGCAGCCGGGACCGCTTCTACTCCCTGGAGTCCTGGCGGACCATCAGCGAGCAGGGCCCCCACGGGGTTTCGGGCAACGAGGCCACCGTCAAGCTCTGGGCCAAGGGCGAGCGCCGGATCGCCACCGGCGAGGGCAACGGCCCGGTCGACGCGCTGGACCAGGCGCTGCGCGCGGCCCTGGAGGGCATCTACCCGCCGTTGGCCGGCTTCGAGTTGGTGGACTACAAGGTCCGCATCCTGGAGGGCCAGCACGGCACCGGCTCGAAGACCCGGGTGCTGATCGAGTCCACCGACGGCTCCACCACCTGGTCGACCGTGGGCGTGGCGGACAACGTGATCGCCGCCTCCTGGCTGGCACTTGAGGACGCCTACACCTACGGCCTGATCCGCGCGGGCCTGGAGCCCGCCGAGTAGTCGCCCCGAAAACGCCAGTGGCCCGAGGGAGTTGATCAACTCCCTCGGGCCACAGTCGTTCTGATCACCGGAGTCGGGCGAGGAGGGCGTGTTCGACGAGGGTGATGAGGGCGCTTTTGGCGCTGTCGCGGCGGCGGGCGTCGAGGGTGATGATGGGGGTGTC